>CAYRFL010000025.1:0-46874 GCA_964423515.1 uncultured archaeon
GAGGTGTGACAATTATATCTGGCATATCCTTCAAAACAGTAACGTTCAAGGCCTCCACGTATTTAATTCCTGACTCGTTCAGGCTTACGTTACCAATTACCTTGACTCGATCCCCCACTTCATAACTCCAATTGTATTCCCCCGTTACAGGATCTCCGTAAGGGCGAATGTTCTCAGTCTCAAATCCGGTCTCATTGGAAAGGTTCACAAGAATATTGCCGTTCCACACCTTCAGTATGAAAGAATCCTCAGCTTGCCATGTCATATTGCCGTCTGTACCGTTCCCCCATATTGGAACCCCAGCGTCTCCATCCATCATGCCTGTAAATGTATATATCTCTCCGACGTTCTTGTGTTCCAGTGGGTCGGTGGTAGCGGTATCCTCCATTGTGAACATTGAAATGATCAGGAAGATTATTGCGAATAACAATAGGGTCATGAACGTGCCGGTCATGAGAGTTGTATCACAACGAACCTTCCCCTCGCACCGATGACATCTCTCCCCCACCTCAATGCAATTCCCGCATACATTGACCTTGCATTTCTTGCACCAAAACTTGCCCCGAAATCCAATCTTTTCCCTGCATCTGGAACACTGTAAGGTCACGGGATAATCTCCATAGCATGCTTAAAAGAGGGATCTGTCGTATTGATATTATATCTCATATTATTTTCTATATTTCCCCACCAACAATCCATTCATATCCTCGGTGTGCCCTCGAACTCCATTCCATACCAACTGATGTGCTTCTTGACTGTTGAGTTCGTTATAGGTGTCTGGGATCAAGGATAGGGCAGATATGCACTCAATCGGATTCGAGCGATGAGGCGATTATAAGAAGGTTGAGGAGTTCCCGGGAAGATATACTTGGGGAGGAATATGAGGATCATTCTGACTTGTAGGATCATTCTGGACAATATTGAATACGAGTCAACAAATCAAAAAGGGGTAGGACTCACCTCCCACATCAAATATTTCCACAGCGGGACCACCTCCACGGCCCTTCCACCAACTTCCATCCTATCCTCCACGGACCTCGATATGACTTTAACACCATCCGGGCGAGGCAGTTGTGCTATTCAGACAACGAGTCCCGCGTTCCCTGTTGCCGAATGATTATATCGGTCTGTCGAAGATCCTCTATTCCTCCCCCGCCTCGAACTCCCCGTCCAGCACCTCCGTCAGAACGCCGCTCAGCTCTTTCGGACCGTGCACGAAGGCGTATCTATTACCCATTAGCTCCCTGGGTCTCTCGTCGATAAGCGTTCGCCCCTTTTCCTTCAGCTCGGACAGCGCCTCTTCCACGTCCGGCACACGGTACGATATCAGAAAGAATCCCTCGCCGCGCCTTTCGATGAACTTTGCCACCTCGCTCTCGGGACACGTCGCCTCCATGAGCTCCAGCGCTACCTCGTCCACGTAATACCTTGCGACCCTTATCATCTCCGATTCAGCCGTGTAGAGGGTGTCCAGCTCGAATCCCAGGTCCTCCTCGTATCTCTTCCTTGCTGTATCGAGGTCCCGGACGGCGATACAGATATGATCTATCCTTTCCACTTTCATCGGAATCCGTCCCCCATCTTCATTCTTCTCCGTCGTGGCCAACGGTTCTCCTGGCACATCATCTCTTTCTGTCAGCCAGCGCCGCCAGTACCTTCTCGGGCGTGAAGGGCAGCTCCCTGAGCCAGACCCCCGTCGCATCGTGGAACGCCGCGCAAATCGCCTTGTACACGTTCATGGATGCCGTGAGGCCGCCCTCCTTGGCGCCGAATGGTCCTTCCGGGTCCTCGGTGGTGATGAGCTCGATGTCCATCTCCGGCATGTCTGTTGCCAGGGGCACTTTGTAATCCAGGAGGTTGGCGTTGAGCATGTCCCCGCCGCTCCATTCCATCTTTTCCATCAGCGTCCCCACGCCGCCCCTTTCGACGACACCCTGTATCTGCCCCTCCACCGTGGCCGGATTGATGGGCCTGCCGCAGTCGTGGGCCGCCCAGACGTGTACTAGCGAAATCTTGCCTGTATTCGGATCCACCTCTATCTCCGCCACCACCGTGTTGAAGCTGTAGGTCCCGGCCATCTGTCCGCGGGGATTCCCCACCCACTCGCGGTCCGTGCTTATCTTGGGAAAATAGGAGCCCCTGCCAACGATATGCCTGGCCTTGGACATGGCATATCTCGCTGCCCTCGCAATGAAGAATCTCTTTTCGGGATCCGATCTCAGGTGCACCCAGCCGTCGGTGATATCCACGTTCTCCGGATCGGTCTTCATCATCTCCCCCGCAGCCTCCAGCACCTGCCGCCGCACGTCCTGGGCCGCGCGCATTATGGCGTTGCCTCCAACGAAGGTGGCTGCCTGCGAATACGCCCCCGGGTCGTGCCCCGTGAGCTCCGTATCGGCATTGACGAGGTTGACCATCTCTACGGGTATCCCGAGGGTTGCGGCCGCGATCTGCACCGCCATGTTCTCGTTGCCCTGGCCGTTGTCCACCATTCCGGTGAATAGGGTGACCTGTCCGCTCTCGTTCATCCTCAGAAAGGCGGTGGAGCCCGAGCGGAAGCCCATGGGAAAACCGCACATAATGCCCATGCTGCCCATTCCGATGCCCCTCATCGGCGGGAGCCTGCCCCGCTTTTTCTTCCAATCGGACATCTCGGCCGCCAGCTCGATGGATTCGGAAAGGCCGCAGCTCGTTATCACCGAATCGGTGGCGGTATGATCGCCGGATCGAAGGGCGTTCCGAAGGCGGACCTCCATGGGGTCCAGACCCAGCCTATCGGCCACCATGTCCATGTGGGTGGACATTGCAACCTGGTAGGCCCTCCCGTGATGGGCGTACATCCCCCTGGGGCATTTGTTCGTGTACACGCGGTAGCCGTTGTACCGGACGTTGGGATGCTTGTAGGCCTCCTCGTAGACGTAGAAGGGCACCGACGTAGCTATGGGACCCGTGCTGGAATAGGCCCCCCCGTCGTATATTACCTTCACGTCCCGTGCGATTATGATGCCGTTCTCGTCGGCGCCGGTACGGAGGTGCACCTTCATATCGTGTACCTGTCTCGTGGAGGTGAATGTCTCCTCCCTCGTGAGGACCAGCTTCACCGGCCGTCCGCTCTTCATGGCCAGGAGGGCGCAGACCATATCGCTGGGGGAGACCTCCGAGCGGCCCCCGAAGGCACCGCCTATGGTTATCTTTCGCACCCGGACCTTGTTCAGCGGAAGCTTCAGCAGGTTGGACAGCGCCTTGGCCCGAACGTGAGGGCCCGCATTGGGTATCCACAGGTCCAGATAACCGTCCCGATCGTAATTGGCCACCACCGCATAGGGTTCCATCATGGCATACGTCTCGCCCTGGGACGTGAAGGTGTCCTCGAGGATTATCTCGGCTTCCCCGAAGGCCGCATCCACATCTCCCACATCTATGTTCACGTGAACGTTTATGTTGCTGCCGTGTTCCTCGTGGACCAGCGGGGCCCCGGGCTCCATGGCCCGGGCAGGATCGAACACGGGGGTAAGCTCCTCATACTTCACATTGATGAGCCCGAGGGCCGTCCTTGCTATGTCCTCGGTCTCCGCCGCCACGGCCGCCACTTCCTCGCCGACGAAACGAACCTTGTCCCGGGGTATCATCTCGTGGTCCTGGGTATACGGGAAAACACCCCATTTCACACCGTGGGTGTCCATGCCGGTGATCACCGACTTGACGCCGGGCAGCTTTTCTGCCTCCGATGTGTCGATGTCGATTATTCGGGCATGGGGGTGCGGGCTGCGCAGAACCTTGGCGTGCAGCATTCGGGGCAGCGTCAGGTCGGCGGTATAGAGAGCCTGGCCCGTGGCCTTCGATACCGAGTCGATCCTCGGTATGCTCTTGCCGATAAGGGACTCCCCGCTCATTCCCCCACCCCCGTCATTCTACCGCCTCCTCCACGCTATCCGCTTCCTTCATCCTTTCCTTCTCTACCTCCTCCTCCATCTCCTCCTCCTCCATCTCCGCCACCTTCATTTCCTCCGCGGCCGCCAGCACCGCCTCCACGATCTTCTGATAGCCGGTACAGCGGCATATGTTCCCGCCGATGGCACTCCTGACCTCGTCTTCGGTCGGCTCCGGGTTCTCCGCGAGGAACGAAACGGCGGTCAGTATCATGCCGGGAGAACAGAAACCGCACTGGATCGCCTGGTGCTCGATGAACTTCTTCTGGACGGGATGCAGTTCCCCGTCGGCACCGAGACCCTCGATGGTGATCATTTTCCTTCCTTCTGCCTCGACTGCAAGCAGCATGCACGAGCGGTATGGCTTGCCGTCCAGAAGCACTGTGCAGGCGCCGCATTCTCCCGTATCGCAGCCCGATTTCGTCCCGGTGAGCCCCAGGTCGTCCCGAAGTACCTCGATGAGCGTCCTTTCCAACGGAACCGAGAGTATATGTAGCTCACCATTGATGTTCAGTTGCAGGTCCCTGAGCCTCATGATCACACCCCCTCCTCGCTCGCTCCGAGCGCCCTCGTCAGGCCCCGGTACACCAGCCTGGCAGCAAGCTTGCGCCGATAAGCTGCAGTGCTTTCCATATTGTCTACCGGATGAACCTTCCTCGCCGCCATTTCCGATGCTCTCAGGCATCTGACGGGATCGGGTACGTCCCCTGCGAGGTCCAATTCCTCGGCGCCAACCACAATCGGTCCGGAGCCGAGGGCCGTGAGCACCGCCACTGCGTCCAGGCAGGTCCCATCGGGTGAGCATCTCACCGATACTGCGGCGCCGGCTATGGGATAATCGAGGGAGTTACGGATCCTGGCCTTCTCGTAAACGCAGACCGTGCCCTTACTTGGATAGGGGATGCCGAGATGGGTCACTATCTCGTCCGAACGGAGCGAATTGGGCCTGTCACCACGTCCCGTGAACAGTTCGGCCACGGGGAGTTCCCTCCTTCCCCCATGGCCCATGACCGAAACGGTGGCTTCCAAAGCTATCAGCACGGGGGCAAGGTCCCCCCGGTATGCCGCCGAGCATCTCGATGCGCCCGATACTGCATGGCACATATCTCCACCGGCCTTGAAGCAGGCCGGCCTTCTCGATCTCCAATCCCTCGACTGGTTGTAATAGCTGCATCTGCTGTCCTGACAAACGTTGCCGCCCAGGGTAGATTGATAATGCATGGAATGGGCGGATACGAAGCCCGCCGCTTCCGCCAGAGCGGGATACAGTTCATTAATAATCGGGAAGGATCGGATGGAATGGAGGCTTACCGCGGCACCGATCCAGAGACCCTCGGTCTCGTCGAAATCGATGAAGTGAAGTTCCGGGATCCTCGCCACATTGATTATCTCGCTCGGCCTGACCAATCCCATTTTCATCAGTGGTACCAGGGCAGTTCCTCCGGCCTTGATGCGGGGATCCGGTCCCGATCCCTCGAGGTCGGATATAGCCTCAGCCAGTGTTTCCGGCTCCCGGTAATGGAAACTTTCGAGATTCATTGGTTCCACCGTTATCGCCTATATTGGTTTGTGATATAACAGGCCGGATACACATAAAGATTACTGCAATATAGAGCGAAGTGGCGATAATGGACACACGATCTCTTCCGGTGCACCGTGCACATCGGATGACAAGAGAAGGGAAGGTCTATATCACGCCGTCCTTCCGCAGCTCCTCCACATCATACCCCAGATCCCCGTATATCCTCTCGTTGTGCTCACCGAGTCTGGGCGGGAAAGCTATCCTGTCCGCCACGGTGGCCTTCGTGGCCGGCGGGGCGACAAGCATGGTATTTCCCGTAATTGGATCCACCACCTCCGTCAGCCGGGAGCCCAGATACGGGTCCTCGAAGATATCCTCCAGCCGATTCACCCGGGAGATGGGAATGCGCGCGCTCCTGAAAAGCTCCACGAGTTCGTTCATGGTACGGCCGGCGGTTATCCGGGAGATATCGCACGTGAGCTCGTCGTTGTTCCCCTTCCGTCCCGCATTCGTGCCATATTCGTCCCTGTCGAGCTCCTCGAATCCCGGAAATCGGGTGATTGTCTTCCACTGTGAGTCGTTGCCAACGGCAATGGAAACGTGGCCGTCCCTCGTCGGATAGACGTCCACCGGGGCGAAGGTGGGATGCTGATTCCCCGTCTTGGGAGGCTTCTCGCCCATGCTTGCGGCAGAGAGCGGGAACGATAGGAGCGACAGCGCGCATTCGGCCAGAGCCAGATCTATCCTTCGTCCTTTCCCGGTGCGTTCCCTGTGCAGAAGGGACTTCATGACCTCGCAGTACCCCTGGTTCGCCGTCTCCATGTCCACGATGGAAATGCCGAATCTCAGAGGTCCGCTTCCGGGGGGGCCGTTGGTGTCCATCATGCCGGTATAGGCCTGTATCATCGGGTCGTATGCCGCCTCGGGTCTCTCGGGACCGAAACCGGATATCCCGAGCCAGATCAGGTCTTCGCGGAAACTGCGGAGCCGCTCATGGTCAATCCCGAGCCGATGATAGCTCGAGGGGATCTGGTTGCAGGCGAACACGTCCACGCCGAGCTTCTCTATAATCTCGCCCAGCATCCTCTGGCCCTGCTGGCTCTTGAGGTTTAGGGTTATGGCCTCCTTTCCGGCGTTCATGGGCAGAAAATGAGTGCACATGTCCTTCTCCCCCAGGACCTCTGGACCCACCTTTCTGTTGGGGTCCCCCCGGGGCGGCTCGACCTTTATCACCCGGGCCCCGTCCATGGCCAGACGCCACGTGCAGTACGGAAGGGCCATGGCCTGTTCGACGCTCAGTACCACCAGTCCATCGAGAAATCCCTTTGCCATTTTCAACACCCTGAAACCTATCGTTTTCTCAATCTTTCCGTTTCCGCCTCATCCACCTCGAATTTCTTATCGTCCACCACCACGCCGTAATCCCTCCTTGCCATCTCCGCGGACATTATACCGTTCCTGACATCCTGTGCCACCTTGGCGGCTGGCCGGAGGAAAGGATCGCCGTAGCCGCCCCCTCCTCCCGCCTCCTGGTACCACACGGTGCCCTCGGGAACTTTCTCCACGAGGTCCTTGGACGTCGTCCGGTAAACCCTTCCGTCGGGGTAGATGAGGTCTATCTTGTTGAGGGTGGAGCCCTTTCCCCCGAAAAGGCCGAAGGCGGGCTCCACGTCGCCGTCGCCGAACGTGACGACGTTGGTATCGTCCGAGCCGATCCTGAATTTCGTGATTATGCCGAGACCGCCCCGATACTTCCCCGCGCCGGCGGAATCCTTCCAGTACTCGTGCTCCAAAAGGAGATGCGGCGTCTGCTGCTCGAACATCTCGTAGTCCTGGTCCAGCACCCCTCCGGATGCATCTATCATCCCGATGTGATCGTAACCGTCCACCCCGTCGGTGGCTCCCGAACCCCCCTTCAATCCAAGGAACACTATGTCCACGAACTTTGTATCCTTCCTTGGATCGGTCCCCGTCGTAAGACCGCACAGCAGCTGATTCCACCCAGCGGTTATCCTTTCCGGTATGGCGCTCGAGAGGGCCCTTATTATGGCGTCGGCATTGGGGGGACACAGATGGTTCCCGAAGGTCGTGGCCTTGGGGTAGGAGGCATTGAGTATTGTGCCCTCTGGGATTATTATGGAGAGCGGCCTTATCATCCCGTCGTTGTGGGGCATGTTGGGATTGACCATCTGCAGGAACGTCAGCATGGTCGCCGAGGCGGAGGACGTATAGGTACCATTCACGAAACCGTTGGTCTGGGGGTCCGTATCCGAATAGTCGAATACCATCTCCTCGTCCCTTACCGTAATCTTCACACGTATCTTGAACCGGGAGCCCGGATGCCTGCCGTCGTAGTACACGTTGGCCTCCCCGCGGTACTCCCCGTTGGGTATGGTCCTTATCTCGGCCCTCATCATCCTCTCCGTGGCATCGAAAAGGTAGTTCTTGTGGGATTCGAAGACGTCGAGGCCGTACTTCTCACAGAGGGCGAGTATCCCCCTTTCACCCACCACGCAACTGCCTATCTCCGCCCTCATGTCCTCCTTCACTATGTCGTATCGAATGTTGGCGAATATCAGGTCCCACACATCCCTCCTGAGCTTGCCCCTCTCGTACACCTTCACAGGCGGTATTCTCAGAGCTTCCTGCCAGACCTCGGTGGCATTGGGATTGTAGCCTCCCGCCACGGCTCCTCCGATATCGGCCTGATGACCCTTGCACGCAGCCCAGGCCACCAGGGTACCATGGTAAAAGATCGGCTTGTATACCGCAACGTCGTTGTTCTGGTTCCCCATGGAGAAAACGTCGTTGTGGAAGATGACGTCCCCGGGGTATATCTCGTCCCCGAAATAGTCCACGATGTACTCGCATACCGGGCCGAGGGAGAAGGAGAGTATGGGCAGGTTCTCCGTCTGCTCCAGCATCTTCCCCCTGGCGTCATAAAGACCGGTGACGAAGTCCTTGGCCTCGCAGAGGATGGGGGAACGGGTGGTCCGCGCAAGCGCTATGCTCATCTCCTCGGTGATGGACTTGAACCTTCGCTGCAGCACGGAGACCAGTATCTTGTCGATATTATCGGTCTTGTCTGTATCGCATTCCATTATCGCCTGGGTCGTGATATCTTTCCCGTTTCCCATGTCGGCGCCCCCCGCATCGCCTCTCTCGCTCATTGCAGCACCCTCCCTAGGAACTCATCCTCACGTGATTTCAGGAACAGCGTGTAGCTTCCATACCTGTCCACGGCCATCCGGTATTCCGGGGTGACGAACGTGGTGGTATTCACCTGCTCGATTATGGCAGGCCCGTCCACCAGGTTGCCGTACCTGAGACCGTAGCCGTCATAGACGTTCGTTCTCTCGTGCCGCCTGGCGCTCGGGATGTAAACGCGCCGTGACTCCTTCAGGGCACCGGAAGGGTCGCGGGAGGAGTACTCCTCCTGGATGAATCTGGGTTTGTCGGTCCTCCCTATGCAGCTAAGGCGCATGTTGATGAGCTCCACGGGCGTTCCCTCCTTCTCGAGAGAGTATCCGTACAGGCGGTTGTGCTCCGGGTGGAACTTCTCCATCATGGAAGCGATATCAGCGCTCTCTACCTCCTCCCGGCTCACCGGGACGGTAACCTCGTGGTACTGCTTGACGTACCTCAGGTCCAGTGCGAAACGGTACTCCACCCGCTCCCGGGGTATGTGCTCCGAACTCAGGAGCCGGGTCCCCTCCTTCTCCATCTCCTCGAAGATACCCCGGAACACGGACATGTCGGCCCGGTCGAAGCGAACAGCGTAGGTTCTCACGAAATCGTGCTTAAGGTCGCTCATCAGCATCCCCGCAGCACAGAATATGGAGGATTCCTTCGGAACGATTATGACCGGGATCTCCAGCTCCCTGGCGATCTCGCAGGCGTGAATGGGCCCGGCCCCTCCGGCAACCACCAGGGGAAACTCCCTGGGATCGTAGCCCCTCTTCACGGACACCTCGCGCACACCGGAGGCCATGTTCGTGTTGATGACGGAGTACATGCCGGCTGCCGCGTCCTCCACGCTCAATCCCATTCTGTCAGCGATCGTTTCCCGTATGGCCGATATGGCCTTTTCCCGGTCCAGGGGCATCCTTCCCCCGGCAAAGTAATCCTTGTTGAGATAGCCCAGTACCAGATCGGCGTCGGTGCAGGTGGGCTGCTCGCCTCCCCTGCCGTAGCAAACGGGACCGGGGAGAGAGCCCGCACTCCGGGGGCCCATGCGAAGGAGGCCGCCCTCGTCGAGCCATCCGATACTGCCGCCGCCTGCCCCGATGGTGACTATGCCGAGCATGGGAAGGGCCAGTCTCAGGCGGTTGATCTCACCCTCCGTCGTCACCAGGGGCGTCCTGTTCCGGATTAGCGCCGCATCGAAGCTCGTGCCCCCCATATCCACGGTGATGCAGTCGTCGTATCCCTGTATGGAGGTGTAGGCGATCCCTGCCACAGGCCCAGCGGCGGGACCTGACAGAAGGGTTACCGCAGCCCTCTCCATGGCGATCTCGGGGGATATCACGCCCCCGTTCGACTGCATGATGAGAAGGACTCCCTCGAATCCAATGACGTCGAGCTTTTCCGTGAGGCTCAGAAGATAGCTACGGAGTATGGGGCCGACATAGCTGTTGAGCACGGTGGTGCTGATCCTGTCGTAGAACCTTATTGAGGGCAGAAGTTCGCTCGATATGGTCAGATATTTACCAGGCATCGCTTCCGATATGATCCGGGCAGCCCTTTCCTCGTGCCCACTGTTCGAAAAGGAGTTCATGAAACATATCGCCACCGCTTCCACACCCTCCTTCACGAAGAGCTCCGCCGCGGCATGCACGTCATCTTCGTTCATCTCCGTGATGACCTCCCCTCGATAGTCCAACCTCTCCTCTATGGGATGCCGCAGGTACCTCGGGACCAGGGGCTCAACATTGGTGTACCTGTTGTTGTACTGTTCCTCGCGGATACCCCTCCTCATCTCCAGGGCGTCCCGCAGGCCCTTGGTGGTCAGGAGACCCGTCTTCGCCCCGTTGTACGTCAGGACCGCATTGGTTGTGACCGTGGTGCCGTGGACGATTATATCGACGTCCTTGATGAATTCCGCGAGAGGTTTTTCCTTGCTGTCAGCCATCTCCCCAAGGCCGTTCAGAAGGCCGATGGAAGGGTCCCGGGGGGTTGACAGGACCTTGAAGATACTCGAAGTTCCGTCATCCTCGGCCAGGAGAAAATCAGTGAATGTGCCGCCTACGTCGATCCCTATCTTCATCGATATCACTCCGATGGCATGGTAAAAATGGATTATATTGGAGGTTAATGGAGAAATGATATTATTATATTGTCCTGCGTGCGGACGGGAAAGTAAGAGTATGGAAGGAAAAAACAGTGAGAGTTAGGGATCGATGGTTATTGCATATCCGAAAGTGTCGTTAGATGAGTTCTCTTCAGTAAAAGGGCTTGGTGCGCAAGCCATACAGCCCCTTTTACAGATACACGAGAGGCAAAATAAGAAGCGGCCGCCGGCCGCATGGGTCGGCAATTGCCGACCACGAGGGTCCTCGTCCATCACATAAGTTGTATAGTTATTTGTGTATACTGTGTCGGGCTCGTTCCCGCTTCGCCTCGTTGCACCCTTCGGGCACAGCTGGACTGCCAAGGCGTTACTTGGCAGACCCCGGTGCATCAAAGATACACCTGAATCCTCGAAAACCTGCGGTTTCCTACGGATATGCGCGTAATCCACCCCTGCTCCCCCCCCCGCTACCGGGATCGCACGGAACACCTTCCGGGCGATGCAGTTGCGCCCAAAGGCGTTTGGCTGGGGGGGGTAACGAGCACCTCCTACCAAAGAGAGTCTATCGAAAGGTTATTACAGTCTACCATTTTCCCCACATCCCCTGATATTCCCCTCACGATTTCGCTGAGAAAAAGATATATAAACAACCTTACATTCAAATTAACGGATAACACTTGGCCTTGACCGGCAGTCGGTGCCACGATGACAAGAACCCTACTGGACGAGAATGACGGCAAACCCCTCATAGGCAAGGGAGCGGAGGAGCTCCTCCGCAGCGTCATTGCCCGATTCGTTGACCGGGAGATAATCCCCGTTGCCAAGGATATCGACGACCGCGAGGAATTCCCCTTCGAGCTGTTCCGGAAACTCGCGAGGATCGGGGCCTTCGGGATACGGTACCCACCGGAGGTGGGCGGGGGCGGAGGCAACACCACCCTTTACAACATCATGTGCGAGGAGATAGCGCGCGGTTCCATGAGCCTGGGAGCCATAACTGCCATGCAGGCGCTCATGGGCACCAATTTCATCTACGAGTACGGCAACGAGCTGCATCACGAGAGATACCTGAAACCGGCCCTGCGCGGTGAGAAGGTGGCAGCCTTTGCCCTCACGGAACCGGACGCCGGGACCGATCTCACGGCAATACGCACCACGTCGGAGATGGACGGCAGCGGTTACGTGATTAACGGAATGAAAACGTGGATCACGAACGCCCCGGTGGCGGACATGTTCACCGTGCTGTGCCAGACCGACAGGTCAAAGGGGATACGGGGCGTGAACTTCTTTCTGATAGATCGGAAGAGCGATGGAGTTTCCATCTCCCCAAAGTTCGACAAGATCGGGACCCGGGCCTCGGTGATATCGGAGGTGGCGTTCGACAATGTTCGCATACCCCTCGAGAACCGGCTCGGCGGCGAGGGAAGGGGGATCGGCAATCTCATGAGGATCCTTGCCCAGATAAGGGTCATGACCGCATCCCTGAGCCTGGGACTGGCCCGGGCCGCCTACGACGACAGCTTCCGATATGCGGGGGAACGGGTGCAGTTCGGAAAGCCCATAGGGAAGTTCCAGGCCATACGTATGAAGATAGCCACCATGGCCACGGAGATGGAGGCCTCCCGACATCTCATCGACCACGTCACACGCATGATCGACCGGGGCGAGAACGCGCTCCTTGCCGCCTCCATGGCCAAGTACTTCGTCTCCGAGGTGGCATGCCGGGCCGCCGACCAGGCCACCAGGATATACGGAAGCTACAGTTATTCCAATGAATATGCCGTATCCAGGTACTATCGGGACACCCGCTTCCTGCTGTTCGGAGGAGGGACTTCCGAGATACTTCAGGATATAATCGCAAGACAGCTGGGACTTTAACACAATCGAAGGTGATCCTATTCCTACAAGGGTATTGATAGCCAAGCCGGGCCTGGACGGCCACGACAGGGGGGCCAAGGTGGTGGTACGGGCCCTCATCGACGCGGGATTCGAGGTGATCTACACGGGGCTTCACAAGACCGTGGAAGAGACCGTGGAGGCGGCACTTCAGGAAGACGTCAACGTCATAGGCCTGAGCATCCTCTCCGGCGCGCACAAGCCCCTTGCCGGGGCCCTCGTACGTAAACTGGATGAAAGCAATATGGACGACGTGGTCGTTATGGTGGGCGGGAACATCCCCCGAAGGGATTTCGGATTCCTCCGGGAACTGGGGATAGAAGGGATATTCCCCACTGGATCGAAGTTCGGGGATATCGTGGATTTCATCAATTCCAGGGTCGGTGACCGCCATGCCTAGGCCGCTTGTAAAGATAAAGGACGTCATTCTCGAGTCGGGTATCGAGGTCAAGCCAGTATACGGACCCGAAGACGTGAAAGGCCAGGAATACGAAATGGACGTGGGAGACCCCGGAAGATTTCCGTTCACCAGGGGAATACACCAGCACATGTACCGGGCAAGGCCCTTCACCATGAGGCAGTACTCGGGCTTCGCCACAGCAAGGGAGACCAACGAGCGGTTCAAGTACCTCATCTCACAGGGTCAGACGGGGCTCAACGTGGCATTCGACCTTCCCACGCAGCTCGGCCTCGATTCGGACGATCCCAGGGCATACGGCGAGGTGGGCAGGGTGGGGATGGCCATAGACAGCCTTCGGGACATGGAGATCGCCTTCGAGGGGATACCCATAGACAAAATAAGTGTGTCCCTCACCATCAATTCCATGGCCTCCGTCATCATGGCCATGTACTTCGTCATCGCCGAGAAACACGGCGTGCCGCTCGGGGACCTGCGAGGAACCGCCCAGAACGATATCCTCAAGGAATTCATCGGAAGGGGTACCTGGATATACCCGGTGGACCCGTCCATCCGGCTCGTCACCGACACCATAGAGTTCTGCGCCAACAATGTCCCCATGTACTACCCGGTGAGCGTATGCGGTTATCACATAAGGGAATCCGGCGCCAACCCGGTACAGGAGATAGCGTATGCGTATGCCATCGCCAAGGCCTACATAGACAACGTCCTGGAGCGAGGACTCGATCCCGACTCATTCATCGCCAGACTGTCGTTCAACTTCGACATACACGGGAATTTCTTCGAGCAGATAGCCAAGTTCAGGGCCGCCAGGAGATTATGGGCGAAGATAGTCAGGGGCGATTACGGCTGCGAGAATCCCCGGGCCCAGAAGATGAAGATGATCGCCGGCGGAGGGGGCGGCGGCCTTACCATAGAGCAGCCGGAGAACAACATCGTCCGGGGGGCCTATTACGCACTGATATCGGCATTGAGCGGCACGCAGACCATGGCCCTTTGCTCGTACGACGAGGCATACACGATACCATCCAAGAAGGCGGCCCTGCTCTCGCTGCGGACCATGCAGATCCTGGTGGATGAGATGGGGTTAGCGGACACGGTGGACCCCCTTGCCGGTTCCTACTACGTGGAATCCCTCACCAGCGAGTTCGAAAAGAGGTTCCGGACCTGCATGGAGGAGGTGGACGAAAGGGGCGGTATAGTGAAGGCCATCTCCGAAGGGTACATACAGAGCGAGGTATCGAGGCAGGCCTACGAGACCGAGAAGAAGATTCAGTCCGGCGAGATAGTGAAGGTGGGTGTAAATAAATACCGCATCGACGAGGAGGAGAGGGCGGTGGAATATCACGAATACGACAGGGAGAAGACCGGCCAGCAGATAGCGAGTCTCGATGCGGTCAGGAACGAGAGGGACGGGGAGGCGGTTGAAAAGGCGCTTGCCGTGTTGCGGGAGAAGGCTTACGGAGATGAAAACCTCATGCCCTACATCATCGAGGCGGTGAGGGCCTATGCCACGGTGGGAGAGATCGCGGATGTCTTTCGGGAAGTGTTCGGCGAGTTCAGGGAGCCGGTGAGGTTCTGAAATACCCTAAGTAGAATAGTTGTTTCTTTTGCTCTCTTTTCAAGATTCTCCCAATCTGTCGAAGTGGTTTGTCGTGTCGTACATTTCTTTGTAGAGATCAGCATTCCATATCCACACGAATGAATATCTCGTCGAAATTGACGGTCGGCATCTTCTTGTATATGTGGTCGCTTTCGATATTCTCGATTTCCACCAGGCCGAAACCTGCCAGATAATTCAGATCGGATACCACATTCCTTCGATCGCGATCGAGGATCCGGGCCAATTCCGAGATCGATCCGGGTCTTCGATCATGAATCACCCGAAGGAGTCTGAGCCGTTCCTTCGTCAATATTCTCATCAGGTCCTCGTACTTTCCAAGGACGAGGCTGTGCTTGCTCTTCTTACCCGACGCTACGATCTCATCAAGGTGTTTCGAGTATTGCTTACTGTTCATTACCAATATTTCCATGGATTTTAGTTTCATCGATCTCACCCCGATATCTTTCGATCAGCTCGATCAGTTCCTGATAGATATCTCCTATGGAAGTGAATTTTACCGGTTCCACCTTTTCGAACAAGTGTCTATGATCGCCGCTTCTGTGACCATTATCATATCTGAATATCTCCACCCATTTCATACCGTCCCACACCCGGTAATTGATTGAATATTTCAGGCCGTGATCGTAATCTTCATCTTTCTTGACTTTCCAGATTCTAATGTCGATCTTTTCATCATATCCTAATACCCGTACCTCATCAATGAGCAACACGGCCATTGACCATACATGTGTGTTAATAATACATATATGTTTCCACAAAACATAGTTGGCCCGTGATCAGATATACCGTACCTGGCCCTCCCCGATCACGTGTGCATCTGTCGCATGGCTCCGGATCACAGCATCTTCCACACCTTCTCCCTGGCCCTGTACCACAGAGAGAGGAAAGCAGGCAGCACGAACACGGACGCCAGGAAAGAATACGTTATGCTGATGGCCGTTATTATGCCGAACTGCGCCAGGGGCGGAAGTATCGAGAGCGATATGATGCCGAAGCCCACAACGGTGGTTGCCGCGGCCCCGAACAGGGCCTTGCCGGTGTGTCTCACCGAGACGCTCAGGGCCTTCTCCGCATCGTCGTACCGGTCCATGTCCTCCAAGAACCTCTGGGTCAGGTGAATTCCGTAGGTGACCCCCAATCCGATGGTCAGGGCGCCGATGGTCACCGTCACCACGTTGAGGGGAATGTCCACGTAATACATGGTCCCCGTCCCCCATATGAGAACGAAGATGAGCGGCAGGATGGTGACGAGGCCCAGGAGCAGACTCTTCCTCAGCACGAGGTAGAGGGTGGTGAGTATGGCCAAAGATATGACCATGGTTATGATTATCGATCGTACCTGGTTCTCGTTTATGGAGGTCATTATCACGTGTACTACTATGGGACCGCCCGTTGATATCACTCGATCGAGCTCGCCCCCCAGAAAGCGATCCATGGGTTCCCCGGCCCTCTCCATGTCCTCGGTTATCTCCGCGTTCTTCTGGCTGTTCCGGGAGTTCACCTGGGCTCTAACAACGATACCGTCGTACTTCCCGTCGGTGGCGTGCAGCACGAAGGCCGCCTGATTCGACGGATCCTTCATGAGAGCGTCATACAGTGCGGTAACGTTCTCCCTGGTTATTTCCGGATCGGGATCCCCATCACCGTTCCTGTCGATATGTTCCACCCAAGTCTCGCCCACCTCCGGATCGTACCGCCTCTCGTTCTGATCGGAAAGCTGTTTGGCAAGCTGAAGTGGAGATCTCACGGACTCCGAGCTAACCCGGTATTCGCTCCCGTTTATGATGTCCTCCACCTCCCTTATGGCCAGGAACACGTCCGGAGATGCCACGTCGCCCTCTATAAGAACATATGTTTCCTCCTGGCTGAAATTGAACTCATCGAAGAATATGTTCAACGTTTCCGTCATCTCCATATCCTCGGGCAGGAAGTCGCGGAAATCGAAACGGCTCTTGAGACGGAGGGATCCCGTCAAGGCGCCACCGGTCAAAAGAAGCACCACCACTATTATCAGGATGGGGTGTCGGGACGAGAAGCGCCCAAGATCGAATCTCCGGAGCAGGCCCTTCCGGTCTCCGCCATCGACCTCGACCCCAATGTCATTCCTCCCTGATGATCGGTCATTGCCCCCCTTCCTCCGTTTGAGCTTGCCCAGGCGCTCCCTCCTGCCGTCAGTTATGCATTTCACCGCCGGGGTGAAACTGATCATGATGACGAAGGCGGCCACGATACCGGCCGCGCACAGTATCCCAAACTGGCGCAGGGCCTCGAGCTGGGCCGTGAGATTGCTCAGGAACCCCATTATGGTGGTGATCGTAGCCAGCAGGAGGGCGAAGCCCACGAACGAGATCGAAGTTACAAGAGAGGCGGATACCGGCTCCCCGTTGTTGACCTCCTCCCGGTATCGGACCGTGAGGTGAATACCGTAATCGATGCCAAGGCCGATGATGAGAACGGGTACCACTGTCAGTATGGGATTGAAGGTGTATCCCAGTATGACCCCAAGACCGTATGTCCATATTATGGCCATGACGAGCGAGACCAGGTTGAGAACGGTGTCGCTCACCCTGCGGTAGATGAGGCCCAGTACGATGATGACCAGCAGCATTGCTATACCCATGAGCAGGGCCATGCTCTCGCCGGATGCGCTCAGTATCGCATCGTTTATGAGGGGACCGGCAAAGGCCCGGTAACGCAGCCCTTCGTGGTCATCGCTCACCTCTCCGCAGATATCGAGAAAACCATTGGAATGCTCCAGCATGTCATCCTCGTCGAGGCTCTTGTTTATACTCAACATGAATATGCAGTACCGGGCAGTGTTCTCCTGCGAACCCCTCTCCAGATAATCCTTCGATAGAAGGAAGGGGAGGGCTGCCCCGAAGGGAGAACCGTTTATGTAACGAGGCAGGATATCCGGAGTGTACTCCTCGAAGGTGATATTGAAGCTCATGCCCAGCTCGGCCGTGAGGTTCAACTTCACCTCGCCCCCGTTGAATATGTTCTTTCTCTCTTCTATGGTAAGGGTGAACAATCGTCCCAGGATCGCCCTCTGGATACCGGACATGGAATCGCCGGCCGACCCGCTTTCTCCCCCTTCCGGGCCACTGCCGTTACCCTCCGATCCCTCATCGCTCCGACAAGCAGTTCCGTCCCTGTTGCCGTGTTCATCATCTCCCCCGGCATCGTTTCTGTGATCGTATTTGGTTTCGTTTCCGGAATCATTGCCCTTGTTCCCGTTGTTTCCATCATCCCCGCTTCCCTGACCGTGAAATATCGTCATTATCCGTTCCATGGATCCAAGAAAGTATGCGCTCTGGGCAATGATGTTGGCGGGCGAGGTGATCCCGGTGGGATTGTCCGGGGTACGCTCGATGGCCTTCGCCACGTCGGAGCCCATGAGCTCCTCCTCCAGTTCGAGCATGCTTATCATCGACTCCCGGGCGAGAACGTTCTCCTCGGACACGAGGACCGCCGTGAAGGAATCCGCCTGCTGTCCGTACTCCTCCATGATCTTGTCATTGGCCACCGCCACCTCGTTGTCCGGGGCGAAATCGTGTTCACTGGACGAGATCTCTGCCTTGGAGGCGAAATATCCCATCACCAGCGTCAATGCCACGATAACGGATATGAAGACCCATGGATGCCTCGTTACCGCCCTTCCGTAACCCTTCATCATGCTCAAGTATTCATCTCCTCTGTACCGATCAACCCACGTATATCTTCGGTATCGCAGCTATCCTCGGAATCTTCGGTATCGCCTGCATCACCCACATCTTTGAACGGGTCCATTACCATCCACCGGATGAAATCCAGGTGGTCTCGAATATCCTCCGCCACCGCTTCGTAGAGCGTCCTGCCGAAGGGTGTCAGAGAATAGACCGCCAATCGCCCGCAGTCCCTCCTCTCTATCGTGCCGTGATCCACCATTTCCTGCAGTAACGGGTAAAGCGACCCGGGGCTGGGAATCCATTCACCTCCGGTTATCCGTTCGATGCGGTGCACGATAGCCTGGCCGTGGATCTCTCCCGTCCAGAGGCATCTCATGACGGCGAGTCTCAGCGCACCCGTGTACATGAAGTTCCTGGCCACGCGTATAAAACGGGACGTAGCCTCCTGTTTACCCAGTTCCCCGAATATGAGCTCCTCTTCTTCCGACATTATCGGTTACCGATAATAACTTCCTATATACGTTTTGCCGACGTGCCCCCGCATGCCGGATAAGGAGCCGTATTTTTGTAGATACTCGATCGTACATCATCTGAAAGATACTGAAAACGCGCTGGATCTGGTTCTCTCAGAATAACGTTGCCTGGGTTGTCCGAAGCTCGGGGTAATCGAATCTCTTCCGGGCCTCGGGAACGTTCGTCCCGCCTCCCTTCCCAAGTATGAGCCTCGAGACCGGGTATGCTTCCATCGCATCATCCTCGAAGGGAGTTACCATGGAAACGATATCTTCCATTGCCAGGGATGCATCCAACCATCCCCGTTCATCCCCCTGATGAAGAAGTGCGGGCATCCTCTTTTTCGTGTTGTGCACTTTCGCCAGGAGGGCATTGGCCTCCACCGTGATGATGGAGAAGGTCTTGACCTCGTTCCCGCCCGGACCTCCCGTCCAAGAATCCCACAGTCCAGCAATGGCGAAAGCGGCACCATCCCTCAGATGGACATAATACGGATATTTTCGACCGCCCGCCTCGTGCCATTCATAGAACCCATCGGCCAGAACGAGGCACCTCCTGTCCCGGGCCGATGCTCTGTATGACGGCTTCTCGAACATCGTCTCGGCTCTGGCATTGAACGTCTTCCTTCGTATGCCCTCCGCATATTCGACCCCCTTTGCCCATCGGGGGATGAGCCCCCAGGCATAGAGTAGAATCTCTTCCGAATTCTCTCCCGATATCACCGGGAGGGAGGGAAGCGTGAATGCGGAAACGTGGTAGATGGGCTCGAAATCGGCAGGATCGGGGAAAACGGCTCTGAACCGTCGCTGCACATAATCGATGTCCTTGCTTATGGATATGCTGAAACACATGTAATACACCCTCGGGATGGCCTTGAGGGGATCGGGATCACCCGGAGAGTCGAATGAATTGTATTGATATAAATATTGTCAATGGTGCAAATTCGGCCTGGCCCGGAGAGAAAAGTGAGGATGTTCACCGAGGTTCCGATCGATCGGACCGACCAGGGGGAATGCCGATGCCGGTAAAAATTAGATATCGGCGGTACCTATTGATATACTCAATACTGAAAAACGGGGAAAAACATTTTTATGACTTCCTGCCGATAGGGTTTGTGCGGGGACTGATATAATTGATCGAGGAGAGGAGACTCTTTAACAAGAACAGATGCGACATCTTCAATTTCATCATACAGAATCCGGGCAAGCATTTCAGCGATATTATGAGGGGACTCGGGCTGACAAAGAGGGCCCTCGGATATCATCTTGAGAGGCTAGTGGAAGAGGGGATCGTGGACGTCAAACCTCACGGTATCTTCAAATTCTACTATCCCGCCGGCTTCGAGGACGACTCAAGAAAGCTCACTCCAATGCAGGAGCAGATATTCAACATAATAAGAGAGACACCCTGCAGTACGGACGAGCTGGCCGATGTCCTTGGCAAGAGCAAGAGAGCCGTGCAGTACCACCTCAAGAACCTGTCAACCATCGGATTCATCGACAGGAAGAAGGCAGACGAGAACACCTTCCACTGGTACGTCGAATGATGAAATGGTTTTGCCACACCGGCATCTGTGTGAATCCATAGCGTCGGCAGTTCGGGCCTGGAACACTGTTACGTATGTATCCCGAACGAGCGTAGGCCTTTTAACCAATGAAGGAAATCTGTTTTTCGTTCGATAAGTACTTATTTTCCCAATCCCAATAACCCATCATGTGGCGGATTGGATTCTTCGACTTCAACCGGGCAACTGGATTCTTCGGCATGGTTGCCATATCCATCGCAATAACTCTTCTCGTCTTTTCGGCAATATATTTCTCGGAGGGAGCGGGCTGGGCGGGCGCCGACGATGAGGAGGGGGAGGGCTACGATGACATAGCAGCCAATTGGTATATGGGTGGCATCATATACGCTGTCATCGGATCCCTCCTCCTCGTCGCCGGACTGGTTCTGATCATCGTCAACAAGGTGGCCGCGAGGAAGGGGAGGAGAGGAAGGCGCTACCCCTCGAATGTTCCTGGGCATCTTCGACCTCGATCGCATCAGCGGCATACTGCCCCTCATCATGGCACCCATTGGTCCCATCTTCATCCTGAACGGTATACTCTACAAGCGAGAGGCGAGGATATGGGAGAACACTGCAACGAAGCAATGGCATTATAACGAGGCCAGTGCGTGGCATACCTCAGCGATGTGGATGTATCTCGTGGCGATTTTCCTTCTCTGTGGGGCCGCATTCCTTCTACTGTACAACTGGCGGGCAACGAAGAAGTACAGGATATCGATGGAACAGTATGAAGGAGACTTGAACGATCATTCATCGGATGTGTACGCGAATGCGGTACCGTCCGAAAGGGAATTGGATCCACCACCTCCCCCGTACGAATACTGATCGCGATCCCGTCAAGGATGCGCCCCATAGCGATGTTCATCCATCACAGGTGACTCGCGCAGGAACGTGGCGTCGGCAAATACATATCGTATTTTCTAGAATCATTTCTCATAGGCGGAGACGTCGATGCCTGCTTTCCTCTTCAGGGCAATAAGCTCCCTTATCTTGGCCCCGGAATCGAGCCGTGGCCCTTTTCCCAGACCCAGGCAGAATCGGTTCACGTACAGCGAGGAAGGGGGCGCGAGCAGGAACGGGAAGGCGGCACAGGAATACGGTCGGATATCATGTACGGTACATTCCCGTTTGGCCGGATCATACCGAGGACAACCACCCTCCAGTTCCAGGAACGGGTGGGACGCTCCGGTCTCTTCGTCGTACAGCACCTTGTCAAGGGGAAGAAAATCCTTCAAGCGGTCGTATTCGTCCCAGGTGAGATCTATGTTCCACTCCTGCGTGCAGCACCAGCCGCAGCGAATGCATTTCCACCGGAGCTTGCCGGTGACCGCCTCGAACTCTGGGGGTATGTCCATGGTATCCACAGGTGGCTATTATATGACAAAATCCGGTCAATGATGAGGGCACTGGCTACCGAGAAAGAAAATTTTAAGTAAGTATCACCCCGGCAGATTCCCCCCTGGAAAGCACCGGGGCTTCCTTCATAGACCGTTTTGTGACTGGTTCGGTCATAAGGTTCGTAGACTAATCAGGTGGCGATATAAAAGCTTTTTTACAGCATTCACCTGGGAGAAAATGAGCATTTCGTTCCCTCCCATTCGATGCGTCGAACGTCCCTCCTCCTCATGGACGCTGGGCATTCCATTACCGTCGATCCCTTCTGCCAGAATCGCATCTTCGGCATGTTTGAAATTCCCATAATATGAAAAAAATTATCCCAGCATAAACCTCAGGAACTCGTCGAGACTACGGGGTTGGAGGGTGTAGTTATGGTCTCGCTCCCGGCCAATGGTGGAGCTGGGCCTGGGTCCGTAATCATGACCGGGGAAAACCCTGATCGAATCGTCCAGAAGGAGTATCTTATCGAAGAAGCTGTGAAAGAGCGCCCGGGCATCGCTTCCCGGGAGATCGACCCTTCCGCACTCGTCAACGAATACGGTGTCCCCCGTGAAGAGATTGTCCTCAACGAGAATACATATGCTGTCCGGCGAGTGGCCGGGAGTATGCAGGACCGCAAGCTCCAGATCGCCAACGCGCAGACTGTCCCCGTCCTTCAAGGGCAGCTCGTGCCTGACGTTCGTCAGCTCGTGTGCCGCAATCCTCGCACCGGTCAGCCGTGCAAGATTCTCGTTGCAGCCGGTATGATCGAAATGACCGTGGGTGTTAATGATAAGAACCGCCCTCATTCCTTCCTTCTCCATCTCCGCGATGATCCGTTCACACTGGGCTCCCGGGTCGATGACCGCACACTCCCTGGTGACCTCATCGCCGACGATATAGGTGAAATTGTCTAAAGACCCGACCTTCAACTGTTTGAGTAACATGAAATCACCCATTTCACAAGCTTCGCCATCGCATGCATCAATTATACACCGTAGCAATGATCAAGGGTTCGGCACTTATTTGATATACACCATTGTACTGGCCTCGAGGATCCTCTTTATGCGCCTCATCTTATCCGGGTTACCGTAGTATATCGTTGCCAGTTCATCTCCTTCCCGTACCCTATCGCCGAACTTCCGGTGAAAATATATGCCGCAGCCGGGATTCTGCGGCGCCCCCGCCACCCTGGCCACCTTGGCCACCACCTCGTTCTGAATATCATATACCCGACCCGATGAATTCGCGATTACGGGGAATGTGTGTCCGGAGAGGCGATCGGATAGCTCCTTCACCGTGATGTCAGGATCGCCCCTCTGGGCCTCCACGATCTCCCTGAACTTCCCATATGCCTTTCCGCTCTCCAGCACATCTTTCATAAGCTCCTCTCCACTGCCGTCGAATCCGAACCTGTCCAGACCTATAAGCTCCAGGAGCTTTCCCCCGACGACGACGGATTTATCCTTCAGATCCACGGGGGCATCGGGGTCGCAACGAAGTACCTTGAGAACATCGATGGCCTCGAGTATGGGCCCGATCCCGTTCCCTATGGGCTCGTCGCCGTCGCTTATGAGCACGGAGGCCTTCATGCCCAGACGATCGGCTATAAGTATCATCTCCCGCTCGAGGAGCCTGGCCTCGCCTATGTTCCGATAGCGCGTTTCGAGGCCCAGGGGGATGTCCAGCATGACGTGGCTTGCACCCATGGCATACTTCTTGGAGAGTATGGAGGAGATCAGAAGCCCTTCGGGGTCGGCCTTGAGAGGCTTTCTAACTCTTATCAGCTTCGAGTCCGCCGGAGCGATGTTGAGGCCGCCGCCCCATATCATGCATCCGCATGTCCTGCCGACGATGTCCTGGATCTCCTCCTTGGTGAACATGACTTCACAGAAAACCTCCATAACGTCGGCGGTGCCCGCGGGCGAAGTTATGGACCGGGACGATGATTTCGGAATGGTTATTCCAAGGGACGCCACAGCCGCCACCACGATGGGAGTGGTCCGGTTACCCGGAACGGAGCCCGAGCAGTGTTTATCGGCCACCACGTCGGTATCGAAGCGAAGCATGTCTCCGGTCTTAGCGATGGCCTTTGTAAGATAATACGCTTCGTCCAGTGTCGAACCGGTTATGTATATGGAGGTGATGAACGCCGCGATCTCCAGTTCGGTGAGCCGGTCATCCACGATGTCCCGGACCACTTCGAATATCTGCTGTTCCGTAAGCTGCTGCCGGTTCATCTCGTCAATGATGTGATCTATGGAGCGCGGTTTGGGGGACGGAAGAACCGAGACCGCTTCACCATCCTCTATGCCAAGCCTTTCGAACGTCTCACCAAAGAGACCCAGGGCCGGTTTGTCCCCGTACCAGAAATGCAGGTGGGCCACCACCGACCTCGACGGATCCCGGGGATTCTTGACACATACCCTGTCCATGGGGTGAAGGTCCAGCTCACCGGCCGCCGCCTGGCTCATGACCACTATATCCGGTCCGCCGCTGTATATGGGCAGACGCTTCGCCGCTATCTTCATGATATCCTCACCTTCAGTTCTACGGCGACCAAGGCGGGATGTGGATTTAACTCTTTTGACGTGCTTGTCCTGCTGAATACTGAAGTCATCCTGAAATTTATATTGGTGGATCCGTAGCTTCATGGGCAGCTGCGACACGACATCGTAAAAACCACTCACAATACAACATGTGAAAATGGATAGAAACCATATAAATGAATAAGGAGATAACAATGGACTGTTAGATACCTCCCATCAATACAGGAAGTATATCCATGACCATGAGAACGACCATCATATATCTTACAATGGCAATTATCATTCTGGGAACATCCGGAATAGCCATACGAGGTTATTCACCCGTTATACCGGTCAGGGCCGAGACGACCAGGGCCACCATCAGGGTCAACGCCACACCCGAGATCGGTGATTACAACACTATTCAGGCAGCCGTGGATGCCGCCAACACGGGGGATATCATCCAGATAGACCCTCGAATATATCACGAGCACGTCGTCATCCAGGGCAAGGAGATACAGCTCATAGGCACGGGCGCCACACCCAATGAAGTCGTCATCGATGGAGATTTCGTGGACGAGGGCATCAAGATCATGAGCAACGGAAACCGCATCGAGAATATGCGAATACGGAACGCCGAATACGGGATATTCCTCTCGTCCGCTCATCAGAATACCATCATTAACTGCCATACCGTGTACAACAGCGACAGTGGCATACGGTTCAGCGGGGTCTGCACGAACAACGTCATCGAGAACTGCGTCTGCGGCAGAAACGATTACGGCATTCATCTCTTCGACGGATGCGATGATAACACCCTTTCGAACAACACGTGCAAGAACAACCGGTACGGTATATACCTGGCGAACTCCGATAACAACGACGTGGACGGCAACACGTGCACGGACAATACCGACAGGAGGGCGGGCAGGGACGTGTACTTGGCCGCCGGAATATACCTCGGCAGCGATTGTACCGGCAATACGATCTCGGATAACACCTGCGATAATAACGGGGAGTACGGCATCTACGCCTATCAGTGCACGGGAAACGTTATGGAGGACAACCAGTGCTCGGGAAATCATTTCGACGGCATATTCCTCTCCAGCTGCGGAGCCAATGACCTGAAGGACAACGTTCTGAACGCCAACGACGGGAACGGCATCTATCTCATCAATACCATGGGAGCGGTCATGGACGGGAACGAGATAGATTCCAGCGGGGAATACGGAATACTACTGGAATCGTCACCCGATACCACCATGGAAGGCACGGAGTTCCTGGGATGCGGGCTGTATATCATGGGGGACGATCTGGAGGATTGGAACACCCACGATATCGACACGAGCAACACGGTCGGAGGCAAGGCACTGAGGTATCTCAGCAATGCCGACGGGGATGAGGTGACGGAGGTTTCCGGCCAGATAATCCTGGCCAACTGCACAAACGTTACCGTTAGCGGGGTGGGGGTTCGGGAGGGGAGCGCCGGCATAATATTGTCGCATTCCACCCATAACATCATCTCGGAGAACACGTGCGACGACAACGATCAATACGGGATACTTCTTTACACCAACTGCGATTACAACCACCTGGACAACAACACGTGCGACGACAACAGGTATGGAATATACGTGAACGAGTTCTGTCTGAGCAACATCCTTGCGGACAATACCTGTGAATCCAACGATGTCGCCGGCATCTACGTGGCAGCCCACTCCAACGGCCAGAGCCTGCGGAGAAACTCGTGCTCCGGGAATATCGAGGGGATCGGAATCGCCTCCTCGGCCAATACACTTCTATCCAATACGTGCGAGGAGAATTCCGGAGGCGGCGTACACGTTCACGAGGGATCCTCGGGAAACAGGATGGATATGAACGTTTTTAACGAAAACGAGCACGGCATCTTCGTAGAGAACTCCGTCTCCAACACCATCAACTCCAATATCTGCAACCTGAACAATGGTAGTGGCATCTATCTCACGGAGACATCCACCAGCCTCCTTTCGGAGAACGACTGCAAGGGGAACGGCGAGGAGGGGATACATGTGGGCTCGTCCTCCTCCGTGAACGCGGAGAGGAATCAACTGGAGAACAACAGCTACGGCATCATAATGGTGGAGTCGGATCACTGCACGGCAAGGGACAACAAGTGCTACTCCAACGATTATGACGGGGCTGTGCTCTCCCATTCGACCACAAACAGCTTCCTCCGGAACCGCTGCGAGGAGAACGGAAGATACGGCATGCGGTTATGGGACACCAGCTCCGTCAACACCATGGAGAAGAATACATTCACGGGCAACGCGGATTACGGCCTCTTCATAGATTCGGGGGCGAACAACATCATCCGATACAACAACTTCATCGATAACGGTGGCGGGGACTCCCAGGGAATGGACAATTCGTCGAACAATCTCTGGGACGACGGCGACGGGGGGGGCAATTACTGGTCGGATTACGCAGCGAGGTATCCCGGGGCGATGTACGACGGCAACGTGTGGACCATGGCCTACGGCATCGATGGAAGTGCAGGCTCCTCGGATCGATTCCCTCTGAAGGGCTCATTCGATCTCATGCCTCCCACTGCCGAGTGCGGAGCGGATATCGAGATACCACAGGGTACCCATCATATCTTCGATTCATCCGGATGCAGCGACGACCGGGGAATAACCAACTACACTTGGTCCTTCCTTTCGGACGGTATAACGATGCTTCTGTACGGCCCGGCCCCCTCCTTCGTATTCGTAGAGATAGGGGCCTTCGTTGTCACCCTCACGGTAACGGATGCGGGGAAGAACACGGCGGAGGACAGCTTCAGGATCACCGTGGTGGATACGCTGGCCCCAACGATCGACACGGGGGGGAATGTTACCATTACCGAGGCCACAATGGTCACCGTGGACGGGAGCGGCAGCCGGGACAACGTGGGCATAACCAACTGGACGTGGACGTTCACCTACAGCGATGAAAAGCATACGAAGAACGAGAGCATGTTCAAGTTCATGTTCGAGATACCCGGCAATTACACCCTCACGCTGAAGGTTTTCGATGCGGCCGGGAACGAAGCCACCGGTACCATGTGGGTCAGCGTGGTGGATGAGCAGGATCCCTTTGCCCAGGCCAACGCCGACGATCAATCCGTACAAGCAGGAACGACCGTCCATTTTACATCCAGCGGAAGCAACGACAACTCAGGCATCGTGAACTACAGCTGGTCCTTCAAGTACGGCGACGAGACCATTATTCGTTTCGGCAGCACCACGGATTTCAGATTCAACGACAACGGCACTTTCATCGTTACCCTGACAGTCACAGACACGGTGGGAAATACTGGAAAGGACTCCGTCACCATCGAAGTGACAAAACCCGGCGAGGATGATGACGTCGGCCCGGACGACGATACCGGGCCCGGGGACGATACCGGGCCCGGAGACGATACAACGGGCGGCGGGGAGGACGGGAAAGACAGCGGCGGGATAGATATCATGCTCCTGGTGTGGATAGGCGTTGTCGCCGTTGCGGTTACCATCATAATCGTGATTCTCCTTATCGTATTGAAGAAGGCCAAGAACAAAAAGAGAAAGGAGCTCCAGCAGGACCAGTACTCGAAGTTGTACGGCAGTACGCCGCGAAGAGCCCGGAAGGAGAGCATTGAGGTACCGTCCTCGAGCTCGAAGAAGGAACTGGACGACAGCTGGATGGACGAGGTCATGTCGTCCGACTATTATCCTGACGAGGCTGCCACCTCGGAGCGAGCGAGCCCGAAGAAACGCCGACCCGTACGGGACGGTGCCGAAAGAAAGCCAAGGAAGAGGGAGGCCGCGAGGGGGGGAAGGCCCCGGCGAAAACGTCCCCGGCCGAGGAAGCCCGAACGGGAGAGGAGACCGAAGAAAAGAAAGGGTCGTGCCGGAAAGCCAGCGGGAAGAGTATCTCACTATGAAGGCGAGGATGAAAGGTACGAAGAGGAGTCTGCGGACCGCTCCGATGAGATGGATATCGAAAGGGAACTGGACGATTATTACGAGGACGTGCGGGACGGGAGCGAGGACATGCGGGAGGAAGGGGAGGATGATTACACGGGAAGCGAGGATACCGTCGAGGAGGGGGCGATGTCGTGGGGCCCGGATGACGATGAGGAAGAGGATGATGAGTGGGGCGAGAGGAAAGAACATGAGGATGAGGACGACGATGAAGAGGAGGAGGGGGGGGACATCTACGGCTATGATGATGAAGACGACGAATGGGATATGTAGTCAACCCTTTCGCATCCTTCCCCCAAAGTGACTTTCATAGACACGAGCATCCTTGTGATATCCAGAGACCTTATCGATGCGGGCCGGGGGCTATCGACCCCGTAGCTCCCGCAGAACCGGAAATGCAGGATATTCCCGCATAGAGATGTTCGCATTATCCCTTCAAGGCATAAAAAGATTAAATTATCAATTTTCCATTATCCTTCCGATTCACATGATAAGAACAGGAGTCATCGGCGTTGGACGCATGGGTCTGAACCATGTCCGCATCTATTCCCGCATTGGCGGCCTTGCGGGCGTGTGCGACAGCGATCCGGAGAAGGTCCGCGCCGTTGCCGATGAGTTCTCCTGCGTTGCCTACCGCGATCCAAAGACCTTCCTTCGCGAGAGCGGGGTCGAACTGGTGTCCATCGCCACGCCCACCTCCATGCATTTCGAAATGGCAAGGGAGGCCCTCAAGGCGGGTGTCAACGTTCTGCTGGAGAAACCCATCTGTGCCACGGTGGAGGAGGGGCGAAGGCTGATCGATATATCGAAGAGCAGCGGGGCCGTGCTGTCCGTGGGTCACATCGAGAGGTACAATCCCGTGGTCCGGTTGACGAAGGACGTGCTGGACGCGGGGCGTATAGGCAATATAATTTCCGTGAACGCAATAAGGGCCAGCCCGTTCCCCCCGAGGATAACCGATGTCGGCGTGATAATGGATATAGGGATACACGATATCGACCTGGTGAGATACTTCATCGGTTCGGACGTCGTGACGGTGGCCGCACTGGCATCTCAAAGCTGCCATCCCACCTACGAGGATTCCGCCCATATATTACTGGGATTCGAGAGCGGATGTATCTCTCATATCAACGTGAACTGGATGACCCCGAAGAAGATAAGGAAATTGTATCTTATCGGCAGCGAGGGATTTGCCGAGGCGGACCTCATGGCCCGGACGCTGCTCGTCACCAATCCCGATGGGTCCTCCGAGATCCTGACCGCCGAAAAGGAGAATGCCCTCGAAAAGGAGATCGAGGACATAATGGAGGCCATGAGCGCCGGCCGTCCGCGCACCAGGATGACCCCGGAGGATGCGCTGGCAGCCCTGGGGATCGCAAAGGCCTGCGAGGAAGCATACCGGTCTTGCAATTGTATACGGATGAGGTGAGCTGCGGGGCATGTTCACGAAGAACAAAGGGAGAACGTGATGAAGGATGAGCGGAGAAAGTACCAGGATCCACCCCACGGCCGAGGTATCGCCCGAGGCGGAGATCGGCCCGGGAACGGCCGTGTGGCATTACTGCCAGATCCGTGAAGGAGCGAAGATAGGGGCGAAGTGCAACTTCGGCAAGGGAGTGTACGTGGACATCGACGTGGTCATCGGAAACAGCGTCAAGGTCCAGAACGGGGTGAACATATATCACGGCGTGGTGATAGAGGACGATGTGTTCCTGGGGCCCGCCATGACCTTCACCAACGACCTCCGTCCCCGCTCCCTCGTCTGGAACGAGGAGAAGGTCGGCCGGACGCTGGTGCGGAAGGGAGCTTCCATCGGCGCCAATGCCACGGTCATCTGCGGTAATACCATCGGGGAGTATTCCATGGTGGGGGCCGGTTCCGTGGTCACCAGGGACGTGCCGCCGCATGCCCTGGTGGTGGGAAACCCCGCCCGGATCATCGGTTTCGTGTGCAGATGCGGGGAAAGGTGCGCGTACTCCCGGAACCTCGGGGAGGACGCCGTGGAGATGACATGCCCGGAATGCGGAGAGAACATCGAGGTCGCCAGAGAGCTGTATGAAATAACGCAGAAGAAGGAGGGAGATGCTCCATGAGGAACGTTAATATCGCCAAACCCCACCTGGGGGAGGAGGAGAAGAAGGCCGTCATGGAGGTGCTGGAATCCGGCATGCTGGCGCAGGGACCGAGAGTGAAGGAGCTGGAGGAGAAGTTCGCCGATTTCTGCGAGGTCGGAGAGGCGGTGGCGGTGAATTCCGGCACGGCGGCCATACATTCCTCGCTCTATGCCATGGGCATAGGCGCCGGGGACGAGGTCATCACAGTACCCTTCACCTTCGTGGCCACCGCGAACCCCATACTGATGCAGAACGGAAAGGTGGTCTTCTGCGATATCGATCCCGATACCTTCAACATGGATCCGGAGAGCCTCAAGGAGAGGATAACGGCAAGGACGAAGGCAATCATCCCGGTGGACCTCTACGGGCAGATATACGATGTCGGAGCAATAGGGGAGATAGCGGATGACCACGGGCTGCTCGTCCTTGAGGACGCATGCCAGTCGGTCAATGCCTCGCTGGATGGAAAAAAGGCGGGCAGCTTCGGTGACATGGCATCCTTCTCGTTCTACGCCACCAAGAACCTTATCACGGGCGAGGGGGGGATGATAACCACGAACGATCCCGAATATGCGGAGCTGGCAAGGAGGTTCCGCCATCACGGCCAGTCCGAGAAGACTCGATACCAGTACTACGACCTAGGTTACAATTACCGGATGATGGACCTGCAGGCGGCCATAGCCCTGGTACAGCTGGAGAGGATCGACGAGCTGACCGCCCGGAGGATAGAGAATGCCGAGAGGCTGAGCGAGGGGATATCGGGCATAGAAGGCCTGGTTCCGCCCTACGTGAAGCCGGGGGTGAGACACGTTTTCCACCAGTACACCGTCAAGGTGGCGGAGGATTTCGCCCTTTCCAGGGACGAACTGGTTGAACGACTAAGGGCCGAAGGGGTCGGATGTGGCATATATTACCCGAAGCCCCTGCACCTCCATCCGGTCTACCGCAGCATGGGCTACTCCGAAGGGCACTTCCCGGTCTCGGAGGAGAGCTCCAGAAGGACCGTATCGCTGCCGGTACACCCGGACCTCTCCAAGGAGGACATAGAATACATCATCCAGTGCCTGGAGCTGGCGGCCGGCGGTTGACGGGAGGGCACTGTGGAGGAACCGGGAGGGAAACCGGTCGGCGGGGATAATTCATACGTTAAATAGTGGCATACGCTAATTATAAATAAACGCGAAATATTAACGCGGGGGATACCATGAAGATAGGCTTCCTTGTAAAGAAGACGTGGAAATTCATGTCACTCTTTGCCTTCGTATTCATCATAAGCTCGCTTCTGTTCTATGCTTTCGAGTACGAGGAAGAAAAGGACAGGGACGACAGCTATTCGGGTCCCGAAGATCTGTTCGATTCCTTCTGGTACGGCATCGTTACCCTGTCCACGGTGGGATACGGCGACAGGTTCCCTTCCACCACTGAGGGGAAGATAGCAGCCTTTTTCCTTATCATATTCACGTTCACTTTCCTCGGTGCTCTCATAGGCATGGTAAGCGATGCGGTCATGGAGGCCCGGAAGAGGGAGGAGCTAGGCATGGACAAGACGAAGTTTCGAAAGCACATCGTTATTTGCGGATGGACCGATATAAGCAAGGTGAGTCTGGCAGAGCTTCTGGCGGCCGGACAGAACGTGGTGGTCATAACGACGGAACAGGATCAGATCCCCAAGATCAGGGACATGGGAAGCAAGAAGAACCTCTACATCGTTTACGGCGACCTCACCAACGCCAAGGTGCTCGAGAGGGCGAACGTCGAGGGGGCCAGGACCGCCATAGTGGCCACCGGCGACGATACCGAGTCCCTCATAGCCGCCCTGACCATAAAGAGCCTGAACCCCAACACCCGGCTGATCGTGTCCATATCCGAGGAGGAGCTGAAGAAGACTCTGTACACTGCCGGGGTAACATACGTTTCATCCCCCTCCGAGATGACGGGAAGGCTGGTGGCCAGCGCAGCCTTCGAGCCCGAGGTGGCCCTCTTCGTGGAGGACATCACCTCCGCCACCGACTCCGGGTTCGACCTTCAGCAGTACACCCTCGGGTCCGAGTCCTTCGGAAAGGGGATCTCGGTGAAGCAGTTCCGCGACAAGATGAGCTCAATGGACGGACCCCTTCTGGTGGGTGTATCCAAGTACAGTCCGAAAAAGGGAACCCTGAAGGAGAGCCCAAGCAACTGGGAGCTGCACCCCAATCCCGACGGCAAGATAAAGCTCAAGGTGAACGATATAATCATCGTGCTTGGCGACGACGAACAGAACGACAGGCTCGCGAAGATGATCAAGACGCAGCAGGGTCGGTAGGCAAAGGTTCGGATGAGATGAAGGACTCTATCCGATCGTTTTACATTGGGTCGGTAAATACCAAGAAAACCTCATCCCTGATCCTCTTCACCCTCTCCCCATCCGGTGTATTCCTCGTCCCCATCCTCCTTATCTTCCTCATCTTCCTCATCTTCCTCCTCTCCACCGCCCTTTCTCTTCTTTCTCAGCAGCACGAATATCACGAGGAATACGGCGATTATCACCGCCGCGATGATTATGACGAACTGAATGCCTGCGCCTCCCCTGTCATCGTTGCCCCCCACCTCCTTTGTCTCCACCATGGGGGCGAATATGGTGAGGTGGTCTATATCCGCGATTAGTTTTCCGGTGGCCTCGTCGTAACCGCTGTCATCTATCCTTATCCACTGGCCCGTGACCTCGTTCAGCCAGTACAGTTTTATTCTTGCACGGTCCACGTCGACGGGTACCTTTCCTGCCAGATCGATCTCCAGGCGTATATCGGCTATCTCGCCCCCGGTGTTGCTGACCTCGAAGTAGATGCCCAGGGAGGCGGGCCCCTCCACACCATCGTCATCGTCGCCGTCCGTTCCCAGGGCCGGGTCCCCATTCACCTCATACGAATAATGCAACGCCGAGAGGTTCTCCAGCCTCTCCATGGATACGCCGCCGATCACCATGTTCCCGTCTGTCCTCGCCGATACCTTCACCGATATCGAATCGACATTGCCCCCCGAGCTCCGATCGTCTAGGTCTATGCTTCCCGTTACGGTTACGTTGTCCCCCTGGACGGTCACGTTGTATTCCCCGTCGTCCACCTTGACGTTCCCTTCATCATCCACGCTGACGTTTCCATCCCCGTCATCCACGTTCACGTTGCCGTCATCATCCACGCTGACGTTCCCATCGTCGTCCTCGACGTTGACCGTGCCGTTCTCATCCACGGTCACCCCGCCCGTGTCCACCGCCGAAGCGCAGAGTGAGATGGAAGGACACTCCCGATATATGTTCATGGTCATTATCGAGCCCAGCAGGAGCAGAACCAGTACGGGTACTGCCCGATACGTTTTCAGACGTCCCTCGGACATAGCTATCACCGTTATCAATTCCCAGTCCGTCTATACGGCTCGGCCGTATAAAAAATCTTCCCTCTACGGTAAAGAAGAACGGGGTACGCCATGTATGTCCGTTCACTCGTGAAGACGGGAACAGAGTGACCGTCTTCGTTGACAGGTCGGGATTTTTCATGTAAAGGCGACCGAATAGCTCCCATTTCATTCCGATGCATCATGCAGGTGCATCTGATCCCTCGAAAGCCTGCGGTTTCCTAAGGGATCGCCAGACTTTCAAGCCGTGCCAGTAGGCATACTTCTTGAGGGTGCAGGGGCATTTCCAATGCCCCGGAACGCAGTGGGCGCCAGTAGGCCTCGGCTTTTCAAGTAAAGCGTGAACATTGGGTTACGCTTTACATTCAAAGTACGGCCCGAATACCCGTACTTCAGTAAGGATAGTTAAAGCCCATATGGCAGGGAAGACGTACCGGAATGGGACGTATTAACACCTCACCCGTACCCGACACGTCATCGTGAAGCGAGAGAAATTAAAAATACTTTGATATTATTAATCCGCCGCGATAGTATGCCCACGATCTCTTTCAGCTTCAGGGACCTCCAGGATCTCCTTGGGACCGAACTTCCCCGGGAAAAGTTCACCGAAAGGATAGCCATGCTCGGGTCGGACCTCGCCAGTTTCCAGGAGGACGAGGTCGAGATAGAGTTCTTTCCAGACCGCCCCGACCTCTATTCCGTGGAGGGCGTGGCAAGAGCATTGAGGGCCTTCCTCGATATCGAGACCGGCCTTCGTCATTACCCGGTAAAGAAAAGCGATGTGGTGATGAACGTCGAGAGTTCCGTGGAGGATGTCCGACCCTACGTTGGAGCGGCCCTCATAAAGGGGGTTGAGATGACCGACCCCCTCATACAGTCCATCATGGGCATTCAGGAGAAGCTTCACCTCACTTTGGGACGTAAGCGCGTCAAGATCGCCATAGGTGTCCACGATTTCGATCAGGTGGTGCCCCCGTTCACCTACAAGGCCATAGACCCGGAGGGTATCACGTTCGTCCCTCTGTTCAAGGACGAGGAGATGGACCTGGCGGAGATACTTCGCAAGCACGAGAAGGGTATCGAGTACGCCTTTACCCTGGAGGAGTATGACCGGTATCCCATCATCATCGATCAGAACTGGGACGTTCTCTCCTTTCCACCGATCATCAACGGCGAGCTCACCGCGGTCACAGAGACCACCCGCAACATCTTTCTGGACGTTACGGGTCATGACCGGAAGACCGTTTACCATGCTCTGAACATAATATCCACCATGCTTGCGGAGAGGGGCGGAGAGATATACACGGTGGAGGTGAGGTATCCCGACCACACCGAGGAACTCCCGGCCCTGGAACCCGCCAGGATGAAGCTCGATCGAGGCTATGCGAACGGTTTTCTGGGCACCGATTTCGGCGTGGACGAGATGGCGACGTACCTCTCGAGGATGGGATATGGTGCGTCCCCGCTCCCCGACGGCGAGGAGATCGAGGCGAGCATTCCGGCCTACCGGACAGACGTTCTTCATCCCGTGGACCTGGTGGAGGACGTGGCCATCGGATTCGGATACGAGAATTTCACACCGACGCTCCCGGGCAACATGACCTTCGGAAGGGTTCGGGACATCGAGGAGTGCTGCTCCCTCCTGCGAGAGTTCTTCGTCGGTCAGGGATATCTCGAGGTGATGACCTTGGCCCTGTCCAACGACGACGACCAGTTCAGGAACATGGGTCTGGACGTGGACGAGAGGGTCCTTATAAAAAACCCCATCACAAAGGATCATACGAACATTCGGGTATGGCTCGTACCATCCCTTCTGAACATACTCAAGGCCAATCTTCATCGGGACCTCCCTCAGAGGATATTCGAGGTCGGGGATGCCGTCATCGCCGGTAAGAACGTGCGAAAGCTGGGGGGAGTCTCCGTTCACAGAAAGGCATCGTTCACGGAGGTAAAAGGTCTCGTCAAGTCCCTCATGGAGGCCCTGAGCACTGACGTCTACGATATCGAGCCCACGGATCATCCGTCCTTCATAGATGGCAGGTCCGGCAGGGTGTTGGTGAACGGAGAGGAGCTTGGCATATTCGGGGAGCTGCATCCCAGGACCATCACTCGTTTCTCCGTATCCAATCCCGTGGTGGCCTTCGAATTTCTGGTGGCACCGCTTCGAAACTAACCTCCGTTTTCCCGCATATCCCGTTTTCCGGGTATTGAGATGCGGGAGCCCTGTAACTACATTATCGTGAGATTATGGTAGGACAAACCCTTATTAATCATCCGAGGCTATGGGGCGGAGGGGGAATATCGGCCCTCGACACAGGCTCATGACATTGACACGATGATAATATTAATAGAATCGCAGCACATGGATTTCCAGGTGAGATGGAAGGGCCGATCCCGGAGCCATCCGGAAATGAATGAAATTCTTTGACTGTGAATGGTACCTGATAGCGGCGTGATACGCCTCCCGGTGATAGGAAATGGCAAAAATTAAGAAGTTGACGGCCAAGGAGCGATACAGTCTGAAACTGCTCCTGGAGGAATTGAAAGGGTACCGCGGTCGGGGCACGCAGCTTATTTCCCTGTACGTACCCCCAACGAAGAGACCCGAGGACATCAGTTCGTACCTACGGAACGAGTTCTCCGAATCCTCCAACATCAAATCGAAATCAACGAGGAAGAACGTAACGGGGGCCATCGAGTCAATACTGAGCAGGCTGAGGATGTTCAAGGTGATACCCGAGAACGGGCTGGCCTTCTTCGTGGGACACTATGACATCGGAGCGGATCAGACGCATATGACGCAGAACGTCATCGAGCCGCCGCTTCCCCTCACAACCTTCATGTACCGCTGCGACAGCGAGTTCTACCTGGGCCAGCTTGAGAACATGCTGGGAGACGACGAGGTCTACGGACTGATCGTTATAGACAGGAGCGAGTCGACCATAGGCCTTATCAGCGGCAAGCGGATAGAGATGCTATACAACCTTCCCTCCAGGGTTCCCAGCAAGCACGGCAAGGGAGGTCAATCGGCCCGCAGGTTCGAACGTCTCATAGAGATAGCGGCACACGATTTCTACAAGAAGACCGGGGAGCACGTGGACCAGGCGTTCCTGGAGCTTAAAGGCCTCAAGGGGATCCTCGTGGGCGGCCCCGGCTCCACCAAGGATTATTTCATCAGCAAGGATTTCATTCACCACGAGCTCAAGAAGAAGGTCATCGATACCTTCGATGTCGGTTACACGAATGATTTCGGCCTGAAGGAGCTAGCCGCCAATGCGGCCAAGACAATCGAGACCATCGACCTCTTCGAGGAGAAGAGGCTGATGGAGAGGTTCTTCAAGGAGATAAGGCAGGCGCATGGCGGCCTGTCGGTCTACGGCCTGGAAGGAGTGAGGAACGCGATACTCTACGGGGCGCTTGACATGCTCCTCATAAGCGAGGGCCTGCGGAAGGACATGGTGACCTATAACTGCCCGGACGACGGCCGCGAGGAGCAGGTGGTCGTGGAAAAGAAGGAAGGCGAGGTCATTCAATGTCCGGCCTGCGGTCTGGAGATGGAGGAGAAGGAACGCTTCGATTTCGTGGAGGACATCACATCAATGGCCGATAGCATGGGAACGAGGGTCGAGATAATCTCAGATGCCAGCGAGGAGGGGGATATGCTCATGAAAGCATTTGGCGGAATTGCGGGCATACTGCGATACAGGATCAACACCTGAAATGATCCGGATAAGTCTACACTCTATCGCGGAGGAGATAAATCCATGGAACAGGGCCTTTCCCCCACAGAGGATGGGACGATGTCTCCGTCTTCGTCCGAAGGGGAGGGATCGGAAGGCATCGTGAAACGTTCGCCGGAGATCGTGGTGGCCCCCGCCTCGACTCCCGGTGACGGGATCGAGAGTATAGAAGCGACTTCCGTACCGGTTGAGAGTTTCGCATCGTCCTTCAATGGCTCGATCGAGGGTTTTGGGCGGGTTCCGGTGGAGGTCGAGGGATCCCTATCGACCATCGAGCACGCGTTTTCTGCCGACATCGAGAAGGCGGTGGATGAATTGATGGAGGATGTTGTGGATGTGGTGACGGATGAATTGGTGGAGGAAACCATAGATGAGGCGGCGGATACGGCGATGGGTGAGTTGGTGGAGGAGACCGTGGTTGATGTGGTAGAGGAGTTGGAGGCCGCTGCTTCCCTGGCGGAGGGGGAGGCATCGCAGCTCCCCGAGGCGGCGAAGAAAGGGACCGGTCTCGCCAGGGGGGCCACCCGGCGGGGCGTGGATGCTGCGAAGCGCACGGTGGGCAAAGGGAAGGATGTGGCCAGAAAGACCGCGGGGAAAGGAAAAAACGTGGCCCGGGAGACCGCCAGGAAGGGAAAGAAGGCCCTGGCGGACTCCAAGAGGTTCATCGATCGGAGGATCGCAGCCGACAGGGCAAGGTCACGTGGGGAATACGTCACGATATTGTTCAATTTCTTCGGGCCGCTCGTGGCGATGATACTCCTCTTCGTTGGATATTTTTTATTTTTACCCGGCTCAACGGCGAGCCGTTTTCTAGGTTCGAGCTGGGCCTACTTCATCCCGTCACCCACAGGTGACAAGACAGTGCTGATAACAGCGGCTCCGCACCTTCAAGGTTACGGCAGCTACCTGATGGCTTTGAACCTTGCGGTCCTTGACACCCTCCTGGCATGGTTCCTCGTTTACAACGTGGACCTGGTGAAGAGGTGGAGGTGGGGGGGCAAGGTCATAGGAGCCATCGAGAGGAGGAGCCGGGCGCTGTTCGACAGGTATCCGAAGCTCAGGAAGGTCTCCCTCGTCTTCGTAGCCTTCTTCGTTCTAATACCATTTCAGGGAAGCGGCGGTTTCTCGGCATCCATCATCGGAAGGCTCATGGGCCTGAAGCCGTGGAAGGTTCTCGTAGCGGTGGCCTCGGGCGCTCTTGCCGGAACGCTGCTCATTGCCTACATGGTGGATGCAATAAAGACCTACGTGAGCACCCCCGTCCAGATAGTCATATTCGTCGTCTTCGTGGCGCTGCTCACAGCCTTCTTCCTCTCCTCGTTCATGAAGGGGAAGGATCTGGATTCTGTCAGGTACGCCTGGAAGAGGGTCAGATATGCGGCCCATGTCCATAGAAAGGGTCTCGTTGCCTACCTGTGCGTTTCCATCACCGGGGCCTCTGTCCTGGTTGTCGGTATCATGGCCGGTATTTGGTGGCTGAAGCTGGTCTCCCTCCTCCTTCTCGTTACGGTGAACGCAGTTCCAACCGCCCGCCACGTATCGAGACGGGGGAAGGTACTCGGGAGCGCCGTGGCCATATCCGCAGATCTCGTTCCCAGCAAGGTAAGCAGGGGTGGCGTTGATGTTGTTGTTGATGTTGACATACTCGTTCGGACCGAGAGCAGTGCGGGCAAGGGTATTCTTTGTTCGGGAGGCCGGATCAATTATATCGCCGACTACAAGATACGGCACAGCCACGAGCTCCAATGGTCCGGTCCCGCCGGTCATGTTCCGGAAGCGGGAGAGGTCCGATCTCCGTTGATACATGGGTGGGATGACTTCAATGCCATCCAGGTGGTCCTCAGGTACGGGTATCCCGGGGAGCGGTACGGGTACATGACCTCACTGAGGACGTTCCGGGTACGGGAGATGAGCGAGGATGAGGAAGGGAGGGCGATACCCTATAGGCTGCTTCCGGTAAGGCCGGAGACCACCGTCGCGGAGGTTCGCTACACCGCCTTCGCGGAGAGGAAGATAGAGGTGTTGGATAGGCATTGAGGAGGTTGAAGATGCGGCGAGGAAGCATGTCGTCGAGGTGGGCCGTTCCAAACCCCAGGTCCCCCAAACACCCGAATGGCATTATTGCTCAACGGAATAAAAACATTGAAGTCGATTGGCGGCATTATCCGGAAAAAGGTTCGATGAGATGATCATTATGGCAAATCCATTGGTAGAAAAGGTATGGGCAAGAGAGGTGATCGACTCCAGGGGCAATCCCACCGTGGAGGTCGAGGTGAGGCTCGACGACGGGTCCTTCGGAAGGGCCATGGTACCTTCGGGTGCGTCCACGGGAGAGCACGAGGCGGTGGAACTCCGCGACGGCGACGGCGGCAGGTTCTCCGGCAAGGGCGTCACGAAGGCGGTGAACAACGTCAACGACATAATCGCAGGAGAAATAATCGGCACGGATGCGTCGGACCAGAGAAAACTGGACGGTAAGCTGTGCGGGATCGACGGTACCAAAAACAAATCACGCATGGGAGCCAATGCCATACTGGGGGTATCCCTGGGATGCGCCAGGGCATATGCGGCCAGCGCCGGTGTTCCGCTGTACCGGCACATCGGCGGAGGCGAGGCCAAGGTTCTTCCCGTGCCCATGATGAACATCGTCAACGGCGGTCAGCATGCCGACAACAACGTGGATTTCCAGGAGTTCATGATAATGCCCGTGAAGGGACCGACCCTTCGGGAGGCGGTGCGGATAGGGGCGGAGATATTCCACACATTGAAGGGAGTGCTGGGCTCCATGGGCATGAGCACGGGAGTGGGCGACGAGGGAGGCTTCGCCCCGAACCTGGATACCAACGACCAGGCCCTGGAGGTTATCGTGGAGGCCATCGTAAAGGCGGGGTACGAGCCCGGAAAGGATGTACTCATCGCCCTTGACCCAGCGTCCAGCGAGTTCTACGATGCCGATACGGGCAAATACGTCATATTCAGGGAGAAGGGGCGGGACAAGGAGAGGTTGAGCTCGGATGAGATGATAGACTACTACGAGGAGCTGTGCGAGCGGTTCCCCATCATATCCATCGAGGACGGGCTTGCGGAGGACTGGTACGGCTGGAAGAAGCTCAACGAGAGGCTCGGAAAACGCATTCAGCTGGTGGGCGACGACCTGTTCGTGACCAATACGGAGAGGCTCGATCGGGGCATACGCGAGGGCAGCGCCAACTCCATACTCATCAAGCTCAACCAGATAGGGACGCTCACGGAGACAATAGACGCTATAACGATGGCATACGACAGCGACTTCACGGCGGTCATCTCCCACAGGAGCGGCGAGACGGAGGACACCACCATCGCCGACCTGGCGGTGGCCATGAACACGGGGCAGATAAAGACCGGCTCCATGTCGAGGACCGACAGGGTGGCAAAGTACAATCAGCTCATACGCATCGAGGAGGAGCTTGGCGGCAGGGCGGTGTTCCCGGGACGGGATACGTTCAGGGTTTAGATGATGGAATGAACATCGGACATCTTATGGAGTTTCTGTTGCTCGGTGGATTTTCGATATTCATTGGTTTTTCAATAATCCGATATTGGTTCGACGGAGGGCATGGTTACATGCTTCCGCTCGGATTAGCTGTCGTATTGATGGGTGTGGCCATGATCGGCGGGGCCATTCATTTCTATCGGAGAGGGAAGCGGGGATGAACCTCTTTTTACTCATCGAAGGTCATTGAAAAAGTCGATTTACTGCTAATTCATTACAGCATGCATCAGGAGGATTCGAATCCCTCTATTTGCGCATTTTATTGTTGAATCCATGTCTCCCGACGAATGATCAAGAATAGAATCTTGAATAAAACATCAGTTGATTATATAGGTCAGATATGTCGGAGGCAAATGTATTGATAATGAGTAAACCACCAACGATGATCATAGCAAGTTTCACACATTTTGGTAGATTCTTATCTGTGATTCCTCCTATTACAAGACCAAATGAAAGGGCACAACAACCAATATTTTTAAATAATCCACCAAAAGCCCCTATAATTCGGACCCTGTCGTTATAGGATTCTTTTGCTTCATCATAATCATCGTCGTCATCATAGTAATCATATTCATCCCGGTCGGGCGATTCCATGAAATTTATGATGGAATTGAAAATGATTGAAAGTAAAAACAGGGAGAATGCAATGTAGCATGCGATCAAATAGAATCTTTTCAGCCCCCCTTGTGATTTTTTTATTTCCTTTTTTACTGCATAGTCTATTAATTTTATCGATTCCTCATCCATTATAAACCCTCATTTTTTCGAATTTGACGAATAAGGTCTTTAAATAATAAGCTGACATGAATTATGATTTCAAATTCATATGATTACTATAATATATATCTTTTCATTTCTGTGATGAAAACAAGAATGAGAAGAGGGATCGAAACGCCGGTGAGATAAAGGGCATCAATCTCAAAAGGGCAGACTACAAAAGAAAGGACATCCTCTCTCGGTTCTTACAAACCAGCAAGCATAGGTAATGACGGAAGTCTATAATATGGGGTACTACGAGATACCAAAGAGGATTACGTGTGTGAAATTATCTAAGATCCTGGGTATCGGCAATTCCTCGCTTATAGAGCATCTGAGAAAGATCGAGAGGTGAATTATGACAGAAATCATTACAGGAAACATATAACGATCAATTGAATGTTAACACTATCTTTCCTGTGAACTTCCCCTGCCCATAATATTCGAACGCTTCGCTTGTTTTCTCCAAGGGAAAGGTCTTATCGATGAACGGTTTAACCTTGCGAGTCTCATACAGGTCGTTCATTTCCCCAAGGTCCCTTGGATTCGGCCTCAAGATCAAAAGTTTGACTTTCTTTTTGCCCAAAGAGCCAAAAAACGCAGCCCGGAGTAGCTTGCCCGTGGAACCGCCAAGCATTACACACGCGCCCCCGGGTCTCAACACTCGTCGGTATTCCCCGGGTGATCGTCTGGACATGACCTCAAGGATAAAATCGTATTTTTCCCCGGTTTTCGTGAAATCGACCTTCCTGTAATCCAGGACATGATGTGCTCCCAATGACCGCATGATCTTTAGTTTATGCTCATCATCCACTCCGGTTACCTCGGTACCGAGGGATCTCAGTATCTGGATTGCAAATGATCCCGCACCGCCACCCGCACCATTTACCAACACCCGTCCCCCCTTTTTTATATTGCCTTTTTTTATTCCTTGCAGGGCCAATAGTCCCGCCTGGGGAATGGTCGCAGCCTCCTCGAAGGACATTTTGGACGATTTCTTGGCCAGCACCTTTTCCCCGGCGCACACATACTGGGCAAGGCCTCCCCAACCGCTTGCTGATATGTCCCCGAAAACCTCGTCACCTAACTCGAAACGGAAAACCTTCTTGCCAATATTCTCCACCACTCCTGCTATGTCGCAACCAAGTATGGTATTCTTTTTCGGTTTGAAAAGACCGAATGTCACGCGATTGGTAAAGGGATAACCATGAACAATGGCCCAATCCCACTCGTTGATGGATACTGCACGTACTCTGACAAGGACCTCGTCGTCTCTGGGGATCGGTTTCTTTACGTCCCGGAGCTCAAAATGATCTGGGGAGCCGTATTTTGTTAACAACATCGCTTTCATTTTTACCTGTCCTTTCTACACATTTCTTTCAACTTACTGGCAAACTCTCTCGAATCCTTCAGGTCCTTCTCGTTTGGTCTCCCCTTGTTCAATCCTCCGAACAACTTTAAAAAACTGTTCGTGTTAAAACCCCCACAACCGAACTCATCGATGATCTCATATCCTTTAGCCTCAAGTTTTTCACGCAGGGCAGAGTGATTGTCAGAAATAAAGGTATCATTGACCACAATTGCCGGGGCCCCGAATGTCGAGAAAAGAAATGCTTTTCTTCCCATGCTCTGCGGCAATCTGTCTGCAAGATCGATAAGTGTTTTATGGTGTTTTGCACCATATATGCCGGACCCAAAGCCAACGAGGTCATAGCCTTGAAGTTCATCTGTTTCTATTTCCTTGGGTTGCTTGATCTGTGCATCGAGAACCCTGCCCATTGCCCTGGCTATCTTCTCGGTATTGTTGTGATGATATGAATACAGTACCAGAAGAGATTTCATCGTCATAGTCTCCATCTATTCAGTGCTGTGATTGATAGTAATGACCACATTTCCCACCTTCTGCCCCTTTTCCACATACTTGAACACATCAACAATTTGCTCAAAGGGATATTTCCTGTCGATAACCGGCCTGTACTTTCCATTCTGGACCAGTTTCCTTATCATTTTTATCGTACCCCGGCAGTCCCTTGGATACGGGAATTTTACCTTTTTCTTACCAACGAGGGGTGTTAATAGCGCCAGAAAGATGTTTTGGGACCCCGGGCCAAGCTCCGAGGATATGTACGATCCACCTGGTTTTATCAGTGGCTTGCATTTGCTGAAGGTGCTCTTTCCCACCGTATCGAAGACGTGGTCATAGACCTTGCCGGACTTTGTGAAGTCTTCCTTAGTGTAATCGAATAATTTTCGGGCACCAAGTGACCTTACAATATCGAAATGCTTCCCTCGGCACACTGCATCCACCTCTGCCCCTTTATTCCTTGCCAGCTGTACCGCAGCACTCCCTATTCCCCCAGTGGCACCGTTCACAAGCACCTTCGTTCCTTTTCTTACCTTTACCTTGTTGATGAAATTGTATGCATAGAAAGGACCCTCACAGCAAGCGGCGGCCTGTTCGTATGTGAGCTCTTTAGGCATTTTTACCACTGCCTTGTCTTGCCGTATCGTCATATACTGGGCGTGTGCACCATAGCTCCCCTCCGCCATTCCAAATACCCTGTCGCCCACCCGGAATGACGTAACTTTCTTCCCTACTTTCTCCACCTTGCCGGCGAACTCGGTTCCGGTCATATTATGCTTTGGTTTGAACATACCGGTGATGATCCTGGTGAAAAAAGGAATTGCCCTGATAAGAGCGCAGTCCGTCCGGTTCACAGTCGTAGCGTAGACCTTGACCAGTACCTCATCATCTTTTGGAGTGGGTATTTCCACATTCTTTAACTTCAACAAATCCGGTGGACCGTATTTTGTCCAGAGGACAGCCTTCATCTTCTTTCTGTCTATCGGATTCACCTGCCATTTTATTAGTTACAACGGCAGTATCAACACAGCATTATATTATATTTCTAAGTATTCAATTAACTCCCGATGACTTGTTTCAATTCCTTCCTCGCAGCAGACTTGGGAGCCTTGACTCCCTTGACAATGGGCCAGCCGCATTTCATATATTCTGCTACCGTAGCAATGAACAAGCCTGGATACAAGATAAACTCGAACTCCGGCAACAGAAAGAAAAAAAACCCTCGAATGTACGGCCGATGCTCCCAATCATGAGTAGAATGCTCAGGATATTAGAAAGTAGCCCGAACGGTAATCCCGATAATCCAAAGGAAACAGCCGCGAGCGCCAGCCAAATATATGCGCGATGCAGGTCTCCGCCGCGTGAAGGTCGAGATGATGCATTACCGGGATATTTATCTGGTCTGCACCAAGGGATCTCTGTGTCATCTCCGTCGGTGTCCAGATGGTCAACTTGCGCCCGAGGGTGAACCTGCACTGAAGCGGGCTCTTGTCCTCCACCCCGATATCCGGCTAGCATGTATACTCGTGAGGCAGCTTCGTGGTGAAATTAATCTCCGTTTCCGACCTCCATCTTCATTCCCGTCGATCACGAGTCCGGGTTGAATCGGGTGTGAAGGGAATTCGTTCACCCGTGAAGCAGAAGGAACAGCGGTGCGAATACAAGGGAAACGATTGACATCAGCTTTATTAGAATGTTGAGCGCGGGGCCGGACGTATCCTTGAAAGGATCGCCAACCGTATCGCCCACCACGGCGGCCTTGTGAACGTTGGATCCCTTGCCGCCCAGGTGTCCCGACTCCACGTATTTCTTGGCGTTGTCCCAGGCGCCGCCCGAGTTCGCCATCATTATGGCCATCAGAAAGCCCACCACCACCGCACCGGCCAGGAGCCCGCCCAGGGCCTCCGGTCCCAGCAGCAGTCCAACGGCCACCGGGGCGATCACCGCTAAAAGGGAGGGGAATATCATCTGCCGGAGCGCTCCGCCGGTCGCGATCTCGACGCATTTCTTGTAGTCCGGCTCCACCTTCCCCTTCATCAGCCCCTTTATTTCCTTGAACTGCCTTCTGACCTCCTCCACCATCTCTATGGCCGCCTTGCCCACGGCGCTCATGGTGAGTGCGGAAAAAACGAATACCAGAAGGGCTCCGACGAACACGCCGGTGATGACGTACGGGTCCATCAGAGAGAGTCCGGCCAACGTAAGGTGGGTCGCCTGGGTATATGTGGAGAACAGCGCCAATGCGGTCAGGGCCGCAGAGCCTATGGCGAACCCCTTGCCGATGGCGGCCGTGGTGTTGCCCACGGCGTCAAGCTTTTCGGCGCGCTCCCTGACGGATTTGCCCATGCCCGCCATCTCGGCGATCCCGGCAGCGTTGTCCGCCACGGGGCCGTACGAGTCGGTGGCCAGAGTTATTCCCAGAGTGGAGAGCATCCCCACCGCGGCTAGGGCTATGCCGTAGAGGCCGGCGAACCAGTAAGCGGCCACCAGGGCCACGCAGACCGTCAGTACGGGTACCACTGTGCTGAACATTCCCAGGGACAGCCCCGAGATGATGTTGGTGGCTGCCCCGGTCTTGGACGACTCGGCGACGCCCTTGGTGGGTTTGAACTCGTCGGAAGTGTAGTATTCGGTGATAAGGCCGATGACTATTCCCGATACGAGGCCCGCTATCATGGCTCCCCAGAGGCCGTAGTATTCCCATCCGAGCCAGAGCCATATGAGAATGAAGGACGCGATTGCCTGGATGATGGCAGCTCCGAAAATACCGGTATTGAGCGTGCTGTGCGGGTTCTTGCTCTCCGAAGCGGAGTTCACTATCACAATGCCGATGACCGACGATATTATTCCTATTCCGGCGATTATCATGGGAAGCAGCACGGCCTTTCCGGCGAAACCGCCTGCGACATCAAAGCCCCCGTAGACCGAGACCCCCACGAGGCCTAGTATCATGGCTGCGATTATTGAATCGACATAGGATTCGAAGAGGTCGGCTCCCATGCCCGCTACATCTCCCACGTTATCCCCCACGTTGTCGGCGATGGTGGCGGGATTGCGGGGATCGTCTTCGGGAATGCTCTTCTCGACCTTCCCGACAAGGTCGGCTCCAACGTCGGCGCTCTTGGTGTAGATGCCGCCGCCGACGCGGGCGAACAGGGCGATGGAG
>CAYRFL010000026.1:0-44846 GCA_964423515.1 uncultured archaeon
GGAGGCCAAATGGACGCTCCCGCGCGGCGGAATGTTCCTGTGGGTAACACTTCCAAGGCGTGTTAACACGCGACTGATGTTCCAGAGGGCCGTGGCCGAAAGGGTGGTCTACGTCATAGGGGATGCCTTCTTCCCGGACGGCAGCGGCCACAACACCATGAGGCTCAATTTCTCGTACTCCGATGACGACGTTATACGCGAGGGGATCCGGCGGCTGGCGAAGGTGATCGAGGAGGAAATGGCAATCCCCTACGAAGAGATGTCGGATCTTCCCACGGGCATATAGGGAAGTTGGCGTTTCAGGGTTTTTCGTTGCGTTATTTTTACTTTTTTGGACATTGTGTATCGGATTGGCTAGAGCTAGGTTTGAAGCGGAATGATAAAACACTCTCGTTAGATACTCTTCAATATGAGGGCCTGCGAGCGAAGCAATTGCAGGCCCGATACCATAATAACAAGATAAAGGAGAAAACGGGGCCATCCGGCCCCATGGTCGGCAAATGCCGACCTTATATACTCTGATTAATGTTATTATTCTTGACGAGACGCTCAGATGAGGGCGAGCACCCGCTTCACCTCTGGAGAACTATGTCATGCAGGGGCCGTCAAACCGTTACCTTGCAGACACGCTCCGCCCTGCACTCAACGATACATATATTCCAATCTATTTCGTGAAAACCTCTTCTCATTGATTCTTCAACACATAATATTCATGTAATATCGTCAGGGTGAAATCGTTGCCGTTGTCGAGGAACTTGAAAATACCTATACGGGTCGGCTCATGATCTCCCGCCTCCACCGTTAGAGTGATATTCCACCCGCCGGTGCCGTTGAAGGCCGGTATCGTGGAAATGGGAACCGGCACAGTGAACTCCACGATCCCTTCCTGGCCATATGCGTTCGAACCGGATTTACTGAACACGAGCTCTCCAGTGGGACTCTCTACGGAGATGGTGAAGTGATCGGGCTCGTTCTCGTGGTTCGGAGATGGGCCTATCCACCCCGTATCATCCTCATCTACCCACGTCAGCAGGAAGTAAACGCTTTCGACGTTCGCATCGTTGATCTCGTGAACGAAGGCGTACTCCGCTCCCTCTTGGGCGTAATCCTGCAAGAACAAGGGATCTCCTCCCACGAGGTCGAAGTCGCCTGCGTTGAACTCCACCACGTTCTCCTCATCACCCGGTCCCGGTTCTTCTCCGAAATCCACGAATGCATATATGAGTATGCCCACCACTATGAGCGTGACGATACCGGAACCGGCGATTATCGGCGTGCGATGCTTCCGGAATAGAACGGGGAATCCCCCGCCCACAGATGGTGTGATGGGGATCATTTCCGTGTGGGCTCCCGTGCCGGAATACGCCCCCCTTCCCGCGTATTCCTTGCTCCTCATAATCTGGAGGGAGTAGGGGGTCAGGTATATGCAGCCCATGACTGCCGCCGGAATTGCCAGGAGGCAGGTCAGGAACGGCAGATAATTGTTACCGTAGGAGCGCTCCACGTGATACTCCATGGAGGACGTGCTCACATGCGAGGTCAGGTCCGGTATATCGGCCCACAGCATGCTCTGGCCGATCAGAAATACGATCGCCGCTACGAATACAAGATATACCCCATTCTGCATCAACAATCCGAGGGCGTACCTCGGACTGGAAAGTGTCATGGCAAGTCCCATAAGCGAGATTACCGATAACAGCATTCCTGTGAAGAGGGCCCATTGCATCATGGACAGATCCGTGCCGATATCTTCCCATATCAGTACCATTACCCCCTCCTCTTCCATGAGATCGATGCTGTCATGAATTCCTCCTTCGGTGATGCAGAACTCGAAGTGATACGTATCCTCGCCGAGTTCCATGTGCTCCTCCGATGTGATTATCGAGAACATCGGCATGAAGACGTAGCCCACCGTGAGCAGCGCTGCCAGGACGAAAAGCATGATGGCGCCCTTCGTCGCGCTGGTTATGCCTCCGCGGCCGGAGCTGTGGGACAGGAGCGGCTTCAACCAGAACCTTATGAGAAAGAACGAAAGGCCGCCGAGGATGAGCATGCCGGTTATGAACATGATATAACCGGCAGGAGTGCCGTAATCCCCCGTCAGCACACCGTAGAAGGGGGAGCCGGACGACTCCGATATATTCGTGCTCAATGCCCTCGTATAGCCGATGAACCTCGAGGAGCCGTAGGCGACCATGGCTGCCGGGACCCACATGGACAGGACGGCGATCATCTTCAGGGACCGCATATGCCCGCAGTTCAGATCGTTCATTCCATCCACGCCAAGGGCGAGCATCGCAGCGGACCTTTTAAATGAGCGGATAAACAATCCAAGGAGATACAGGCCGCTCATGACGGTCAGCAGAATAAATCCCCACAGAACGTATCTTGCTCCGCGCTCCATGTATTTGCTCTCACTGGCGTAGGTCCTCTCTCCCGACGTTTCCTCGCCCAGCTCGGAATATGTATAGGAACCGCTGTGCGTGACGCCAACTTCGGTTCCTGCCTCCCCCTCGTATTCCATGGAATATTCGTAGTTGAACCACGGCACGGTGAGAGTGAGTATTATCCCGAACAGGGAGATTCCCAGAAGTACGTAGCCGAATATTGCCTGGAAACCAGCGGGATTCGTGCGACTGTTACTATTGGCATCGCTTCCATTCATTGACGCTTCACTCCTGCAAGATAGAAAAATGGTATGGGGGATCCAGTCCGAACTTTTACATCAGGTCTGTTTCTCGGTACTTCATGCGGGTTCGATGACCTGTTGGATCCATGAAATAGAACCCGAGCCCTCATGAATGCGACAGGTTTAGTATCATATTTCTTTTATTTAGTATTATGCCCGTTTTGGTCCTGCACCGGTCCGGGGCCCGACACCGGGTGTGTGTTTATGTTATCTCGTGACTTTCATGTACCTCTCCACCAATAATATAAATATCTTGAGCGACCTGTGTGATGAAAACTACGATTGATCGGAAAAAACGATGAGCGTCAAGTAAATGGTCGTTGCGATTTCGATCACCTGTTAATTATCATAATTTGACAGAATGGAATAACAATATAACGGGTCAGGAGCATGGAAAAATGAATCCGCATCTCAGATCGTTCGTGTTGATATTTTGCATGGTCGCATTGTTCAACGTTTATATTTCCCTGGTCGAAGGAGTTCAAGAACGAGGGGAATTGGAGGTAAATTATATTGATGTCCATGGTACAGAAAATTTCTCCAGGGTAATCTCTTTGGATCCGTGTCATGTAGAAATATTCGGGGCGAACGGCACGAAGGGTGAGACCGTTCTCATACGAGGACGGCTCGTGGACGACGACCAGATCGGAATGTCGGGAAAAACCGTCGAACTCTACTGGAAGAAGACGAAGTTCGCGCCCCTGGGATCATCCATTGCCACCCCGACGACGGATGAGAACGGGAACTTCTCCTATTCGGATTTCATTGTGCCCAAAACCCAAGCCGTGGGAGATGCCTATATGGTTGGCATATTTCAGGGGGATGAGACCTATGAACATTCCGAGAGCGGGGACGTGCTCTTCTCTATCACTGCGTACGTTACGGTGTTGATCGATCCGTCCATACCCGATGGAGAGGAATACAATTCCACTGACCTTATCACCGTTACCGGCGAGGTCATCGAGATGTTCGAGGATGAAAGAACCTCACCTCCCCGTTACGTAAAGGGCGTGGAAGTATCTGCATTTTTCATATGGGAGCATGGAAGACACATATTGTATCACAGCAAGACCGATGATTTTGGCCAATACTCCATGACAAAATCCATCCCCGATGTTATTGCACCGCGAGATTACAGACTGGAAATGGCAATGGATGAGACCGAGAAATATCTCACCAAACCGGAATATTTCGATCACAGGGCTATCGTGATAGTTGACGATTCCTTCAAGGATGAAAGCCCTCCGGTCCCGATAATAACTGCGGATGAAACAGCAATACCATGCGGTAATTCCATTAACTTTTCCTCTCGTGACAGTACGGAAAATGTCGAGATAACCGAATACCTGTGGGAGTTCGCATATCACGGAGAATTGATGACCTTCGAAAAAGAGGAATTTTGTTTTAAATTCTCTTTGCCGGGAGAATATGAAATTAAGTTGATCCTGGAGGATGAGGAGGGGAACGTCGGAACGGATACACTGAAGATAATCGTTTACGACGACAAGCCGCCCACGGCCATGGGGAGAGTCCCGGAATCTGCCTATCAGGGTGAGGAAGTGGAACTGGATGCAACCCTTTCCCGGGACAACGCGGGAGTGGTGAATTATACCTGGTCCTTTGATTACAACGGTTCCTCAATTACCTTGTATGATATAGAATCCTACTTCGAGTTCGACATCCCGGGAGAATATAACATAACATTGCGGGTAATGGATCACTCGGATAATGAAGATGCATATTGCTTCAATATCGAGATAAAGGATAACGTCCTTCCGATCCCACGGGCAATAGTCCCGAAATCGGTAGAACAGGGAGAGGAGGCGCTGCTGGATGCATCCTTGACGAAGGACAATACGGGCATTGCGAATTACACGTGGTCCTTCGTCCACAACGGTACCACGGTATTGTTGTATGAAGTCAAATCCGTTTTCATATTCGAGATATACGGGGATTACGAGATCCTGCTGACAGTGACGGACCTGTGGGGTAATGAGGCGGAAAAAACATATTCCATGCGAGTCAGAGATGCAATTGAACCGAGCGCCCTAATTTCCGGAAAATTTGAAAACATCAAATTACGCCAGAGAGTCGAGCTGGATGGGACGGGAAGTGTGGACAACGACGATATAGTGAACTCGACCTGGACGATAGACGGACCGACCGGGGTAGTCATGCGGTACGGGGATGTCGCGTATTACAATTTCAAGGAAGAGGGCACATATAAGATCATTCTGACGGTAAGGGACAAGGACAACAACCATCATTCCACGGAGAGATCGGTAACCGTCAGGTCCGACAAGGAACTGGCGGGAACGGATGATTCCTCGGTATTTTCCGTCGGTGCCATTCTGATCATACTGGTAATATTTTTTATGATCGCCATACCGGTTATCGTCGTTATCATCGTACTGAAGCGAAAGAAAAAACAGAAGGAAATAACCGAGAGCGAATCCAATATAGCTGAGGAGAGAATCATCCCCGAAACGCAGAAAGCCGCTCCGGCAACGGATAATGATAAAGCAAAAGGCCCGATCTGTCGTGGCTGCGGTTTTCCCTCGACGTATTACCCCGAACACGGATGCTACTGGTGCGGAAAGTGCCAAAGTTATGTTTATCCGGAGAAGGCCGCTACGAGAGATACAACACCGATGCAAGGCGGGCAGGTCGGGCATGTAACCCCGGCAACCCCGATAACACCGCGATCCCCCCCTGCCCGGGCCACCGCCGAGACGATGCAGGCTTCACAAAATGCTCCGAAGGCCGATGGGCCCGGGCAAGCACCGGTGCCACAGGCAAGATCTGAAAAAGGTATCGCAGGGACGGGTACTTCTTCCTCCGGGATCGAATCGCCGAAAGTGGAGACAACGAAGAAAGTGGTTCGGAAAGTGGTCCCGAAAAAGGTGGAATCCCCCCAGACAGGGGCTCCCGAGACATCTTCTCTGGATGGATGGGATCTGTGATCGGGTTGTCTGTGATGATCCTGAGTTCAACTGGAGCCCTGAGGAATCGATTCCACTGATTCTGTGAATCGAGAGTTTCGAAAGAGGGAAATGCGTCAACATGTCGTGGGTCACTCCAAGTCACTTTTAATAAATGTCGCCCTTCAATCAAAAGCCACCCCATGAGATCCTTCCTCACCCACATCCACAATCTCCTTCGACACACAAACACTAGGATTATGCTTCTTACCGGTCCCGTACAACGCCCTGCGGTTATCGAGGGAACATCGTTGAGGAACCTAATCCAACTCCGAGAATATCTTCTCAAGATCTTCGAAAACTCCCATGTCGCCGTTCCAAGTCTCTATCGCATTCCCGTAGTCCTCCTCTATCCGCCGCACGATGGAACTCATCCTTTCACGCAAAGAACGCGAATCCTCCCCCTCTCCGATCACCGTCAGATAGAAATTGCTGCCGCTCTCGATCATTATGTTGTGATCGCCATGATTGATGTTCTTCAGCTCGCCGTCCGAGCTCAGAGAATCGCTGATGAACATCTTTATGGCCGTGAACATCCCACCGAACACGTCACCGTCGATCTCCGTCGTCGGATGCAGATCCACGTGGGACAGCACCAGCCCGGCATTGTTCAGGACCATGACGTGGTTCACGCTGAACGGCCTCAGCCTTCGAAGCTCTTCGCCCTTCACGAACGCCTTTTCAATGGTATCCAGCAGCATTTCCTTGCGCACCGGTTTCGTTATATAGTCCACCGCACCCTTCTTCATGGCATCCACGGCGGTATCGAGGTCGTTCACAGCCGTTATCATGACCACCGGTATGTGGGGATGCCTTTCCAACATTGCTTCCAGGCACTCAACGCCATTCGTACCCGGCATCATTATATCGAAGACTGCCGCATCTATGTCCTCCTCGTCGCAGATCGTCTGAGCCCTGGTGCAGCAATCCGCCTCGAACACCGCATACCCCCCGCGTTCGAGGTACCGCCTGAACATTCGCCTGATGCCCTCCTCGTCATCCAGAATCAGTATCTTCCTGGTTCCCATGTCGGCAGCTCCTTTTCTCACTGGATCACTCATCGCTGATGAGGTCCACGGGAAAGCGTATCGTGAACGTCGTCCCCTTACCCTCCTCGCTGTCAACATCCACCGTCCCCCTGTACTTCGTCACGATGGTGTAGACTATGTACAGCCCCAGTCCGGTGCCTTCACCCACGTCCTTCGTCGTGAAGAAGGGATCATATATCTTGTTGATATCCTCCCCGGATATCCCGGGTCCTTCATCTGCCACGCATACGCAGATGTTACCGTCCTCGAAGGCTGTCCTGATGTCCAGTTTCCCCTTCCCCTCCATTGCCTGTACCGCATTTGTAATGAGATTGATGAAGACCTGCTCCAGCTCCCCGTGATTGGCCACTATCGGAGGCAGGTCTCCCAACTCGGTGTTGATGTCGATACTCCTGAACTTGGCGGAGAATCTCGCTATTTCCAGGCTCTTCCCGATCACAACGTTCATGTGAACTGAAGCGGTGTCGAGGGTCTTCACATCCCTGGAATACCGTGTCAGGTTCGATACGATCCTCCTTATGCGCTCTGTGGCATCCAGCACCTCCCCTGCATCGCTCCGTATCTGATCCATGTCGTCCTCATCCATGATCATCTCGCTCATGCCGATTATTATTTGTAGCGGGTTGTTTATCTCATGGGCAACCCCGGCCGCCATGGTGCCCATTCCGGCCAGCTTCTCCGACTGCACTAGCTTGATCTGGGTATCCCGAAGTTCCCGATTCGTTGCCCTCAATTCATCGATCAATCGTTCCCGTTCCATTTCTGACTTTCTTCTTTTCGAGATGTCCCTGACTATGGCCATGACCGCGGGTTTTCCATCGTAATTGATCACGTTTGCGTTTATTTCCACAGGTATCTTCTTCCCCTTCTCCGATAATATCTCGATCTCGTACCTGTTCACGACCTCATTTCCATCAATTCTACTCTTGTATCGAGCGACCACATCTTCCATGAATGCCGGATCTATATAATCCGTGAACGGATTTCCAATGGCCTCGTCCCTGTCGTCACCGGTCATTTCCGCCATCTTCGAATTAACGAACCTTATGACGCCGTCCTGGATGATGATGATCCCGTCGTTGCTTTCCTCGACCAGCGTGGAATATTTCTTCTCGCTGGCCCTCAGAGCCTTTTCGGCATTGATCTTGTCGGTTATATCCTTCCCCGTCGATATGAATTCGATTATTTCTCCGTTGTCGTCCGTCATCGGCGTGATGGTCTGATCGTAGTAAAATCGAGATCCGTCCTTCCTCCGGTTTACCACATGGGCCCTGATGACCTCTCCGGAGAGAATGGTGGACCAGACCTTCGAGTAATAATCCTTGCTCATCTCACCCGATCTCAGGATCCTCGGGGTCTTTCCGATGGCATCCTCCGCGGAGTAACCGGTTATCTTCTCGAAGGCCGGATTGACGTATTCGATGTTTCCCTCCCGGTCGGTGATGAAGATTATATCGGCGGATTGTTGGACCGCATTGGATAATTTCAGGATCTCCTTTTTCGATAGATGCCGCTCTATTGCCCCGGAGAGGATATCGGTGATGGATTCCATGTATTCCGAATGTCGCGGATTCCATTCGCATCCTTTCAGGACACGCAAGTTCAGAACGCCCCACATATCCTTGCCGGATACGATGGGGACACAATACTCCCCGTGATCGTCCATGCCTTCGATACGAACGTCGTGGAGCTCATCCATATGAGGTGCGAACAGGACGTTCCCACTTGCTGCCGTTCTCCCGCAGATGCAGTGACCCATGGGGATCCTCCCGCAGACGTTCCTCTGTTCCTCCGTCATTCCCTTCTCGGCCCTTAGAACCAGTACATCGGGGTTCTTTCCCACGAGATGAATGCTCCCCTTCGATTCGATGGGAAGCCAGGGAATGGAAAGACATTCCTCTAAGAAAAGGGATAGCATTTCGTCGAAGGGGATGTCGAGAAGCGTGAGGTTCACGAGGGAATTCAATATGTACTGCATCCGGGTAGTTTTATCGAGTTCGTCGCTTTTCTGTACATTCTGTTTTGAGTATAATTGGACTAGTTTCTTGATCGTATTGTCAGATTCAGATTCCGGTTTCGTTGCAGGATGCTCCGTCATGGACGATCGACTCTCTTCTCCACCATACCCCGAATTCATGACTATTTATAATACGTTCGTCCATTTTCGTATCCTGAAAAATCGACCTTCCCCATCATACTCACGAATACCTTTGCGGTCATCCTCACTTTGAAATCAGCTGCGTGAAACACTTCTTCACCTACCCCCACTCTCTCCCTCTGCTCCCTCCCCCTCCCCGCCCGTTCCTTGCCCGTTCCCTTCCCTCTCACATCCATCTCCCGCAACTCAAGGTATCTTTTCCGACACCGCGCGCCCCTCTCCCCGGCAGCATTGATACACCTCAAACCGTGCGTATCCGTTCCTGTTTTTCACCGTTCGGGATAATCACCTCGATTGCTTATTATAACATGCAGGTATTGGGAACAGGTCGCTGACTAGGTGATGGGAAATGAGACATTGTATAATGTGCAGCTACAGATTACCCGACGAGGCGCTCTACTGCCCCGTCTGCGGAGAGAGACAGGAAAAGATGAGAAAAAACCACATCAAGCCCGGTGTAGATGCCGGGCGGGATATCGAAAAGGACATAACGTCCAGGGAATTCATGAACGATATGGGCATGGTCTTCAACAAGATCCCCGCCGGAGTCTTCCACATGGGATCGAGGGGGTGGGAGGATTCGCAGCCGTGCCACCGCGTACGCATTAGCGAACCCTTCTACATGGGCGCCTTCCCGGTGACCCAGTGGGAATGGGAGTTCGTCATGGGGGATAATCCCAGCCGCTTTCCGGGAGACGACCGCCCGGTGGAGATGGTATCGTGGCAGGACTGCCAGCTATTCATAACGAAGCTCAACCACATGGAGGGTACTGACAGATACCGGCTTCCATCCGAGATCGAGTGGGAATACGCGTGTCGTGCAAGGGACTCCACGGATTACTACTATTATAATGACATCGACAGGCTGGAGGATTACTCGTGGTTCGTACTGAACTCGGATATGGAGACCCACGACGTGGGACAGAAGAAACCGAACAAGTGGAACCTCTACGACATGCTGGGCAACGTCTGGGAATGGTGCGAGGACAGCTGGCATGACGACTATCGGAACGCACCCCGAAGCAATTCGGTCTGGAAGGGACGGGGAAACATATTCCAGGTGGACCGCGGCGGAAGCTGGCACAGCACCGACGATAAATGTATCTCGACCTACAGGGACTACAACCTCAGGGCGGATCGCACCCCCTACCTTGGCCTCCGGCTGGCCTTCTCCACCTGAGTAAATACCCATTCCATCGATCGGGGATCACCTGGCATTTCATGATGCGGAATGGTCATTGGTTCCTGCGACATACATAGGCCACAGAAACACGGAAGCCGCAGGAGGGACTTCTGTGCTTTCAGTGCCTCTTTGGCTAAAAAAAAGGGAGGAGCATCGATCTCCTCCCGTTGACGATCAATACGGCGCCTTGTAGACGAAGGTCTTCTGGAGGATCATATTATCCTGGGCGTTCTTGATTATTACCTCGTATTTATTCCCGTTTACGATGTTTATCCCGGAACTGTCGGCGGGCATATCGAATCCGAGGTATTCTCCATCGTTCCACCGTGCGTTCTGTTCTTCGGTTGGCATATCCGGCCATCTACCCGCTTTCATCATCTCGTCGTAGCGGTAGCTGGCGTTCCGGTCTCCCCCTTCCGGTCTTTTCATCGAATCCTGGGAATAGTCCCGAAAGGAGAAATCCAGCCGCCTGGGCGAGCGTCCTTCCTCGTTCACCCAGAAGGTATGGGTGCGGGGATTTATTTCCACTCTGCTATCTGCACGGATGAGAAAGAAACATCCCACCGTGTCGCTCTCATTGGGTCCGTCCTCGATGGAAAATGCATGTAACGGGGGTCCATCCTGGATTTCAGCCAGGGACATTACCCACATGTACAGCACACCGGCGAGCACCACCGTTATGGCCACCATGAGGATGATGGCTATGACGGGCGATACCGCCTCGTCGTCCTTGTTCATTCGCTCGATTCTCTTCACATACATTCGGTTACCTCCTGGAACGGCACCTGCCGTCCCTGAGATAACCACGGTCCCGTACCCTATTAAAGGCGGGCACTACATGTGGGTCAGATGTCGATGGTTTTGCATGCAAATTCCGGCCGTGATCGTTGTCAGAGTGCGATCTCCAGTATCCGAATTCCCATGCAATAGAGCTCGAATGTGTAGCCCTTGCGGGCGGGTCCGGGAGAGAGGTTCCCATCGTCCTCCACGTGTTCGGCACTCCTGATGATGAAACGGTCGCCTACAGAGAGTATGGCATCGTAATCGTTATCCCGATAGCTGACATTCATGTCGTCGCCGATAGGCGTGCAGTACACATCCCTTACCAGGGAGGTATCCCGGTTCACTTTTCTATGGTCATCGTCAAGGAGGGAAAAACGGAGGGATATCACATCAATGTTATAGTCATTCTTCCCGGTATCCGTTATCCTGATGACGAAATCATTATTATCATCCCTGCCGCAAATCTCGGCAAAGATCGGATTGGGTGGTCCCTTCTTGCTCATTCGCGGTGTGAAGGAATCTACCCACAACCACAACACCCCGGCGAGGACGATTGTAACGGCCACCATGAGGATGATGGCGATAACCGGCGATACACCGAATGTGTCTCGGGATATTCTCGATACTGCATGTTCATTCATCGTGATCCCCTGCTGTGACAGTTCGATTACTTCGCCAACTTTCCACGGGTTTGAAGACCTCGATTAACAACCCATTGTAGAGGTCGGTCAATCTAACACGGGCCATAAAAATTACCACAGCCCACGCTGGTCCTGGCATGTCTGCCGATACGCAGATAATCGGGGATTGTTACGACGGAATCATGGGAAGTTCGTCAGTTCCCCAGCTTCTTCTCCAAGATCACATTACCATTGGAATATATCTCCAAGGTATCTCCCGGCTGCGCGAATCCGGGCGATGACGTCCCGTCATCGTCGATGTGATCCCTGCTCTTGATGATAATCCGGTCTCCCACCGAGAGCTTTCCATCGTGGTCCTCATCCCGAAAGCTCAGAAACGTTTGATCGTCGATGGGCTTCCCGTAGGACCCCGATACACTGGACTGCGTCCTTGCCAAATCTCTATTGTCCGGATCGAGAAGCTTGTATCTGAGCGCCAGGACCGTCATGTCCCCGTCGTCCCCGTCCGCCCTGGTCACCGCCAGTACGAAATCGTTGTTCTCGTCCCTGCCTTCGTACCTAGCCGTGATGGGGTCGACACTGTCCTTCGCAGGATTGATAAGGTCGGAGACCCACAGCCACAGCACTCCGGCGAGAACGATGGTTATGGCCACCATGAGGATGATGGCGATAACCGGCGAAACGCCGCTCTCATTTCCATTTAGGTCGTTTTTTCCGTGTTCGGTCATTGTACTACCTCCGGGACCGGTGGGTCCCATACACTCATTCTCCCCGGGAGCTTATGAGGGTAGCCCCGACATGTGGTCTACATGTAGGACCACGGAAACCAACAATGGATCAGAAAAAAGGAGCAAGCCGAAAAACCAACCTGTACCAACGAACCATAGCTCAAACTCCGATCATCAAACCTGAAAAGGATCCGTTCATCAGAGGAATTTTCGTTAGTGGGGGCGGCTGTTCCATGTTTCGGACTGTCCTGTCACGCCTTGCCATCGGCATCGGCCCACATCCTCGTTGATTATACGATATTATGTCGGGAAAAGATTTAAGTCGTGTTGCGGGCCTCATACGGCCATGGGTGAAGCAAGCCAGGAACCCATACCGGAGCTCACCGTTTCCGAGAGGATACTCATACACCTTTTCGATCACAACAGGGGCGCCGATGATTATACACGCCCCATCGCGGTCACCCAGGAAGGTATCGCCGCTGCCATAAGTGCTCGCAGAAGCCACGTATCGTACTGCCTCAAGGAGATGGATGAGCGCAGTTTCATATCTGAGCGCCTGAAGCACATCGAGGGCGGTACCCGCCGCAGGAAGGCCTATTCGCTCACCCCCGAAGGGGTCAACAATGCCATGGACCTGAGAAGGAGCCTTCTCGACTTGATACTGCCCACCCCGGCGGGTGAGAGCACACTTGGAGAACTTCTGAAAAGGGACGATGTGAAGTCCACCATGACGGAGATCATCCGCCAGGTTCGAGAGTCGGGAACCTTCGATCCCGAGGCCAGGCAATCGGGTGTGGATCCAGGGAAAAAGGAAACCAGGAACGTCTTCTTCGCAGGAGACGTCGAAGGCTGCCCGGACTTCACCGGCAGGAAGAATGAGATCGAGACCATCATCGAGTGGCTGTCCTCGTCCAAGGGGCGCATATACGTCGTTCACGGCATGGCAGGGATCGGAAAGACATCGCTCGGTTATCAGGTCGCACGCAGGGCAAGGTCCGAACGAAACGTATTCTGGCACACCTGTGAGGAATGGACCACGTCCCGATCCGTTGCCGTATCCCTGGGAGAGTTCCTCGAGAGGATGGGGGACGGAGCCCTCAATAACCATCTGAAGGACCGGCTGCAGCTCGATCTCGTCGAGGTGCTGCATATGCTGGAGAGCGGCTGCCGGAGGAGTAAAAACCTTCTGGTTCTGGACGACGTTCAGAAAGCGACCCATGAGCTGAAGCAAATGATCCGGATGCTTGTCAGGCTCACCGAGGGCGAGCAGGATGTCAAGCTCCTGGTGCTGAGCCGGACCATGCCTTCCATCTACCGAACAAGGGACGCCATGATCGGGAAGACCGTCCTTGAGGTGCAGCTTGAGGGACTTTCATGGGAGGATTTCACATCCCTGCTGGAAAAGTGGGGAATGGGGGGCGACAGCACCGACGGGTCCACGGTGGAGAAGATCTATCGTGTCACCAAGGGTCACCCGCTGGCTATGGAGCTCGTGAGGAACAGGCCCGTTGAGGAGGACGGCCTTCGGGACATCACCCGCTTCTTTCGGGACGAGGTGCTCCGCAACCTGTCGAGGGAGGAGGAGGAAATGCTCTCCCTTGCCTCGCTGTTCCGTGCTTCGGCACCGGACAGGGGTTTGTTCCTCCAGGGGGGGCATTACCGCACATTGGATTCCCTCACGGAGCGATCGCTCCTGAAGGAGACCAGGGACGGCTACGTTCTGCATGATGTTCTGCGTGAAGTGATGCAGGGAAGGCTCTCGGTGAGGCGCAAGGAGGAAATACATCGGCTCATCGGTGTTTTTTTCGTTTCGGAGGCACGGGCCGGACATGCGAGATCGGCTCTTCTGAGCTGTCATCATTTCATGGAAGCGAGCGAATTGGGAGCCACTGCGGATGCCCTCCTCCAGTACGGCGTTACGCTCCTCAATGAGGGATATCTCGAGGAGACCCTTCGCTGCATCGGGGAGCTTCTGGTGCGGGATACGAAAATGGGTGATATACTGCCCGCCAAGAAGAGGGACGCCCTGACGTGCCTGCTGGGGAACCTTCTGACCTTCACCGGGAAAATTGAGGAGGCGAAGGAGCTGTTGACGGAGCTCGGGGGCCGCCTGGAATGCGGAGGGGACGCGGGGCTCGTCCATGCGAAGGTGCACAACGGTCTGGGGATAATCGCCTACAGGGAGGGCCTTCGGGATACCGCCATAGAGCATTACGAGAGGGCCATGGGGATGGCAAGGGCCTGCCGCGAGAAGGAGTTCGTTGCGAAGGTTCTCAGCAACCTTGGCGTCCTCTACTGGGAGGGGAACGAGGGAGAGAAGGCCAGAGCGGCTCATCTGGAGGCCATGGAGCTGTGCTGGGGACTGGACGACCGGGAGGGCGTGGCCAGAGCGTACAACAACATCGGGATCATTTCCTTCAAGGAGGGAAAACCGGAAGAAGCGGCCAGGATGTTCCATAAGGGCCTTTCCATATCCCGAAAGACGGGAAGCATGAGGATAGCTGCCGTGGCCCTCAACAACCTGGGTGATGCACACCGCGAGATGGGCGAAGCGGTGAAGGCGAGGGACTTCTATCAAAAGGGTCTCGAACTCGCAAGGAAGCACGATTTCAAGCGGCATCAGGCAGTGGCCCTAAAGGCCCTGGCGGGAATGAGCCGGGGAAGCGAGAGGGCGGAGTACGAGGAGATGGCCGAGGAACTCTTTTCGGTTCTCGGGATGGGCCCCGGGGACATCGATGAAAGTTAACGGAGGGAGCGGTGTGAAGACCATCGGCCTCGTCACGGGTGATTTCAGGGTATTCTACGCACTTGTCAAGGAGTTAAAGGGGCGCGAGCTTCCATTCGTATCGCTGGCAAAGGGTGAACCGGTGCCATTCCATGTGGGCGTCGTCATCACCACTGCCCCGGAGGCCCGGGAGGTGGATATCCCCCACAAGGTCATTTACAGGGGGGATGCGGAAAGCGCGGTGGACCAGGCTCAACTGGTCCTTCGCGGGGACCGGAGGACGAAGTTTCTCGTCATAGGGATCGATCCGGGAATGGCCCCGGGGATCGCCGTGCTGGCCGACGGAGAGCTCATCAACCAGTACAAGTGCTATTCGCCCGAGGATGTGCTATCGGTGGCGGAGAGGATATTCAATACCTACCAGGGAGAGAAAAGGATCGTGAAGATCGGTCATCAGGCGGTCACGCTTCGAAACCGGATAGTCAATCATCTTCTGGGTCTCAGGGATTCCGTGGACTTCGCGCTGGAGATAGTGGACGAGAGCAATACGACCCTCAGCAAACAGGACCCGGACATGAACGCCGCCGTGGAGATAGCCTTCATGAGCGGAACTACGGTGTGCGAGCCCATGGAGATAAGACCCAGCGACGGCGAGATCCGCTTCATACAGAAGATGAGCAGGCTGGAAAGCGATTCACAGATAACGATCTCGCACGAGCTGGCGGAACGGGTAGCAGTGGGTGAACTGAAGCTGGGCGAAGCCATAGAAGAACAGAGAAGGAAGCAGGGGGGAGAGACGGGATGATCCTATGTTTTTTGCCGGAAAGCAGGTCGTTTGGCAACCCTTTTCCTCACCGGTTTGGCACGTCTCTGCGAGGCTGCCTTCGGACCTCGCCCCATCTTGGAGAAATTCACCTTTCTCTTCTCCATGATGAAGCCGTAATGACGCGGAACCGGCGAGAGTCGAGCGTTGGGATCGGAGTTCTTGGCGCGGTTACCCACAATCACGAAGGTCACGATGATGAAGATTATCAGGGACGAGAGCAAGACGAAGAACATTGCCTGGTCGCCCAGGTCCATGTCCCAGAACTTCAATCCGGCGACCCATGATTCCTCGGGTGGGACCTTTACCATCACGTTCTTGTTTATACCCCATGACGTGTTGATGTCCTTTTCCGCATACGCGATCCCGATCGCTATGTCATGGGTTCCTGGCTCCAGCGGAATTCTCCACGTGAACTGATTGAGCCCGCTCTCGGAGATGGAGCGATCGAGTATCTTCTCATCTTCGTCATCCATCAGATTCCCGTCAATGATCAGAACGGGATGGAGGGAATTGATCGGGGCACGGAATGAATCCATGAACTCCACGGATATCTTCTTCTCGCAAGCATGAAAACTCTCCCCGTTGAACTTGACGGCATCGCAGAGGAACTTGACCCCCGAATCCTTCTGAACGTCTCCGAACTCCACCATTACGCCGTCCCCGTTCACCTTGCCTTCTATGAAAAGTGTGAGCGCCTTCCCCGCCTGGGTGGTGGTGAGGTTCGCCGTGGTGGTGACCTCGAGCTTCTTGGCATCCCTGCTCAGGCTGTTTATGCTTTCCTCCACGGGCCCCGCGATGACGGCCGAGCCGTATTTCAGGGTGAACCGGAAGGTGGCCGAGGTGGAGCCAGTGGTGGAGGCCCAGAGTATAAATACCACGGGCTGAACAATGGTGATCGTACCTGCTATACTCTCCTGTTCCCATTCGCCTACCGTTTTGTAGACCGTCGTCCCGAGCCGATTCAGGATCCCGTGCTCGAATCCGTTCGGTACCGATTTCTTTCTCGAGACCTCATCCTCGGACGGCTGTATGGGAGAGAGACCCTCCGCACACATCCGGAGGTGAACCTCCCGCAGGTTGGAGGCAGGGCCCTGGGCCTTTACTGGCCTCTGGCCGATGAAAACGGATGCAAGCAGGATGATGCACAGTATTACGGATAAGAACCTGATGTTCAATCTCATGAATCCAATCCCCTTCTATCGACCGAGATCCGGTCCCATTGGGAAAGCGTAGGTAGTTCTTAAGATTAATATTTTATCATTCGTCTTCTGATGCGGATTACTGATGCGGTCAGGTCCTATAGACCTATTTGGGACCTGAATACATGGATCGTTCATTCCCGCCCTTCATTCGAACTCGAATCAAAACATTCATTTATTTTCATATGCCTAACCCGTCCGATCTCGTACAGGCAGTAAAGGGCGATATATTGATAGTTGCTGAAGGGATATCGAAGGTATTCAAGACCAAGGAAGGGCCGTTCACCGCCGTGGATGACGTATCATTCAGCGTTGGACCCGGACAGATATACGGTCTGCTGGGACCCAACGGCGCCGGGAAGACCACCACTCTCCGAATGCTGGCAACGCTGCTGAAACCCACCGCCGGAACGATAGAGGTCAACGGTTACTCCACGGAGAAGGAACCCGGCAAGGTTCGAGGTAGTATAGGATTCCTCACCGCCCAGATGAAATTGAGCCCCAATTTCACCCCCCACGAGCTCGTCACCTTCTACGGGAAGCTCAACAGGATGAAGCCGGACATCATAAAGGCAAGGGAGAGGTTTCTCTTCTCGAGGTTCAAGATAGAGGAATACCGGGATGTCCTCATCGACAAGCTCTCACACGGCAATGCCCAGAAAGCAGCCATCGCGGTTGCTCTTATACACGATCCCAAGGTCATCGTATTCGACGAGCCCACCTCCGGTCTCGATATCATGACGGCAAAATCCGTGACAGATCTTCTATTCGCTGAGAAGGGCCGTCAAAAGACCCTCATAGTATCCACCCATTACATGGCGGTTGCCGAAAAGCTCTGCGACAGCATCGGGATACTGCTGAACGGGCGCCTCATGGCCAGCGGGGCCATGGACGAACTGATGAAAGAATATTCCGCGGACACTCTCGACGACATCTTCTTCAGGCTGGCCGATACTGTCGATATAAGGGAGGCGGATTGATTTGGCAGCGGATTTCGTATTGATCACCCTCAACGAGCTTCGCGGCATCGTTCGCCAGAAAAGGGTGGTCATAACGGTCACCCTGGTTCCCCTGCTCCTGCTGCCCCTGCTACTCCTGGGCATGGGATATTTCTTCTACGTCTCCGAATCGAAATTGCAGACCATGACCTTCAAGCTGGCCATAGATAATCGCACTCACGGTGAGGAACTGGTCAGTTTTCTGGAGGATTCCACCGATCCTTCCTTCGATATCGTGAACTCCACCAATCCCGTGGCGGATATGTCCAACGAGATCATCCAGCTGCACGTCGTCCTTCCCGTGAACTTCACAGAGGATATCGAGGCAAATCGTACCGGGAACCTCTCCATCTACTATTCATCGGCAATACCGGCCTCCGTCAGGGCAAAGGACGAGCTAGTGGATCTGATGTGGATCTACATAATCGAGAAGCGCGAATACCGCCTGAACCAGAGCGGGCTCGACATCGAACTCCTGCGGGTGGTGAACATGTCGACCGGGGATACCGCCACCAGGGTGGAGAAGTCCGGATCCATCATGGGCACCATTCTACCGTACTTCGTGGTGATATACCTTATGAGCGGGGCCATGGGCATCGGCCTCGATGCGGTGGCGGGTGAGAAGGAGAGGAAGACGCTTGGCACCCTTCTCGTGAACAAGGTATCGCGGACCTCCATCGTGCTGGGCAAGATACTCTCGGTCATAGTTGTGGCATTCGTCTCATCCATGTTCACCATCGGGGGGATAGGCATCATACTGGTGGGTGGAACGCTGGCCACCGGAGGCGATAGCGGCTCCACCTTCGCGGCATTCACGCCGTGGGTCATCTTCGTCCTGTTCCTCATCCTCATACCGCTGTCAGCCGTCCTCGTATCCATCATCATCCTCGTCGGAACCTTCGCCAGGAACCTGAAGGAAGCCTCCAGCTACATGTCGCCGGTCTTCTTCGTGGTGATATTCCTGGGGATCATGACCATGAGCATCAATTACAACGTCACGAACAAGGTTTACTTCATACCGATAGCGTCCTCCGTGTTCGCCATGAAGGACGTTCTCCTGGGTAAGCTCACGGGGCCGTTACTGCTGACGAATCTCGCCGTTACCGTGGCCACCGCTACCGGCCTCATTTACTTATGCGTACGCATGTTCAAGAGCGAGAAGATATTGTTCCGGATATGAAGCGGAATCGGTCCCTCCGGGCTGCGATTCCGCGCACATCGTCAAGCTGCAAACTTCGAATATTTCGAACTTTGCACCATTGACAATATGATCGTGACCCGGGGTACCTTGAACGTACCATCGACGTCCTAAAAAACAGAGGAAGTAATGAAATGGATGAAAAGAAACCGGTCCTTTTCGGTACGAGCGGCATACGAGGGGCGACCAACGTCGAGATCACCCCGAAGCTGGCTATGGACATGTCAAGGGCATTCGGGGATTGGCTCTGCGGCCCCGGCAGGGTGGTCATCGGGCGGGACACGCGGTTCGGGGCCCCCATGCTGGTCCACGCCATCGCATCGGGGTTGGAATCCATGGGATTGGACGTGGTGGATTGCGGCGTCATCCCCACTCCCGCCCTGGGCCTTTCCCTCATGGAGCTCGATGCCCGGGGAGGGGTGATGGTGACCGGCTCACACATGCCTCCCGACAGGATCGGCCTCATCTACATGGACTCGGATGCCTGCTATATCAGCGGTGATGCCGCCCTGGATGTCGAGGACCGATATTTCAACGGAACGAACCGTAATAATGCCGTCACAATGGCATCCATAGGCACCCTCTCAACAGACGAAAAACGCATGGAGAGGTACGGGGATTTCATTCTGGAGCTCATCGACAGGGACATGATCTCAAGGCTTTCCGGGCGCAGGGGCTTTCGGGTCCTGGCGGACCCGGGAAACGGGACTGCGTGCGGGATACTGGGCGACCTGCTGGTCAACTGCGGTTTCGATACCGTCAGGCTGCACGACGAGGTTAAGGGAAATCCCGACAGGCCCCCCGAGCCAAGGAGACATACGCTGGGTGCAACGGCAGAGCGGGTGTTGAGCGAAGGCGCATCCCTGGGCGCCGCAACCGACCTTGATGCGGACAGGGTGCTCTTCATCGACGAGACGGGAAATGTTATTTCGGAGGACGTGATGGGTGCCATTTTCGGAAAATGGGCATTCCGGAGAGCCGCCGAAGAGGGCATCGTCGATCCCGTATGCATAACCCCGGTCAACTCATCGGGCCTCATCGAGTACGTAGCGAGGGAATTCGACGTGGAGGTCCAGTACTGCATGATCGGCCAGCCGGATACCGAGAGGAGGCTGAAGGAATTCGGAAAGAGGGCGGTGTATGCCTACGAGGAGAGCGGAAAGTACTATTTCGCCCTGGACGTTCACTGGTGCGACGGCATTCTGGCGACGCTGTATCTGCTGCAGATAATGGCGGAGAGGAACATGACCCTGGGCGAGCTGGCATCTGAGTTCCCCACCTTCCACCAGGCCAAGGCCCAGCTGAGATGCGGGGATGAGGCGAAATCGAGGGTTTACGGAAGGGTCATGGAGCTGTTCCGGACGGAGGCATCCCTTCTCGAGGGAAGAAAGGAGGATATCACCATCGATGGCCTCAAGCGCCTGTACTCGGACGACTCCTGGTTGCTACTGCGGCCGTCCGGTACCGAGCCCCTGTTCAGGCTGTACTCCGATGCATTGGACAGGGGGAGAGCGGAAGAGCTTGTACGCGAAGGAACTAAGCTGGTGCAGGCCGCCATAGAGGAATTCTCGTTATAGAATCCCGGAGTGGAGATCATGGTGGGTCATAGTAGACACCCGGGAACCTAGCCTAACGTTTTGGACAAAAATATATAAAGTATTAGGGGGTTAAGTGCATCGATAGGATTTGAATAGCATACAAATCACATCGATAGAAACATTGGAGGAATGAGCTAATGAAGAAGAGGAATATCGCGTTATTCGGAATCCTGGCGGTCCTTGTAATCTGTACGGTCTCCCAGGGAGTATGTGCGGAGGATAACGGTACGGACGATCCGGCCGCGTTCGGGGTTACTGGCGTTCTCGGAGATATAATCTCAACCGTCTTCTGGGTGATCGTCGGCTGTGTTCTCATACTCGGTGCCGTAGGTGTCGTCGATCTGATAACGGACCGGTTCAAGCATAACTGGCTGAACCTGGAGGAACTGGCGGGAAATCCCACCGCCATGGCAATAATCGCCGCTGGCCTTATGATAGCTATCGCCATCGTGATCCACGGTGCCACGCTGGGATAGGCGGGATACGCGTTTTCAGTATCGTATCCGCCTTTCTTCTTTCTTTTATATCAGTTATGTTTTTCCGACAAGAGACGCCTGTATCGGCATTTCCCCATCATGCTTCGCAAGCTCCACAGGTGGAGTAATAGATCTGCTCACAATATTCTATTCATCCGATCGGGACTATCCGCATATGTAAGTGAAAGACAATCTTTATTTATCACCAATGCTATCAGTTCACGATTGTCCGTGTCCAAAGCTCCGACGATATGCGGTAGGACATGGCCATTAGTTCGTATTTGGATGCCCGAACGACGCTCGCTATAGTCGCATCACTCATGCTGCCATCTGGTCTGTCATCCATTCACCTTGACTGACCCGAATGCGGAGCAAGAGGCGGACTGGCCGATCCAAGGCGCCAGGGCATCTACATTTGCGAATTCGAGTTATGTACACCTCGGGAGGTGTGTGGTACAATGCACCGTGTTCACGAAAATCCAGGTTCACATGGAAGGATGAAAATCTTGAGCATCTCACTTTCCTCCGTACTCATAATCCTGCTGCTTCTCACGGGGCTGTCGGGATTGCTGCTGGCTGGCGTCAGGGATGGGGAAGTCGTTGAAGTTACAGGAAGTGATAATGATAGGGAGCCTGCCTCCTCGTCGAGCAGGGAATCCCTGACGATAACCGAAGGAAAGGACACTTTCCTCTGCAACTCCTTTGAAATGTACGGGCATGAGGACAGCAATTTCGGAGGCGATGCACAGATATATATCGCATGGGAGAGCGGCGAGGGAGACCAGACATTCTTTCCCTTCAGGGGCATGGTGATGTTCGACATTGCCGGATTGCCCACGGATATAGAGATAACCTCGGCCATGATGAAGTTATACTATGAGGAATCCGTGGACGTTCGCGGAAATGAGGCAGGGGTGTCAGTCCCCCTTACCGTCAGCGCACATCCCCTTACAAGGTCATGGGTGGAGGGGACGAACGCATGGGGCGACGGGGCACAACCCAATGGCGCCTCGTGGAATACACATGACGGCTCCACGGCATGGAACTCTCCCGGAGGGGACTACGACGGCCAGAGCAAGGTGGATGCCAACACGCCGGGCGCCTACGGATGGGTGGAATGGGACATCAAGGAGTTCGTCGAGGCCTGGGTGAACGGCGACAGCGAGAATCACGGCGTGATATTGATAACGCACGACAGACCGAACGAGGATTACCTGAAAATGCTCACTTCCTTCGAAGGTCAGAACAACAAACCGCAGCTGGTAATTGAGTACGAGGAGCCCAACACTCCGCCCACGGCCGTCATCGATGCCATCGATCCGAATCCCATCAAGGAGTTCACCAATGTAACGCTCACGGGCCACGGTGACGATGCGGAGGACGGGACCACCAATTCCGGTTTCATGTGGAAGGTTGGGACCGATTACACCCCCTCCTTCGTGGTGGGCACCCAACCGGTGGTCGAGATCACGAATCTGACGGCGGGAACATATACGGTGAGCTTCCGGGTAAAGGACAGCAAGGGAGTCTGGTCCGCGTACACCACGGCCGACGAGAAGCTGGTGGTCACGCCGGACGAGCCCCCTGCGAAGATTTCCGACCTTTCGGCCGAGGCTCACGGAGGGGAGACCGGGGTCATCAACCTCACCTGGAACTCCGTGGCGGAGGACGGCCTGGACGTGGACGGGAAAGTGACAGAGTACATCGTGAGGTACTCGGAGAGCTTCATGGATGGCGAGCTGGCATTCAACAATGCGGAGGAGCCCGGAGAGGAGGACGAGGTTCCGGAGCCGCGTAATCCGGGCCGGGACCAGGAGATGACCATAACGGGCCTGGACAGCGGCAAGGAATACTATTTCTGCGTGATATCGGTGGACGCCCGCGGCCAGAGGAGTCCGCTGTCCAACGTGGCAAGGGCCATTGCCCCGGATCACAATTCGCCCGGAATGATAACGGACCTCGTGGCTGCCATCGGCTCGGGCGACGGGGAGGTAAACCTTCAATGGACGGCGGCAGGGGACGATGGTATCGAGGGGCGAGCTTCCAGATATCTCATACGATACTCCGACGAGGAGATACGCAGCGCCTGGGACTGGTACGGCGCCGAGGAGATACCGAACAGCGAGGACATACCCCTGCCCTCGCACAGCAGCCAGAAGGAGGTTCTCACCGTCACGGGTCTTGTGGGGAGGACGACCTACTACTTTGCAGTGAGGGCCGTTGACGAATGGAATAACGCCGGTCCCATGTCCAACGTGGCAGAATGCATAGCCAAGGACGGTACTCCTCCCGGGAAGGTCACGGGTCTTCTGGTCTTCGATACTCCCGATGACAACGGGAAGAGCATAACGCTCACCTGGAACAAGGTGACCGAGGAGGATTTCGATCACTATTCCATCTACAAATCGATGACCGCCTTTACGAACGTCCGTCTGATGGAACCGGCCAAGTTGATCGATCAGGTGGACAAGGAGTCCAGTACCCTGGGAGTGTTCGATGAGGTCAATCTCGTCGACAGGGAGGAATATTACTTCGCCATCACGGCGGTGGACGGGGACGGGAACGAGGACATGGACGTCCTGTGCTTCGGTCCGGTCATGCCCCTCAACAATCTCCGGAAGGCCCAGTGGCTCTCGGACCCCCTCACCGGGGAGATACATGAGGGTTTACCACTGTCCCCGTCGATGATGGTCGATATCGAGATCGAGACCATCGACATCGTCATCAGCTCCAAGGATGTTGGGAGCGGGAAGGTGCAGATAACGAAAGAGTACCGCATCGACGGTCAGGTAACGGCCGTGGGGGACGATGTCGAGCAGATCGACATATACGAGGGCATCAGCGAGGACGGGGACGACTGGGAGTGGAGCCCACTTCAGGACCGGGAAATGGTGGAGAATCTCGATGAGCATGCCCTCGATTATTACGATAAGGGTTACGCGGCCTTCATACACCCGGAGCAGAGCGGCGGAGAATGGACCCTGCCGACCTATCAGATCGTGGAGGTGCTCGACAGGGAGGAGGCTGAGGACAGGTATCTCTCGGAGGACGACTCCCTGGAGTACCGCATATGCGCCGTGGCCTGGACGCATACGGCACAATGGAGCTACGGCATCTCGGATTACGTACCCGAACTGCTCGGAACCATAGTGGATTCCGATCTAGACAACCTGCCGGATACATGGGAGAAGGAACATTTCAACAACATCGATCTATTCGGCGCAACGGACGACCCCGACGGGGACGGCTATTCCAACCTGAAGGAATTCCAGGAAGATACCGACCCGCAGAGCCCCACTTCCTCACCCAAGAGGATGGACCCGGACATGAAGATACCGGATACCAAGAGCGGCCAGGACGAGTTCCCCATGGGTGTCGTCATCGCTGCCATTCTGATCCTTGTCTTTGGAATAATCCTCGCCGTCGTCATAGTCGTGATAAGGCGTGCCGGGAGGAGGGAAAGGGAAGAACCCGAGCCGATAGACCTGCCCGAGCCCGCCGCCGCGCCCAAGGCACCCGAGGAGCCGGTCAATCCCTGCCCCAGGTGCAACAGGCCCATGGCGTACAAGGAAGAGTACCAGCGATGGCAGTGCAACTCCTGCGGATCGTTCACCTACGGTCCCCGCGAGGGAGCGGCCCCTGAGCCCGTGGTCATGGAGCAATCCCTGGCTGCCGAACAGAGCTACAACTGCGAGCGATGTGGAGGGATACTCGACTATGACTATCTCTCCGGCGAGTGGTTGTGTCCCGCCTGTTCTCATTTCGAATCGCAGTTTTCGGATCACGGAGCTTCCTATGATGAATCGGAAGGGGAGGACGCCTATGGCCTTCCCGGAACCTCATCGCTACCCGCCCTTCCCCCGCACCTGGCGGGATCCTCCGAAACAACCGATGAGGGGGAGGAAGTGCGGCAGAGCTACGAGGAGACGAAGGCGATGGTGGACCGTGCACCGCCCTATATCGACGTCTCTGGACCCCTCTCGGTTCTGGAACGGGCAGCTGACGAGATCGAGCGCAGCGAGTTCGAAAAGGCTGCCGTGAGCATTGAGGAAAGCAAGGACATGGTCACGACGATCCACAACAGGTATACCGAACTTGTGGCGAAATCGGAGAATATACTGGCGAGAATAAAGGAGCTCAAGGAACAGGGACTCGATACCACCGGGATGCTCGAACTGTTCAATATCGGAAAAGATTCCATGATGAGCGGGGACTTCGACAGCTGTCAGTTGAAGTTCGACGAGGCCCTGTCCGCCATGGAGGCGGGGCCCTCCGAAGTCGGAGCCAACGCTGCGGAGCCCGTTGCGGCAGAGCCCTCCGACGCTCCACCGGAAGTGAAGCTTCCCTCCTTTGCTGACGTGGTGAAGGAAGAAAACCGGGAAGAGGCGAAGGAAGAGGTCGGAGGCGAGGCAGAGCCACAGGCGCAGCCCCCGACGGCTCAGGAAAACGCGGAAGCCCCGACGGAGGAGCCGGAACCCGAGCCCGCACCGGAATCAACGGAAGATGCGGACGCTATCGGAAAGGCGGAGAAGAAGGCGGATTCCCTGGATACGAGTCTGGATGACGACCTGGCCGACCTCGAGGACCTGCTTGGAATGTAGGCGTTACCGATATTCGAGGAAGTGGATGAGAGGGGGAGGCCGAACCTCCCAGTGACCTTGGATCTGGCCATACTTTCTTCTATCTCTCGAGTTCGTATTCCGAGAAGGTATAATTCCACCGGCGCCTATTATGAAAAAAACCATTCACCGCCGAGGTTAGAATGGCGTCTAACCAAGAAGGACGGAATTCATTGGAACTACCCCTATTTCTTCACTGCCGTCTTCTTGACAACCTTCCGCCTCACCACTCTCTTTTTAGGCGTCTGTACCGGAGCCGGTGCTGCCGAGGCCGCTGGAACGGGTTGTACGGGGGGCGGTCCGGGCGGCCCTCGGGTTACCGGATCGGATCGGGCCTCCACCTGTGCGGGTTCGACCGCTGTAACAGCCGCTTCAGGGTCCGTCCGTACGGCGGCGGGTACCGCTGCCATTGTTTCATCCACGGAAGCGGGCATCTCCGTGGTCTCCACGGCCGGTGAAGGTTCTGTTATCTGGGTGGGTTCCACCGTTGTATCCGGCCCGGGGGCGGCCTCTCCTTCCGCTCCGCCTTCTTCCGGTCCCGGCGGAAGGGCCAGCCTCTCCTCTTCGATACCGTCGCCCATTGCAGCGTGCTCCTCCATTCCCGGAAGCCCTATCGCCGGCTCCCCGGTAGCCGTTTCCGTCCCCGGTGCAGCTTCCAGGCCAAGACCGCTCTCCGGATAGGCGTCGGGTATCCCTTCCCTATCGCCTGCCAATGGCGGCGGGCCCGGGGGTCCCCGGGGTCCGGCTCCCTCGAAGGGGCCCGGGGCCTCGTATCCCGTTTCCTCCGGGCGGGCGATCACGGTGGGTTCATCCCGATCCGCTGGCTGCGCCGCCGCTTCGGGCAGCTCCACGGGACCAGTTTGCTCCTCGAAATCATCCTCACTCTCCTTCTTAGGCCTCAGTACGAGCAATAACATCACCACTACCAACCCAATGATCATAACGAGCAGTATCCACGGCCAGTAATCCAGGGCGCTGCTGTCATCGGTCACCTTCGAGGTCTTGATCATGATGTGGAGGTCCAGGTCCATCTCCTCGCCCTCCTCCAGTCTGAAGGGGCCTGCGGTGAAGGTCTCGTAACCCACCTTCATGTACGTGACGGTATAGGATAGATCCGCCTCCACCTCAACGTAATAGCGGCCCTCTGAGTCTGTCTCGGCATACCTTTTCTCATCGCCTATGGACTTTGGTTCCAGCGTGACGTTGACCCCCGAGAGGGGCAGGTTATCCGGTCCGATTATCCTTCCGGCTATCACGGCGAAGTCCATTCTCCTCAGGGTGATGTTCAAAGAGAAGGTGTCGTTCTCGAGCACCGCATCGATCTGATGGGTCGCATAACCGTTCTTCTCCAGCGACATTATATAGGTGCCCTTCTCGATGCTGACGGCGAACTCGCCGTTATCGTCGGTCCTGGTCTTGATTATCCCGTCGAACTTCACGAGGACTTCCTTGAGGGGGACGATGTCGCCGTCTTCGTCCGCGTATGCCACCCTTCCCGTCACCAACGTTACGTCCATGTGCACGTACCTTAATAGAATGAAGCTCCTGCTGATGATCCGATCGGCGTAGATGTCCACTCCCTCCAGTACGGAATCCAGATAACCCGTCCCGTTCGCCGTGAGGGAATAGGCCCCCGCCTTGTAGCTGAAGGAATAGTAACCGGTCCCGTCGGTGAGCGCCACTTCCTCACCGTCCACCAATATCCTGACATCGGGGATGGGGTTTCTGCTCTCGTCCTTCACGAATCCCGATACGGTCCCGTTGGTCTGGATCCAATTCCCCGTTATGAAGCTGAAGATGAACTTGTCCATCTCGTTGTAGACCATATCGTATATTCCTTCCACGGTCACGGTGTATTTGGTCTTGGGCTGGAGGGCCGCCGTCCTTGGTATGATGAAAAGGGTATGGGTCGTATCGTTGTATTCCATGTCGATGAGGGCGTCGCTTCCCCCTTCCCGAAGAACGACATCTTCGAGGCCGAGCTGGGAGAAGCGGATATTCTCCGAGAAGGTGACGTTGATGGGAGTGAAGACGCTCACGTCGGTGGCCCCGTCCCCAGGAACCGTGTCGATGACGAATGGAGGGGTGCTGTCCTTCGTGGCAAAGAGGACGACATCCATGTCCATGGTCCTGTTGCTGCCGCTGTAGGATGTCGATATCGAATTGTTCTCCACATCCCTTCCGGTCACGTTCATGGCCTCCCAGGATGCGTCGGGATACAGATGATCGAATCTGTAGAAGCGAAGCATGTCCTCCCTGGCATTGTAACGGAGGTCCTCATTGAGATAATATACCGTTATTTCAGCGCCCAGCACCTTGATGACGCCCTCCGTCCTTATGTTGTACCTGTAACCCATGTCCAGAAGGTCATCGGACACGTCCACCAGCTGTGCCTCTGCCACGGCGATACTCCCCGGTCCGGCCGAGAGCAGGTCGATCACCAAGGCCGCATCGTCGAAGATGTACTCATTCCAGGTCGCGCCGTAAACCGTCAGTTCGGCCGTGGTGGAGTCGTTCCCGCCCATCTCGTCTGTCACGGTGAGCGTCAGCAGGTGAACACCGGGTTCGAAGGTGTCCGTGAATGATCCGTTCGTGCCCTCGTACAGCAGGCCGCTGATATCAGATTCCAGCCTATACACAAGGTCCTGATCGGGACGGTCCGCATCCGTGGTCTCGTCGAAACCGATGGTCAAGACCTCGTCCTCCAGGATGTAATACGGCGGGTCCAGGGGCAGGTCCAGTACCGCCCTGGGCCGAAGATTGTCCACGTGGAGTTCCGTGCTGATCTTGTATACCTCGCCGGTCAACAGGAAGAAGTCGGCCGTCGCAAGATGATACCATGCTCTGGAGAACTGAAGCGTGTAGTCCAGTCCTTTGAACCTCGCCGTGAGGTTCAGGGAGTAGAAACCGTTCTCGTCGGTGGTGGTCCGCTCCACCACGTTCCCCGTGTCCGTTACCTTCAGGGCAACGGATACGTTTGGGAGCAGCCGGGAGTAATAGGGCGAGTCGGTGGTATTGTCCCTCACGAACCCGAAAACAGCGTTGTCCATGTCTTCGGGAAGGGCGTAGATGATCACCGAGTACGCGTTGTCGGTCCCGTTCTCGTCATTCACGTGAGAGGACCGGTAGGTGATGAGATAGGTAGCCCCAAGCCTGTCGGGTACGGTCCATGTGAAGGGCACGATGATGCTGTGCTTGACCTTGATGTTCACTGCCGTGCTGAACTCCTCGGGGGTCCAGCTGTCGTTCTCCGTATCCACTATGGTGACCTCCACGGCGATCCCCGTCTCGTCGTGGGTCCCGTCGTTCCTGATGATACCCTGAAGCTGGATCTCGCTGCCCATGGCGTAGCCGTTTATGTTGACAGGATTGGCTATCTTCCGGGTCTGGATGCTGTGGGAATCCTGGACCTCCACGATCATGGAGTATACCGAGTTGGCCAACATCAGGTCGCCGGCCGAGGTCAGATTGACCGTTACACGGTAGAACCCTTCCGTGTTCGGCGACGTCCACTGGGCGCCGAAGGTCTTCGTATCCCTGGCGTCGGGAGCCACGTTGGCCAGGGCCAACGAATCCGTGAAGGAGTAGCCCACATCGGTTATTCCCTCCACGGTCAGCTCTCCCGTGCCGCCGGCGGTAATGATGTTCCCGAAATTGGAATAATCGAAGCTGAAAACGCAGTTCACGCCCTTGTTGACCCTGTACTTCGCCTCCTTGACGGGGTCGTAAACGTGGAGGTTGTCCATGAACCATCCCGGTCTGATGATGGCATTGTCGCTGAGGAATCTGAACCTTATATCGGCCACGGATCCCACGTACTTGCTCAGGTTGAAGAAGGCGGTCTCCCAGATCGGTTCGAGCCCACCGCCGCTGATACTGCTGAATGCCGGGATGTTGCCCGGGAACCCGGGCCATCCCTGGGGTATCCTGCACGAGGACGGGTATCCTCCGATCGGCGAGATATTGAAGTAATTCACGCTGGATTCGTTCCTCATCTCCAGCCATACGCCGTCGTTGAACTCCTCTATCTCGAACCAATGCTCGAAGCTGAGCATAGCACCGGTGTAATTTCGAAGGTCGAGCCTTGCGGTGAGAGCAATGTCCAGGTCGTTCCTGTACTCCTCCGCAAGGGATACGGCCCAGCATTTCTCGTTCCGGCGGTCCATGGTCGGGCTGCCGGCCTGGGAGGGTGTCCCCCATTCGAAAGTGTTCATACCCGATGCCACGAACCCGCCGTCGTCGTCCTCGAAATCGTTCCTTATCTCGGTAATCCGTCCACCGGTCATGTCGATATCCAGCATGGCCGGGTCGGGGAAATCCTTTACGTCGACCTTACGGAGCCCGAGGTTGTTGCCCGAGTTCTCATCGCCGGCAAGGACCGTCTTCGGCAGTATGTAGTAGGTGACGTTCTGGTCGAAATCGTAATTATCGGTGACGATGGTGCTCTCCCCGGGAGCGATCTCCTGGCCGACGACCCTCTGCGTGTCGACCACCGTGTGATTTGGTGCGTTCACGCTTACATCATCCACGTACCAGCCCTTGTCCACGGTGTTCCCACCGAGTGTCCTGATCGCGAAACCAAGGAGTATTTCCTGTCCGCAGTACTGGGTGATATCAACCTTTCTGTTCTCCCAGCCGTTGCTCGTACCCTGGTATGTCTCGATGATGAAGTAGTTCGCCTGTGTGTGGTCGAGTTCCGTGTCATATACCAGAAAGGCCGCGTCGTCATTGTTGGCATGGAACTTGTAGTTGTGCCAGAAGTCAATATAAACCTCGGACTCGTTTGTCAGGTCAATCCTCTGGACCAACACCTCGAGCTGTCCATCGACGTAATTGCCTGCCTGTTCATCGCCGAACCACCATGAGCGGTCAGGAGAATGATGGTCATTGTGCTGTGAATTCGGCTGGACTATGTGGAATAGTGTCCCCGCCGCGTTCAGATCGTGCTGTAACCAGTCCCCCTCTCCATTCTCCATATCATCGTAGAATATGTGCCTCGGTTCCTCCTCCACCGCATATTGAAAATCCACCACAGGCGTGTGGTTCACGTTGCCGTAATTCGTTACGTTGGCGGTCACCTGATGAACTCCGCGCTTGTAATACCCATACGTAGTATCCCCCGCCATTGTGACCGAATCGGACGAGACCAGCCCGATATCGTGATGATCATCTATGAGTGCATTGTCCGACAGGTGATCGTTCGAGACGTTCTCATCCTCGTTCCAGAGAACATCTATCTCAACGGTCATATTACCTTCTTCAGATGGAAGGACCAGGTCCGTGAACGGGATCTTTGTCGTATTTCCCATGGGTCTGTTGACCGTTATGGTGTTGTTGGTCCTGTTGTAGAATTCGACGCCGGTCGAATTGTATATGACACAGCGCAATTGCACGTTGGTGGCGTTCATATTGCCCCAGTTCGTGATGTTCGCCACCAGTGTTACCTTCTTTGAGGAGTTCAGAGGGAGGCTTACGTTGAAATGGAAGGAATTCACCGATATGTCGTAGTACTCCTCGCCCCGTACCCATCTCTCGTATCTGTCGTTCTCTCCGTACTTGTCCCCGTAATCATGCGTCAGATTGAACAGATAATCCCCATCACCGTTCGGCACGGTCCATTGAGGCAACTCCACCGTGGTGTTGTTCCCCCAGGACAGGTTGAGGCTCAGTCCCGATACGTTGGCCCAGTAGAAGACATTGGAACCTCCGTCCGTTATCTTGAGAGAGGCGGTAAAGCCGGTGATGTTGGCGTTCCCGAGGTTTACGAAATCGCCCTTGGGTGTTATAACATCGCCTGGCACCACCGGTTCTATGGAGCCCACGAAAATATCATTCGCCTTCAGGTCCTCGAAAATGCCCACGTAGATATTAACCGACGTCGAATTGTCCTGGCCGCTGCCGTTCTCCTCCGGGGCCAGAGAGCTAAATTCCATAACGTAGGTCACATTGACGGTCGTGCTCGTGTTCCACGTCACGGGGAATGAAACGTTCTTCCTTTCGTCGGGTGTTAGGTTGACCTGTACGGTCTGATTGTAAACGACCGTCCCGTTCCCCTGGTAATAGACCCTTCCCATGAGGGGAAAGGACATGTTCATATTTCCGCTGTTCTCCACTGTGACGGAGGGTACCACCTCCTTCTCGTTCCCCACGAAGAAACCATTCATATGCTTGTACATACAGTCCACGGAGGGGATCTCCACGTCATCGATGTACCATCCCTCGAAGTTCACGTTGACATCGGTGACGAAACGGAACCGGATATCGACCTCACCGAAGTACTGGGGAGGGATCCGTACGGTCTCCTCCACCCATCCCCCGCTCTGACCGTCGAAATTGGCCAGTATCACCCATCGGTTCGCCCCTATATCGAATATCTCTACATTGGCGTCGTCGAAGAAACCTTCTATAGTGTACCAATGCCAGAAGACCAGTTCCGTGTTCGGTGCGATGTTGGTGGGAGGCACGTAGAGGGAGAAATCCGACTGGTCCGGATAGTTTCCCCCCAGGTTCGTAGCCCAGACCTTGTCACCGGAATGGGCGGCGTTGGGCCCGGTGGACGGGACGCCCCTCTGCCAGACGTCGTTCCCCCGATCCGCCCGGTGGGTCCAACCCATATCGCTGTCCCCCTCGAAATCGATGAGACCACCGTAATTCAGGCTGTCACCCACAACGGAAATGTCCCTTACGAGCTCATAGGAGAAGAAATGCATCGTGCGTGCCATGAAGCCGTCCCTGGTGGAGGATTGATTGCCATCCGATAAACCGCCGAACTGGAAGGAAAGACAAACGGTCCTGTAACTGCCATTATGAGCTATGCCCGTTGCGTTGGTGTCGTTCTCAAAGAGCGAAAAGGCTCCCGCGGCGGGTGAGAGCACGTCCATGCTCGTGTCATTTCCGGAATAGTCGAACTGCATATCGTCGGTGAAGAGCGAGGCTGTGCCGTTTAACTGGCCGAAAGAAGCACCGTTCGATACGTAATTGGCCTTCAGATACGGCCAGAGGCTGGAGAACTCGCCGGAACCGGCGCCGTCGTTGGCCTGGAATCCCACATCACCTCCCTCTATGTATAGCCGACCGCCGTCGTCGAGGAAATCCGTGAGTGCCGTTTCTTCCTCACCGGATATGTTGCCGGTGACCGGCGCCATCCCGATGAGCGCGAACACCACCGTGTAATTCGATAGATTGTAACTCGTAAGGTTCTCCCCCTGGGACGTTACGGTCACGTTGGAGTAACCCAGCGTCTGAAGGGAGGCGTTCACGAAATGCTCGCAGCCGTTGACACCGTCCGGCAGGTCCCCGCCGTCGTTGTCCCATACGAGCAGGGATTCATCGGCGGGATAGCCGGAGAGTCCTTCATCCACGGCCCCGTTTCCCATCGGGCCGGGACCATCGCCACGGACATTGCCCGTCCATCGGAAAAGGACGAGCTGTCCCGCAGGAATCAGAAATGTTGCGATCACGATCAAAGCGAAAATACGACGAAGCGGTCTGTCTGACATTGTTCCACCTTTCCAGGTTCGAATTACGGTTCGAGATATAACCAATAGGTCTTATTGGACTCGTGAGCAGAGTCGGAAATGAAAATCTAATACCTTTCCTATATAATATAATTATTTCTCTATTTGGCCATTTGTTTTACCCGTCCAAAAAGAGGCAAAAAGGATGATGGATTCACGGACCCCTCGAGGCGCCGGCGGACGAAAGGCTTTCCGACAACCTGCCAAGCGCCTCTTCCATTTTCCCGATGTCCAGAGAGATGGTTTGTGGGAATATCCCCCTGCACTCCAGCTCGTCCATGAGCCCGGACATGAAAACGCCTCTTCCCCGCACCACCATGCCGTTCCTCCTGACGTGCGAAAGGGAGCATGACGGCGACCTCTCGATGCCCAGGAGCGCAACCACGTGGAAACCGGCCCGGGTGAAGCTCTCTATGATGTCCGCCTGGGATCGGGCCAGCACCCGGCATGTCTCCATAAAGTCAGCCCTCTCGTAGTAGCTCGCATCGCGGGGTTCCCTTTCGAGACCCTCCCCGAGCATCTCGGGACATGGCAACTGAACGATGTTCACATCACTTTCCACCAGCATATAGACAATTTCGCTCACTATCGCTCGATGGGTCCTGGCGAGGCCCCGGGCCTTTGCTCCCTGGCACAGGACACAGAAGGGTACGAATATCACCTTTCTCGAGCGGATGGGCATCGTTGGTACAACTCCCGTATGAAATAGAGAGGGGATAAACGACGGTAACCTTTTAAACATCTTCGTCGGTGCCCGGCCCGGGATTGACATGAGACGGGCGACCATGGGACTATACAACACGTACGATCCAAAGAAGCTGCGGGAGCCTCACAGGAGGGCAATAGCCCGTGCGGGAGCTCTGTGTGCGGCATTCCACCATAACCTTGCGCTCTTCGGTTTCCCCTTCACCTCCGAACTTGCATCTCCCATGGACGTTGCGGATTTCATCGCCGGCAGCACCTCCATCGGGCAGGACGGTTCCTATCTTCTGGAGCTGGCCGGATCTGGAAGGCTCCAGATATTCCCGTATCCTGAGAAGGGTTTTCCACCCCAGCTGGGCTTACCCGTTGCCACCACCTGCAGGCCCGACCCGGGAAAGGCGATAGAGATACGGGAGGTTGCAACCGTACTCCTGCATACCAGGGGTGTTCTGCTCCTCGTTGGACTGGGACCCCGGGGCCTTCCGGACCCCGTTAGAAGGATATGCGAGCGGCACCTGGACGTCACTGGAATTGGATACTCGCTGGAAACTTGCTGCGCCATGGGCGCCATAGCCGGTTCGTTACATGCCAATCTCCGGCTACCGGATCCCACTTTATTGATCAGCCATCAAGGAACCTCATCAGCTTCTGTCTGTCCCACGTATTGATGACGCTGTGCTTCGTTGCCCTACCCTTCCTCGCCGTGGCCACTCCGTATCTCATGACCTCCAGATGACGGGGGGTGTGCGAATCGGTGTTGATGGCGAGCTTCGCCCCCATTTCCATTGCCATAAGGATATGGTCCATGTTGAGATCCAGTCTCACCGGCATGGAATTTACCTCCAGGGCGACCCCGTTGTCAACAGCCACCTCCACGATCCTGCGCATGTCCAGGGCCACCGGATCCCTCCGACCGATCTTTCGGGCGGTCGGATGGGCGAGTATGTTGACGTGGCCGCTCGATAGGGCCGTCACTATACGCTCCGTCATTTCCTTCTCTCCCAGTGAAAAACCCGAATGCACCGAGGCTATGACGATATCCAGCTCTTCTAGCACATGGTCCGGATAATCCAGTGAACCGTCCCGATGAATGTCAACCTCGGACCCTGCCAATAGAAAAACGTCATCCAGCTCTTCCCTGGCTTTCCTCGTCTCCTCGATATATTCCAGCATCCGCCGGGCATCCGGTCCCCGGGTCATCTTCATCCTGGGAGAGTGATCCGCGATCCCTACGTAATCGTATCCCAGCCCGCGCGCTTGGGCGGCGAGCTCACAGAGAGACATTGTGCCGTCGCTGCGATCGGTGTGAATGTGCAGATCGCCCCTTATGTCCTCCATTGAGACGAGCTCCGGGAATCCCCCCCTGGCCGCCAGTTCCAGCTCTCCCCGGTCCTCCCTGGCCTCCGGCGGAATATACTGAAGCCCCAGTCTCTCGTACACCTCGACCTCGTCAACACCGGCAAGTTTTTCTCCGTTCTCCCGGTGGTAAACGCCGTACTCGTTTATCTTCAAACCCTGCTCTATTGCGATCTTCCTCACTGCGACGTTGTGCTCCTTGGAACCGGTGAAATACTGGAGGGCCGCGCCCCAGCTCTCCCGCTCTATCACGCGGAGGTCGACCTGTGTGCCGTCCCGAAGGCGAACCGATGATTTCGTATCTCCTCTTGCCAGAACGTCCTCCACCTTCGGATGGGAGTTGAACGCATCCATGATCATATCAACGGTTCCATGGGAACCCCCGTTCATCCGCCTATCAGGAGCAAACGACGGAGCCACGAGAATATCGATATCTCCGATGGTCTCGCGCATTCGCCTGAGCGAACCCGTAATAGATATATCGGAAATCTGCTCCTTGCATTGGCAGCGCAGGTAATCGACCATGGACATGGCCTTGGGGAACGCCTCGCCCAGGAGCATTCGGCCGTGTGATGCGGCGAGGACCTCGATGCCCTTCAAGATGTTCTCCTGCGATATCAAGCCGAATCCGTCCAAGTCCTCTATCTTTCCCTCCCTTGCTGCTCTCTCGAGCTGGTCAACGGTCTCAATGCCCAACGCCCTGTTGAGCGCCATGACCTTTCTAGGTCCAAGGGTCGGTATGTCGAGCATCTTTATCATATCGGGATGAATGTCATTCCTTATCTCGTGCAGATAGGCCAGTTCTCCCGTCTCCAGGTATTCGGCGATCTTCTTTGCGATGGCCTTTCCGACGCCCTTTATCTCCTGCAGCGTCCCCTCTCGATGGAATACCTCGATGTCCTCGCCCAGGTTTTCCAATGCGGAAGCGGCCGAGCGGTATGCCCTCACCTTGAATACGATCTCCCCCCGGAGCTCGAGGATGTCTGCTATACGGTAGAACATTTCCGCGATCTCTCCGTTCTTCATACCTACCCCTACCTGGACGTGAGGAGCATTGACTGACAGGAGCTATAAATGAGCCCTGGCCCCTCGCCTTTGGGACATATCTCTTCTCCCCGTTCTCCGGTCGTTTCACTGGAAAACAGCATATGCAAATCTATCTCAATCGATCATCATATTTATACTTTACCTTCACCCATCCCCTCAATTGAGGTTTAAATACAACAGGAGGCATCCTCTAATCAGAAATAGAAAAAACGGAGGAAAAACCAATGGATGACGAACTGAATTCCTGGAAAGAGATATATCGAGCCTACGGCTGCCGGATAAGCTTCGACGATTCATACGACGATCTTTGATATAGAAAGGGAGGTGTTCTCCTGGTAGAGGTCATAAACGACGGCGGAAACTGGATGATATGCAAGAACGGGGAGAGATACCCCTACTCCCTCAAGAACATCATTCTACTATGGGGTTTCTGATCGCCCCGACGGACGTCACTCATATTAGGGAAAAAATAAACTTGTTTTCATTCATCAAGGGCAATGAACTTGTTGTAGAAGTCGGAATAAACGGGATCCTCAAAGGGAATCGTACCGTTCAGGTCCACGGATTCTATGTATTTGACCTTGGATTGAATGAGAGCTATCATATTATCGTTCAATATCAATTTGCTCATCATCATTCCTCCTATTTCAAACGGAAAGCGCACATTTGGCATATTTCACGACCGATATAATCCCTTCATAGTTCCACTTTCTCAGGATTTCGCTCCCCGGGTCGCTAGCGTGATATATATTAAACTCATCTCTATTTATAACTTCCCCCTATGGACCCCATGGTAACTTGGCACACTTTCATACGAACAAGCCTAAACATTTTTATCCGATACGTCGTTTAACGGGCCCATGGATGACATTCTCGAGGACCTCCTGGCAGGCAGGACGAGCGTGGCAGAGGCGAAGAGGAAGATCCGGAACTCAATGATAGAGATCGAGGATTTTGCCAAATTCGACGTGAACCGGGAGACTAGGGTTGGCGTGCCCGAGGTGATACTCTGCACCGGCAAGACCGCTGGGCAGGTATTCGAAATCGTAAAAAGCGCATTGAGAGAAAATGGGCGGGTCATCCTCTCGAAGGTACCGGCAAATACATTCGACGAAGTGGACTTTCCGGATCACGATGTGATGCGATATCCGGATGCGGGAATGATGGTGGTGGGAAGGAAGGATGAAAGGGATTGCCGAGAAGAACGGAAAAGGCCGACCATAGGAATAATGACGGCCGGGACCGCCGACATACCCGTCGCCACAGAGGCCATGGTCCTGGCTGAGGAAATGGGATGTGACGTGTATCATTCCTACGACGTGGGCGTGGCGGGTATACACAGGTTGTGGCCTGCTCTGAAGGAGATGAATCGGAGAGATATCAGGGTGATCATAGTGGCAGCGGGAAGGGAGGGCGCGCTTTCGTCCGTCGTGGCGGGTCTGTCGGAAGCAGTGGTGATAGGTCTCCCAGTATCGTCGGGATACGGATACGGCGGTGGCGGAAAGGCGGCCTTGATGGGAATGCTTCAATCCTGTGCCCCGATCCTCGTGGTCAACGTGGACGCAGGGGTGGTCGCGGGCATGATGGGGGCGAAGATCGCAAAGATGATCCACCGGACGGAGAAGGCCGGGACGAACTGAGATGGGATGGGACTGGGCAAAACGGTGGCTCATGGCAAGTTAATTCGAAGGCATGTTTCCCGAAATATAGATATTGGAAGACTTTATTACCTCCGATTGGGATGGTCGATTCTACAGTTACACCGTTCATACAGGGGGCGTGTGGATAATGGAATTCACGGACGAGGATAGGAAGAAACTTCTGGAGAAGCTGGGTAGCGCGGAAAAGAAGCTCAGACAACTGTTCGACAAGAGGGATTCTTTCAATGAGGAGGCGAATTTTCTCAGAAAGGAGCGCGATTCCCTCAACGACCGGAAGAGGACTGTCATAGCCTCTATGAGAAAGGCGCGGGACAAGCGCCGGGAGGAGATGGATGAGCTCAAGAGAAAACGGGACGAGGTAATCGCCCCGTACAGGTTGAACCGTGACCGCTTCAATGCTATGGTACAGGTCCAGAAGAAGAAGCGCAGCAACTATGCCGAATCCATATCTGCGATCAGGGAGGAGGGGGATCAGAACCGCAGGCAGAAGGAACGGGACCCGATAAGCGAGATAAACATGGCCAACATGGAGATGCAGTCCCTGCTGATGAAGTACGAGACAACCGCCATGTCGAGGGACAAGGAACTGGAGACGATGGACAAGATAAAGGAGCTCAAGGCCAGAATGGATGAACTGGAGAAAGAGCTTCCGGAATACAAGAAGGAGCAGATGGAGCGGGAGAGGGCCATCCTCGACAAGGAGCAGGTATTTCTGGACCACGACATGGCGCACGAGGATGTGGTGCAGCTCTCCCAGAAGGCGCAGGAATACCACCGGCTCCTGATGAAGGAGAGCGACAAGTTCAAAAAAGAGCTCGACGGCATCTACAACAAGTACCAGGCAGAGATCGAGAAGAAGGAGAAGGAGCTGGACCACGTATCCAGGGAGGCCGACAAGAAGCACAGGGAGTTCCTGGCCCTCCGTGAGAGGGCGGACCATTTCCACAAGAGGGCCGTGACCCTGCGGGACGAGGTGATGAGCCTTCGCAAGGAGAGGAACGATATCGAGAAGGGACTGCGGGACATAATCGAGGAGCAGAACCGGGCGGTGGCGGATGCATTCGACGACGAGGACAAGCAGAAGGAAGCGGCGGAGAAGGCCCTGGAGCTGCTGAAGAAGGGCGGGAAGATATCACTGTGATGTTTTAACCTTTATCGGTATTGGCGTTGATTGCATAGAGGATGGAGGGGAATCCCTCTAACTCTTCTCCTTCAAATACTCGTAATGACGCTCGATATGTTCCAAAGAAGTGGCAAAGGGCCAACAATTATCAAAGAACCTTTCGAAGGCCCTGTAATACATCTCGACCTCATTCACATCCTTGCTGTTCATGGCATGATCCAGGGCGCATTTGTTATGACATGATCTCGAACCGATTCTTATCTCCGTTTGATATTCCCTGATCTTTTTATTACAATGAGGGCAAATCTTATCTGACACCTTCTATCACCTGGTGAGAATGATACCGCCGTTAGTTTATGAGGCTATCCGTATATATGTCTTGACCTGCCTTTCGTGATCCGTATCCGGTGATTCCAATGACACCCCTGGCCGGAGTAAGGAATTTGAGTGACCATTTCGGTAGAAAACGTTTTTATATTCCCGCAATGTTCCCAAATGCGAGTACATGGCATCATCCATCGCCCGCTCCGATTCCTTCGTATCCTTCCTGCCACCACCCATTCCGGAACCTGCCCCGGAGAACATGCGTAAACTTTTTCCCGGCTACACGGTGGACCACCTGCTAGGAACAGGCGGCTTTGCCGACGTTTACAGGGGTGTTGACAAGAGCGGAAAGGATTTCGCCCTTAAGATCCCGAAATTGAGTGCCGGCCCCGGGAGCGTTGACCAGGATGCTCTGGAGAGGTTCAGGGCAGAGGCTGAAATCTGGATGAGGCTGGAGCACCGCAACATCGTCAGGCTGCATGACGTGAGCACGGAGCCAATCCCCCACATGGCCATGGAGCTCATGGAAGGCGGCAGCCTCAAACAGCTCATGAAGAAGCACCGGCTCGAAGTGGGTGAATCGGTCCAGATAATGGCCCAGTTGCTGGAGGGTCTCTCCTATGCCCACAAGATGGCCTCGGTTCACAGGGACCTCAAACCGGAGAACATCCTTTTCTCGTCCAAAGGAGTCGCGAAGATAACGGATTGGGGTATCGGCAAGTTCATGGCCTCCGAGTCCCTCACCTCATCCAGGGATTTCAAGGGAACACTTTCCTACAGCGCGCCGGAGCAGTATAATAAAAAACAGTACGGGAACGTGGACTGGCAGACCGATATATTCCAGATAGGCGTGGTCTTCTACAAGATGCTAACCGGTATAAATCCGTTCAAGGGGGAGGATATCGCCGATTGCATGGGAAAGGTCCTAATGGATCGGCCGGAACCGCCCGGTTCGCTGAATCCCGACGTGCCCCCGGAGCTGGACGAGGTGATCATGGGAGCCCTCCGGAAGCGGAAGGAAGACCGGTGGGGAACGGATGTGATGCTGTACAAGCTGAAGGAGATCGGCAAGAAGAACATCATCCGCCCCGGGGACAAATCCCGTCCATCGCCCCGGATGGACCGTACTGGACGGGGAGGTCCAGAGGTCACCGAGGTCACGAGGACGGTGGTGATGGATTCCCCGGCTGACCCGGAGCCTCCCCTGCCGCCTCCTCCGGATGCATCAAACACCGTATCATCCGATTCTCCCACCCGGAAACGGAGCATATTCAGCATCTCTTTGATAACCTTCATACTGTCCATCGTGGGTATCTTTGCCGTTGTTTTCTTCATTCTATTTCCGTCGATCCCTCCTGAGGTAAGCATATCGGGTCTAATCTTCTTCGGCATCGCTGTCGGGCTCGCGGGGATAATCTTCAGTGCCATATCCATGCTGAAGGTCAGAAAGTATCCGGAACAATACAGGGGAAGAAAACTGGCCATGATCGGCATCATTCTGGGAATAATACTCGTCATCGCCGGGATACTGGGAGTGATTTATATCGCGATCGGAACGTGACGGCCCTATTCGGGCGTGAACTCCACACTCTCCTCGTCGTTCCCTGCAAGCTTCTTCACCTGCGGCATCATCTCGTCATACCAGGCCTGTCCCCACGTCGGTTCCAGTTCGATCTCGACGGCCAGATTTGAGCGCTCCCTGTTGTACAGTAGCGCAAAGAACAGAAGGAGCAAACGCTTCTCCGAACCCAGCTCGGTACCTGTAAAATCAAGCGTTCCCTCGGAGTGTTCTATCAAAAAGGACCTCCACATCATCATTGGCCTGGCGGAATCATGATATATAGTGGTCTTCGTCTGTACGTTCCGGAACGTTATTGTCCGGACATACTCCCATGGAACCTCGGTAAGGCTCTTGCCGTGCTTTTTTCGTATCACTCTGCTGTCTATCAATATCTCCACGGGTATGATGAACATTTTGTACAGGAAAATTCCGATGCCTATGAATATCATTCCCACTAGAAATTCTGTACCGCTCAGGGCATATAGCATGTCCGACCAGTAACCCCACTCGCTGTATACCGGGTACAATGAATAGAGGATAAGTGTGATGCCGACTGTGAACATTATCGCGGCGACATATATTCTGTAACCCTCGTCCACCTTGAGCCTGAACTGGTCGGGGAAATCGTTGATCTTCATGGTGGACAGGTGGAGGAAATGGAAGAACGGGATCATGAAGCAGACGTAGGTGATGAAAACGAACATGGAGATAATGCCGCAGAAACCGGGTATTCTTTCCCATAGCGATCTTCCCCCGAGGGAGAACAGGTCGTGAATGTTCACGATCCAGGCGATCCATACCACGACAATGGGCATGATCGTGCACACAAGGATGCACAACTTTCTCCACCGGCCCTGGTTTATTGTCCTTTCATCGGACCAGTTCCGGACCAGACGGTAGAAGACCAGTCCCACCAGAACAAGTCCGACGCTGGTGATCAGCGGCAAGAGAACGGACGTGTTGGGTCCGCGGTCCTCATCCCCGTTATCCGATGATTGTGCACCGGCAAGCGGGAACAGACCCGTTAGCAGAACGAGCAGTATCAAGACAAACATCCAGGGAATCCGATTTATCTCCTTCATTCGGAAATACCTCCGGCGATATACATTATGTTTTTGAACTGGCTCTTTTCCTTCTTCGGATGAAAATGAACACGATCCCGGCGATGACCAAGATCACACCAGCCCCGACAGCATACAGCACCCAGTTCCCCGCCGAGAAGAAGGGAGGTTCCGGTTCGACATCGAGCTCTATCCTACCAACTCCGACCGCACTGACCCTATAAGGCGTGGACGTTTTAATGTAATACTCGATCATTATCTTAGTCTCAGGTGCTTTCTCGCTCACCGATACGGTCATCGACATCTCGGCAGTTCCTCCCTCTGGGACTGTCGTTTCTTCGCCGTCGATCTCGAAGATGATGCCCATCTCCTCGAGGATGTCTGCATCCCTTACGTGGATACTGAAATTATCCTTTCCGTTCCCACTGTTCTGAGCCTGGAACCTCAACGTTTTTGACTCGCCGCCCCTTATGGAACGTTCGAGGACTTCCGGGGTCACATTGGCCATGCAGTACTGGTTGACCTTGACGATGCCCTTCGCAGGGTCCAGCGGATAGGACTGACCGCCTATCTGTGTAGTCGCCATTCCCGTGACCCAGATGCGGTGCTCCTCGGCGCAGCTGGTGAAATTCGGAACCTGTACAACGGCCTGGAAAGGATACGCTACGCCAGTCTGGGGGATAAAAGAGGTGGGGTATACGGAGCATTCCAGTCCCTGAGCGTTCACTGAGAGCTCCACCTGTGCCACCGGAGTATTCACCGTGACGGTCCCTGGAAAAAGTACCAATCCATTCTGGCCCGGACCCACATCCGCTCCCTGCTCGTCCTCGTCTAATTTTATCTCACCCGTTACCTGCGCGAGGACGGGTATCGATCTCGTTTCGGTGAGGTTCTGCGGGACAGCTTCGGGACCCATTGTGTTTTTGCCGATATGCTCGGTCCGGTTATTTCCAATCGGTACTGTGGAGATGATGATCACAAACAGAAACACGGTAGAGATTTCCTTTATCATTGCTCGCCACCTTTCACGGCGTGTTATAATGGACGTATAAAGTAATGCCTGTATGTGATACAAATATGTATCGGCCGGCCCCCCTCAATTTTTACTATTTGGTCACGATAGCACATGGCAGTCTTGTAGAAAGGAACAATATCATACTCCAAATCACATCTGTCCCATCTTCCATTGCAGGTAAATGGGACAATACGGCCCGCATACGTCACTGTATTCTCCCGCGTGCATTTTCTTTCGAGCTTCCTTGAATAATTCCGTATTCCAGATGGATCGAATGTTCTGTTCCCTATGATCGAACGGAATGTTCCGGTACCTCTTTTTGACCCAGGGACAGGCCCATACGCTCCCACTTTCGACCTTCAACGTGGTCCAAAAGAAGTCACAGGGGATCTTTCCGTATTTTGAGATCGACTCCTTATCGGTCAATTTCAATTCCTTGGGCCCCAGATCGGGGTATTTTGAAAAAACAGTGGGACGAATGCGATCAAGCAATCCGATACCTGCGTCTGTGGCCATTTTTTCCGCCTTTTCAGCAATTACCAGTAACTCCTGTGCCCTAGCTTTATCGTACAGGGGGTTTTCCAGATAGAATCGGGGACGTTGATAATTGATACAGGAAAGAGCGACGGAATTTACCTTGTGCTTTTCCGCCAATTCAATGAAAGGGATTATCTCTCTGTAATTATGCTTCATCACGACGAACCACCAGCTTATCTGGGGATGGGAATTCGATTTGCTCCTCTTTCTGATCTGGCGCGTTGCATCGAGGACCTTGGAGAAGTCCCCTTTACGTCGAATACGGGAATACGTTCTTTCAGTCGCAGCATCAAGCGATATTATCAACTGACCAAAATGTTTGGAACAGATCCGCTTGATCCACTTAGTATCCAGCGAATTACCGTTGGTCATGATACTCATGGTACCGTGTTTATTTTTACTGATCCCTTGGTATATTTTTGATGCTTGAGGATATATCAATGGTTCTCCACCGGAGATCAGAACATCTTTGGCAAATTTCGACAGTTCGAGAATTTCATCGATCACCTCGGTCGAAATTATTTGTTCCCAGTTTCGATTGAATATCCTTCGGTGAATCTTGTGCTGGCCGCACATGATGCAATCCAGGTCACATTTCTTACCCAAGATGATAGCATAATTGATCGGTAGGCTTTCCAGTACCGTCTTGCCTTCCTTCTGTTCGGCCTTGTTCAATTCAATGTTCTCCAGTTGTGATCCGATTTTCTTCATGATACCATCTTCCGAGGCGAGCATTTATTTCTATTACGTAATCGTCGAATTGAGCCGATATTATTGATATGTTATTGATCATATTTATAGAAATTGGCACAATGAAGGTATGTATATTTGACGGGTCCGAGGTGCGTATGTACCTCTGGAGTGGCGAGTGATTCGGTCACCTTTGCCCACGCAGAGTATCTGCTCGTTCTCCTCGTGATTCGTCACGGGAGCTTCGCTCACCCGAAGTGTTGGCTTCTCGATTATCGCTAATTACAATCAGCTACTTTTACGTGAGAGTCAGGTCCGAATCGAGGAGAATTTTATTAAGGGAGCGACCACAGTAGTTCACTAATTTACCTCCCTGACAAAGACATTATTGAGCTGGCATT
>CAYRFL010000027.1:0-1158 GCA_964423515.1 uncultured archaeon
CCGATCCGACCATCACCTTCAGCGTTGGTGGGACCTGGACCAGCAGCGGTGATGGTGCCTGGACCGTAACTGATACGGTCTGGACCGAGACCTTCACCCTGACCGATGCAGATGAGAGTTCCGACGATGTCACCATCGACGTCACCGGAGCCAAGGACGCAAAGGGCAACGATCAGGAGGATTACACCCCCGAGGCGGAGTTCGATCTCGATGTGGAAGCACCTACCTATGTATCATCCGTGACCATAAACACGACGACCATCGAGGTGACCTTCAGCGAGGATCTTCACGGGACATATCTGGGCAAGGACGACTTTACCGTTGCCGGATACACGATAGATTCCGTGGACGAGACTTCTGCTGGAGTGGTGGAGATTAGGCTGACCACCGCCTTCGATACCGGGGAGACTCCGGATGTATCTCTTGTGGATGTGATAAAGGACCTGGCACTTAATGACGGCCCCCTGTGGGGTCCGAACTCACCCGACGACGGCGTTGCACCTACGTGGTCCGCGGGACTCACCAGCAAGACCACCATCAATATCACCTTCACGGAGAACGTCGATGACGATGATGACGTGAAGAACGCCGACGCGTGGACCGTCGCAGGTCACACTGTTACGGACGTTACCGTTCCTGACGGCAGTGGAGACTATCTCATACTGACGCTGGGCGAGGACCTGGGAGACGGAGAGACCCCGGAGGTCAATTACGTTGCGGCAAATGGCGACATCGTCGACGGATCAGGGAATGAACTGGCCGACGGAGGAGCTGTAGTCGCTCAGGACGGAGTATTCCCCACCCTGGATGCGGATGACAGCCCCGATGCGGGGACCACCGGTGACAACTTCGAGTTCAACGTCACGGTCTCCGACAATGTAGCCGTCGACGAGGTCTGGGCGGACTGGAGCCACGGCGGTCTTGGTGATAACGAGTCGCTGATCCTTACGAACGGCTTCTGGCTTGGAACCATCACCCTGGATGACAACCTCGGTGACTTGACTTACTTCATCTGGTTCAACGATACTGTCGATAACGCTGACAAGGGTGCTGAGCAGACCGTTGCAGTTACCGACGACGACGATCCGACCCTGGACCACGATGACAGCCCCGATGCGGGGACCACCGGCGATGCATACACCTTCAACATCACGGTGT
>CAYRFL010000027.1:1258-44521 GCA_964423515.1 uncultured archaeon
GTCCGGCAACTTCGTGAGGAACGCCACCGAGACCATCACCGTTACCGACAACGACGATCCGACCCTGGATCACGACGACAGCCCCGATGCGGGGACCACCGGCGATGCATACACCTTCAACATCACGGTGTCTGACAACATCGCAGTTGACAGCGTCAACGTGACCTGGACCCACGGAGGCCTTGGGGACGACCAGTCCCTGACCGACGACGGCGACGGAACGTGGAGCCTCACCATCACCCTGGACGACAGCCTCGGCGACCTGACCTACAGCATACAGGTCAACGACACGTCCGGCAACTTCGTGAGGAACGCCACCGAGACCATCACCGTTACCGACAACGACCTCCCGACCTTCGATTCTGATAACAGTCTTGATGCGGGGACCACCGGCGATACATACACCTTCGACATCACGGTATCGGACAACATCGCCGTTGACAGCGTCAACGTGACCTGGGCTCACGGAGGCCTCGGGAACAACGACGCGCTTGTCGACGACGGCGACGGAACGTGGAGCCTCACCATTACTCTGGACGACAGCCTCGGCGACCTGACCTACAGCATACAGGTCAACGACACATCCGGCAACTTCGTGAGGAACGCCACCGAGACCATCACCGTTACAGACAACGACGATCCCGTGCTAGAAATGAACTCTGGAGCCCTCTGGGGAACTACCGGGGACCAGTATCAGTTCAGCATACAGGTCATCGATAACATAGACGTCGATACCGTCTTCGTCCACTACACCCACGGTCTGTACTCGGAGAATGTATCCCTTACCGACATAGGTGGTAACTGGGTGGCCTTCATTACACTGAATCACAGCGTCGATAACATGGTCTATTCGGTCTATGCCAACGATACATCCAACAACTTCGCCATCTGGCTGAACAACCAGACCATCGTCTACGACAACGACCACCCCGAGTTCGTCACCGACAACACGACGGGGACTCCCACAACCGATGGGCAGTTCATGTTCAACGTGTCTGCCACCGACAATATCGGCGTGGCCTCCGTTACCCTCAGATACACCTTCGACGATGTGAACTTCCTGACGGCATCCATGACGCTGAACGGCTGGGATTACCAGGTGACCGTGAACATAATCGAGAGCGCGGTTTCCGTGAAATACTGGTTCAACATCACCGATGACGCGGGCAACTGGACCGAAGAGGCAGGAGGTCAGATCGGGGTTGAGGATACGATCCCGCCGGAGTGGCAGGATAACACCGATGGTAGGGAACCCGTGGCAGGAGAGCTCTTCACGCTGTCCATAATCGCCACCGACAACGTGGCCACGAGATCGACGCTATCCGCGAAGGCATACTATTCCTTCAACAATATGTCGTTCTCCTCGGGTAACATGGTGAAGACGGCAGGCACGGACTTCTACAACCTCACCATACTTGCGCCGGACAACGCCTCTACCTTCCGATACTACTTCGAGGTGGATGACGGCTCTGGAAATGTCGTCGATACCTACGAGGATACGGTGGAAGGCCAGGAACCGGCTGTCGTGTTAGATACGCAGGTACCCGAGATTCATGCCGGCTTCAACGCAACCATCGACCAGAACGAGAACATGACCTTCAACGCCACCATGAGCCTCGACAACGTAGGCATAGTGAACTACACCTGGACCTTTACCTACGACGGCGTGGAGCAGGAGATCTACGGAGTAACCGTGAACTTCACCTTCGATAAGGCAGGAGTTTACCTGGTGTGGCTCAATATAACCGATGCCCAGGGTAACTGGAACGTCACGAACATCACCGTGACCGTTAAGGACATCACCGACCCGATGGGTGTAGGGGAAGCCGATGACGACACGGTCGACCAGGGTGCGATGGTAACCTTCAACGGCTCGGGAAGCAGCGACAACCTGGATGCCACCGAGGACCTGAACTACACCTGGACGTTTGATAACAAGGACAAGTACGGCGAGGAGGTCAACTTCACCTTCCCCGATGCCGGTGTTTTCAAGGTGTTCCTGCTGGTGACGGATGCGGCCGGAAACTCCAACGAGACCAATCTGACTATAACCGTGGCTGACACCATGCTTCCGATGGCCGACGCCGGAGATGATGTTTCCAAGAACATTGGAGCCCAGGTATTCTTCGACGGCTCGGGCAGCAGCGACAACGTGGGCGTTGTCAGCTACACCTGGACCTTCAAGTACGGCGGGGCGACGAAGACGCTCACCGGTGAGACCGATGCGAACTTCACCTTCGAGATACCCGGAGCATACCCCATAACCCTGGAGGTCGCCGATGCGGCCGGCAACAAGGCTACCGCCACGTTCACCCTGACCATCCTCGACAACATCGACCCCGTGGCGAACGCCACCGTAGACACCGTCTTTATCGCGGACGGGGCCACCCACAAGATAGAGAACATCGACCCGAAGGTGGGCAAGAAGGTGGATTTCGACGCCAAGGACAGCACTGATAACGTCGCCATCGCGAACTGGACCTGGACCATCACGAAGGGAAGCGACGTTGTGCACACCTATGAGGGCGAGACCACCTCGTACACCTTCATGGAAGGTGGAACCTACACGGTGACCCTCCTGGTCGAGGACGCTGCCGGCAACCCCAACGAGATCGAGTTCACCGTCACCGTGACGGAGAAAGAAGACACCACTACTAGTGGAGGTATCTCCAACGGGGCGAAGATCGGAATCGGCATTGGTGTCGTCGTCCTCATCATCGTCATAATCTTACTCGTCGTGGTCTTCAAGAAGAAGCCCGAAGAGGAAGAGGAGGAAGAAGAGGAGGAGTACGGTGAAGAGGAGCTCGAGGAGGAGGAGATGGTGGAGGCCGGCCTCGTTGAGGAAGGCCTGGTGGAGGAGGCAGAGGCCGAGGAGGTAGTGGAGTTCCAGTGCCCCGAGTGCGGATACATGGTTGCCGAGACCGATTCGGAATGTCCGGGCTGTGGCGTCGTCTTCGAGGAGGGGGAGGTCGAGGAGGAGATCGAGGTCGTACAGTTCGAGTGCCCCGAGTGCGGATCCCTGGTGAACGAGACCGATGCGGCCTGTCCGGGCTGCGGTGTCGAGTTCGAGGCCGAGGAATACGAGGAAGATGTGCTCGAGGACGTGGAAGACCTGGAGGCCGAGCTGGGCGAACTCGAGATGGAGGAGACCGTTGAGGAGGGTGAAGGGCTGGAGGACATCGGCGAGGAAGTCGTCGGCGAGGACGTGGACGTTGCCGTGGAAGAGATCGGCGAGGGTCTCGAGGCCGCCGAGGGCGAGGAAGTGGTGGAAGAGGAGGTCGGCGAGGGCGAGGAAGTGGTGGAAGAGGAAGCCGGTGAGGAGGAATTCGGTGAAGAGGTCGCAGAGGCGGAGGAAGAGGTAGTGGAGGAAGCCTACGAGGAAGCCGCAGAGGAGGCCACGGAAGAGGAGGTCGAGGAGGTCTCCGAAGAAGTGGTCGAGGAAGCTGGAGAGGAATACGGCGAAGAGGTCGTCGAGGCCGCAGAGGAGGAAGTCATAGAGGAAGAGGTCGAGGAGGTCGCAGAAGAGACCGCCGAGGATGACCTTTCCCTTGGTGATGAGGAAGAAGATCTCGATGATGACTTCGACGCGCTTCTCGAGGGCCTCGAGGACGAGCTCTGAGGTGAGGGTAGTTTTCTACCCTCATTTTTTTCTTTTTTATTTTTCCTTTCATTTTCTTCTGGTTTATTCTGTCCTTTGTAGAGTTATTTTAGGTTTCCATCTGTGTTGGTATATCGACCGAAAAGAGAGGTTGATGTCTAGCAAGACGATTACCCGCCCCAACATAGATGTCAATCCACTCTAAAGTCCTTCAATAATCAGAATGTCGAGGGTCGGCACCAGTCACAACCTCGAAGGCTCGCCCTCTTTATCGGACATTCTCGATTATTCTTTTTATCGGCCTGAGTTGACTGCCGCTGGCCCGTAGGCATACTATCCAAGTGCTCAGTTGTTCCTCTGATGCCACGGAGTCTGACCGCACACCTGTTGACTGGTCAGATGTGACGTAATTACGCAGAGATGGAACGAAAGCAGGTCCTTCCGCGTTCAAGAGAGTCAATCAAACGAGAATGCCTTTTTCTTCTTCCTATCCCCGAGCTCCCTCAGCTCTCTCCTGATGAGATATGCACCCAGGAAGAATGCCCAGACGGTGGCTATCGGGAATGCCAGCCAGATCCCGGTAACCCCTTCCGTGTAATGGTCTATGAGGAGAACCGCGGGGAAGAGTATCAACACACGCTGGGTGAGCAGTATAAGAAGGCTCTTTCCACCCTTGCCCAATCCCTGAAAGAAACTGGGCATGATGACAAGCGGACCGTTCAGGAAGAAAAGAAGAGCGATCCTTCTAAAACCCTTCTCACCGACGCTTCTAAGGGTATCGTTATCGTTGAACACGGAGATGATCTGTCCCGGAAATAACATGAACATGACAAAGCCCAGAAGGGTCATAACGAAAGCCCATTTCATCGCTATCACCAGGACTTTTTTCACCCTATCGGTCCTTCCGGCCCCGTAATTGTAGCCGACGACGGGTAAAAAACCGTGGACGATCCCGAATATAGGCATCATTACAAAGGACTGCACCTTGTAATAGAGACCCAGGACGGCGATTGCGGTCAGGGAGATGGGGCCCAGGATATAGTTCATGAACGCCAGCATAATACTGCCAAGTATCTGGATGAGCATGGTGGGTCCGCCCACGGCATAGATATCCCGAAGGAGCTTCCACCTGGGCAGGAACCTCCTCATGCTTAGCGGGAGCTCGTTTCTTCCCTTGAGCAGTATGGCGAGTATGGCAATGGTGCCGATGCTCCTTGCGATGACGGTTGCGACGGCTGCTCCCTTCACACCCATGGCAGGAACGAACCAGAATCCGAAGATGAATACGGGGTCCAGAAAGATGTTCAGTATTGCGGTGAGGGCGAGAACCACCATGGGAGTGAACGTTTTGCCCTGTGCCTGGAGGATCCTCTCGGCCGTGATGAACAGAAAGAGGGATCCCGAGAATGCCATTATGATACGAAGGTACTGTGAACCCATATCTACCACTGCCGTGTCGTTCACGAATAGTGCCAGGATACGGGGAGCGAACAGGATACCGATCACGGCGGTGATCACCCAGTAGAGCAGGCTTAGGAAGATGGCGTTATTTGCAACCGCGCACGCCTCCTCCCGCCTGCCGCTGCCCAGAAGTCTGGATATCAGGGACGCGACTCCCACGCCGGTTCCAACTGCGATGGCTATAAGTATTAGCTGGACGGGGAATGCCGCCGAGAGAGCGATAATGGCATCCACACCCTGACCGCTTCCGTCCCCGATCCTGCCCACGAACATGGTATCGATCACGTTGTAAGTGGACTGGATGAACATACCGATGATACCGGGTATTGACAGTTTGAAAAGAAGGCTCCCCAGGGGCGAGGATCCCATTCTCCTCGAAGAGGGTCTTTGATGGACGGCAGATCTATCTGGCGAGCTCATCGGATCTCCCAGCTCATCGTTAGGTAAATCTCCTCCCTTGCGAGGTTCTCGAAACGGATCCGGTACGTCGCATTCTGATACAGGAGGATCTCCTCCCTCCCTTCGATCTCGTAGCCGAAAATGAGCTCGGTCCTCCCCGGAACGGCGGTATCGTTATCATCGGAGAGCTGCCAACCGATCTCCCCGTCTGCCCTCCATTCCAGAACGAGGATATCTCCCTCCCTCGCGTCGATATGAATGACATGCTCCCCTCCGGGCTCCAGTCTAAGACCATCCTCATTATCCTCGCATCCGCATGTGAACAGGCAGACTATGATCACGAACACCAGGATCAATGGAATGATGCTGCACCGATGCTGTCTCATTCGTATCCCTTGACCTTTTGATCTCTAATTGGGTGTAAGGAGCCGCTACGCGGGACCCGGCCTCAACGATATCGCCGTCATCCACCCATGGACGAACCGGCCCACGTTCAGTTTTCCTTTCGTCTTGCATATCCGATCCCTACGACAGCAAGAAGGATGATGATGGTCCCGTGGGTTCCCCCATGGGGCAGTTCGCGGACGGTCCTGCTCTCCCCTGTTTCCGTATCGTAGAGAACGGTACCCGTGGGAGTGTAATCCACCGTGATAAACTCCTCCGAATGCATGACCTTTGGATTTTTATTGGACCGGTATTCGTACGAGAAGAAAAAATAGTAATCGGCGAGATGGCTCTTGATCCATTTTCCACCGGAACTGAAACCCCGGACGCCGTCATCGGTCCAGTCCGTCATGTGATTGCACGTGCGAAAGAGGAACTGCTCGTTCACGACATCCACGGCAACCACTTCGAATCCGCCGTCGGAGGTTGGTATATACACGTTGGACCATGCATGGCCGAACCACGTTCCGCCGCGCTCATCGTACAATGTCCCAACCTCCAGCCATGCTGGTATTCCAAGGGATCTAAGCAAGGACATGAAGAGAATGGACTGGTCGTCGCAGTCCCCTCTCTTCGCCTTGAGCGTATTCTCCGCCATGGCCGGAGTCCCCTCCCTTCCCAGAGAATACGAGAAACCGCCATCGTGCGTCATCCATCGGTAGATATCGTAGACCATCTTGTAGACGTTGGTCTCGTTTCCAACGATTTGCCTGGCCTGAGAGGATACGACGGGATTACTTGGTTCGATCTTGTAATGGTCCGGCTTTCCGTCTCCGTTACTGTCCTCCGGCTCACCATCGCCATCCTTATCCTCTGCCCACTGATCTCCGAGGTACCATTTTCTGACCGTCTCGTCCTTGATATCCTCCACATCACCACTCTTGCTGGCTTCGAATTCCCATTTTACCGTTTTGCTCTTCACCATGTAGGTGATCACGATGGAATCCGTGCCGGTAAAGTCATCTTTCTCCCAGATCATATAGGAGTTCTTCTGCCCACCCTTGGTTGGAGCGGGATCGGTGGTCACCTTCTCGATGTGCTGTATCTCTCCCGTATTTGCCGAACTCTCCTCTGGCAGTTCCGGGGGATAATATATGCGGAATGAGTAATCGATTGGAGTCCGTGACACGGATATGGTTTCCTTTCTGGTTATAGTAAATTCCGCGCTCGCAGGGACCTTGAGGTAGGACTCTCCACCCAGTTCGCTCCGAAAATAGACCATGTACAGGAATGCAGCTACGATTACGGCGATTAGGGCAACGGTATAGAGCCAGTTCACGATCTTACCATGGCCCGCATCATCAACCCTTAATCCGCGTCGGCTCCCGTTCAATATTCCACGTTCCCGATAATTCCTGTGCGGACCTGCTCGATTGAGGTTTCGTCCGTCAATTGTCCATGGTCTCCAGCGTTCTCTCGAGGATACGCATGAGCTGGGTTTCCTTCATCCCTTTTCTACGTACTATGGTCCGGACCTCTTCGAGCTCCTTTCTGGCCTGTTCCGACCTTCCGGAGAACTGGAGCGAGATACCTTTTAAACCCTTGGCCCGTATATTGTCGGGTTCGGTTTCTATTATCTCGTCGCAGATCGCGATAGTTTCCTCCAGTTTTCCCATGTCCAGAAGTATCTCCGCCTTTCCGAGTATAACTTCCATCTTACGGTACCCCTTTTCGAGGAGCTCGTCGAAACATATCAGAGCTTCCTTGAAATGCTGAAGTTCGAGAAGGGCGATACCCATCTTGTAGAGAAGGTCGGGTTTTGGCTCTTCATCTCGGGTGGATCTGCGAAAATCGTCCAATGCCTTCTTGTAATTCCCCAGCTCCATGTACACGTTTCCCCTGTTCTCGAAAACCTGTTCATCCCCTCCAAGCTCCACCGCCTTGTTAAGGCAGATCAGAGCATCCATCAGGTTCCCGCAGGCAGCGAGATAGGAGCCCTTGTTGGCCCAGGCGTCCGTGTAATCCGGATCCAGGGAGAGAATCCTGTCGAGTATGTCGATGAGCTCCGAATGGGATGAATACAATCCTCCCTGGATCATACACATGGCAATATTGAAAAGTATGTTGGGATTGTCGTGATCCTCCGAAAGAGCACAATTGAAGCATTCCAATGCTCTCTCATACCGCGTCTCCCGGTAATGCTCGAGCCCCTCCTTCATGAAATCGCTCTCATCGATATCATCCTCCCCCCCTTCCGGATCCATGACCTCATCAATGTCCAGATCATCCGTATCAACAAACGTATCCTCCTTATCCCCCATATCCTCCTTATCCTCCGTATCGTCGATATCGTTATTATCTTTGGAATTCCCTGGCATGCGATCGACCATTTGAACTGTATGGTAGGATAAATACTTTTTGATTTACTGTGGAAGACCCGGAAGGGGCCCCCTGGCCTCGATACCAGGCTCAGAAGGCCAAGGGTGCTGTACTTGGGTGAAAACCTTTTTACCCTTGCTTCCATTTACCCGAAGTACGGAGGACTCCAATGCGTGATGATTCGGGAAATCTGTCGACGTCCATATCCATGGCCTGGAAGGAGCTAAAGAAATTCGACATTGAAACACTGGCCAGAAAAAGCGGTTCGAACCTCCTGGGCGACATGCTCGAGATCGAATTCCTTGGAAGAGGCTATGTGGTGAATACCGATGATGAGAGCATAAGGGACGGTGATGGAAACCCCCCAAATCCGTTCTTCGAGGCCATAATACTCCATTACATGAGGGATTCGCGGGATTTTTCACCCTCCGGTAAGATGATATCCTTCCGAGAGCTCTACGGTGGGGACATTTATTTCGAGGCGTTCAACGCCAGGGCTATCCTTCCAATGCTGGCCCGGTTCGGTTCGGCCCCCGATCAGCTGATCCGTGCGGGGGAGATGATTGGAGGGACTCCCTTGGACCTTGGAGATGCCTCGATTTCTATCGTCATTTTCCCAAAGATAACCTACTCGCTCGTGATATGGCAGGGTGATGAGGAGGTTCCTCCCAGCGGGAATATCCTCTTTGACTCCACGATTCAGTACAATCTTCCCACGGAGGACGTCACCGCTCTTTCTGGCATGGTGGTCTCTCAATTGATACGGTCGGCGGATATGCTCTCCGAAGATGAAAAAACCGTTGACTCCCCCATCTAGCCTCAAGGTAGGAAAAATATATTCTCCGAGCGTCCACCACATCGTCTGCACAGGGTCACGGGATTTATCTAATGTGAATATCTGCTTTCGGAAAACAACAAAACACGAAGGATCAAATCGTTCCGCCAAGATCGGACAGATACTCCTTTACCCTGTCCGTCAGACCGAGTTCGTGGGCGTTGTCCTCTATCATCCGAATAACTTGGGCCACGTGTGGTATCATGTCCATGCCGCCCTCCACCCATATCCATCCGTTCTGACCCACGAACAGTCTGCAGCGTGTATAATTTCTTATGAGGGATATCATGGACCCCCCTTTCCCGATCACCCGGGGAACCTTAGAGCTGGATATCTCGAGGATGTAACCTCCGGTAAGTTTTCGCAGTCCGGTGCCCTTGAGGGTTGGCTCGACGTTGCCCAGGGAATCCACAGCTATGATCTTCAGGAGTACCGAATCACCTATAGCCATGAATCGCTTCGTGTCTCCGTATTCGACCCTCCATGGAACGTTGTTAACGTGAAGGGAAACAGGCTCCGTGGAACCGATGCATATGGACCAGTGGAGGGGGCCTACATCGATGATCGTACCTATCACCACATCCCCCTTCTGGGGTATGTATTTCCCCCGCAGAGCGATGACGTTCACATAATTGGCCCGAACGTTCTTAATTCCCAGTTGGTTTGAAATTATCTTCTCGTCCTTTCTGCTCGTTCCCTTCCCGGCCATCATGGTCCTGTCGGTTGAGAGCAGTTCGCCCGGAACCACGATCTCCCTTCTGTTCTCTCTATTATCGGAGTTTTCGCTCATCCCTCTCACCGAAAAATATCATCCGTGCTGACGGCTGATAAAATGGAAACGGAGCAGAAAAAAATCATTCGAGTATCTTGACCTCTCCCTCGCCGTGCGTCTTCTTGTTGACCCGGTCAAAGAATTCCAATTTGAGGCCCGCAGGTATCTCGACGATGCCGATCCAGCTTCCGTCCTTCTGCCATTCCTCCCTGGTGAGCTTCCCCATGTCCTTGAGATCGGAGTAACAACGCCCGTAATCCGGTCCCAATAGTCTCACGGCCATGACCAGGGTATCGAAACGAATGGGGATTATGGGTTTGAGATGATCAAGGACCTCATCGACCTGACTGTCGGCCGATCTGAATGGATCGATATTGACCCGAGACTCATCGATGGCCATCTCTATCCTCTGTCTGGGATGCGGTGTATTTGTCTGGGGATTGATCGAATTCCGCACGATGATGTCCACGATCTTGCTCTTTTTCTTCTCCCTCATCTTTATCCTCTGGGTCTGGGTCAGTTGTATGGTCCCCTTGCGGAGGATATCCTGTGCGATGACCTTGACCTCCGTGGTATTAAAAACCTTCATCATACTCTCTTCGGAAGCCCTCTCCCCCCTTGACGAACTGGAGAAAATTTCCTCGGCGGCAAGGATGTCCAGTACGTTCATCTCATCCCCTTCTCGAAATCTCTGGGCCTCCTTGGAGTCCACCAGTATCTCGAACCGTTCTCCATGGCTGTCCAACCGTGCTATCACAGCATCGTCCAGTGATACCATGTTTACGACCTCATTTCCCATCGCACTATCGATGTAGTTACCAAAAATCAGAGCTACTTGTTCTTCACGTATTCCGCCACTTCTTCCGGGGATATCTTGTAGAACTCCTTCCCCTCTTCGATGACGCCTATCTCGATGGTCTCCGGAACGGCCTCCTTCTCGGTTGCTGCTTCAAGGGCCTCAAGGCCGAGAATGATGGCATCCTTCTTGGACAATCCATCGGAGAACTTCTCCTCGAAGACCTCCATGACCGTGTTCCTCTTCGCACCGATACTGGCAGCCTTGTATGCGATGAGGGCACCGCTGGGGTCGGTTTCGTAGAGGTGCGATCCCGAATCATCGACTCCGGCTATTAGAAGGGCGGTACCGAAGGGCCTTACTCCACCGTACTGGGTGTAGTTCTGTTTATAATCGCATATTCTCTTTACGAGGTTCTCCACCGTTGTCCTTTCGTTGTACGATATCTTGTGGATCTGGGCTTCTATCTGGGCACGATCGACCAGAACTCTCGCATCTGCGACGAGGCCGGATGTGGCACACCCGATATGCTCGTCTATCTTGAATATCTTCTCGATGGATGATGGTTCGATTAATTTCGATGTTATCCTCTTGTCGATCATCAGGATTACACCATGATTGAATTTCAGACCCACCGTGGTCGTTCCCCGTTTCACCGCTTCCCTGGCGTACTCTACCTGGAACAGCCTTCCGTCCGGAGAAAAGACCGTTATCGCCCTGTCATATGCTATATTGCTGGGTTGCATTATCCTACCTCTAGTACCTTATAAACGATAACTTCCATCGTTCCTCTAACCGATAATATTTGTAGTCAGATATGAATGATACATTTGCCATACTAATGCTACAACTCTACTAAATATTTTTCCACCTAAACTTGAAAAGGAGGACTGGGTGGCTGAGAATATCCCGGAAAGAATACATAATGGACACGGAAGGATAAATCGGAGGGGCGTGGTTCGGAGGCAAAATCGAGAGTGGTTTCTCAATGTAATCGGAAAAAAGGCATTATTCACGTTCTCACTGGCTATACAGTAAGGATCAATGAATGATTTCGGTACGATTTGTTATTACATTTCCGGTGTAACGGGATTTTCTGCACAAACATTATATATAGATTTTTCTAATACTCGCCCCCTGTTTTCACAGATCATTTCGGAGAAACGCGGATCAGTGGATTTCCGTCATAGCACATAGAATTCAGCCACTCCAAGCTGCTGGCAAGACGAAAGTCGAAATGGAAAAGAAAGAGGCGACACCATGAATAGGATACTCATGAAAAAGAAGTTGGTACCGAACATTTACGAGATGGAAGTGGAAGCCCACAACATTGTGAAAAAGGCGAAGGCCGGGCAGTTTGTGATAATTATGGTTTCCGAGAAGGGGGAGCGGATTCCCCTAACCCTTGCCGACTGGTCCCTGGAAAAAGGAACCATAACTCTCGTTTTCATGGTAGTTGGAACTAGTTCCAAGAGACTCTCCGAGTTGGAGGAAGGTGATGATCTCTTCGCGGTTCTCGGACCACTTGGTCATGCTTCCGATATCGACGATTACGGAACGGTTGTGATGGTTGCCGGAGGTGTGGGAACTGCTCCGATATATCCCATAGCCAGGAGCTTGAAGGAAAGAGGCAACAAGATAATCTCGATCCATGGAGCGCGTTCGAAGGATTTGTTATTCTGGCAGGAAAAACTTTCAGCTGTTAGTGATGAGCATATAATCACTACCGATGACGGATCCTTTGGCAGAAAGGGGCTGGTCACCGAACCTCTCAAGGAACTTCTCGAAGCCGATCCCGCAAAGCAGATCGGCAGGGTCTATTCCATAGGTCCCGGCATAATGATGAAGTTCTGCGCATTGACTACCAAACCCTTTGGTGTAAAGACCATAGTTAGCCTGAATCCCATAATGATAGACGGTACGGGAATGTGCGGAGCATGCAGGGTGTGTGTACATGGCAAGACAAGGTTCACATGTATAGACGGGCCGGAATTCGACGGTCATGAAGTTGACTGGGACCTGTTGACAATGAGGCAGAGGGCGTATCTAAATGAGGAAAAGAGTTCCTATGATATGTATCAAAAGGAGTGTGAGGAATAGATGGACGGCTACAAGTACGAAGGCAGGCGTCTCACTGTCCAGGAGAGGAAGGAGCGAATGAAGACCCATAGAAACAGGATGACAGAGCAGAACCCCCTGGCGAGAGCAAGGAACTTTGACGAGGTCAACCTTGGTTATGATGCCGCGACAGCGATAAAGGAGGCCGAACGCTGTCTTCTCTGCCCCTCATCACCCTGTGTCAAGGGTTGCCCGGTGAACATTCGCGTACCCGAGTTTCTCGAGACGATCGCTGAAGGCAAGTTCATGGAAGCCCTGGAAATAATCAAGGCCGACAATGCCCTGCCTGCCATCACTGGCCGCGTATGTCCCCAGGAAATACAATGTGAAGGCCCCTGTACCCAGAACAAGGTCAGCAAGGAACCGGTGGGTATCGGATACCTCGAACGTTTCGTGGCAGACCTGGAACGAAATTCTTTGGATAAATGCTGTGTTGCTTGTTTACCTCCCACGGGGAAAAGGGTGGCGGTTGTCGGTTCCGGCCCGGGTGGTCTTACCGTTGCAGCGGACATGACGAGATTGGGACACGAGGTTCACATCTTCGAAGCCTTTCACAAGCCCGGGGGCGTTCTGGTTTACGGCATCCCGGAGTTCCGTCTGCCAAAGGCCATCGTTGATTACGAGATAAAATGTATGCAAGACATGGGCGTCAAGATACACACCAATCACATAATCGGTAAAATTCATACGCTAGACGAACTGTTGAATGAGGAAGCTTTCGATGCGGTCTATATCGGGATCGGCGCAGGGGCTCCGCGTTTTATGGGGATAGAGGGAGAGAATCTCCTTGGGATCTTCTCGGCAAATGAATACCTCACACGCTCGAACCTGATGAAGGCATATGATTTTCCCAACTACGATACACCCATCGCTCCGGGTAAGAAGGTCTGCGTAATGGGCGGGGGCAACGTTGCAATGGATTCCGTTAGAACGGGGCTTCGACTTGGTGCTGAAGAAGCTCACATCATTTACCGAAGGAGCAAGGAGGAGCTGCCCGCTAGGATCGAGGAGATACACCATGCCGAGGAGGAAGGAGTAATATTCGATTTTCTCACAACCCCGATAAAATTCATCGGGAACGACGAGGGAAAGTTATGTGCGATGGAGTGCTTGCGCATGGAACTGGGTGAGCCGGACGATTCGGGACGCAGGAGACCGATTCCGGTGGAGGGATCCAACTTCGTGGTCGAGACCGATCTGGCAGTGATCGCCATAGGTGCGGGGCCGAATCCCATCCTCACCTCCTCCGACCCGGAGATCGAGCTAAACCGTTGGGGATATATAGTTGCCGATGATAATGGAAAGACATCCAAGAAGAGGATCTGGGCTGGCGGAGATATTGTCACGGGGTCTGCCACAGTGATACTGGCCATGGGTGCCGGAAGGAAAGCGGCTGCCTCCATGCACAGTTATCTTGTTGGTGAGGAAGACTGGTAGCTGGCGTACCTATTAGATATCCGAGACACTGTCGAGTCATTCCATGTGAGATATATATCGATAGATGCAATATTCAACCGGTCAATTTGGAAGATGTCCACTTTTTATCAATAAGGATTTTTATAAAGGAATGAAATAGGGTAGGGTAATTACTTTGAATGTTCCCTCTAGTTGACGGTGTTATAGATGGTACTGAAAAATTTAAGCGACTCCCTTCGCAGCACGTTAAAGAAGATAGCCAAGGCCTCCACGGTGGACAAGGACCTCATAAAGGAGGTAGTAAGGGATATACAGAGAGCCCTTCTCATGGCGGATGTGAATGTGAAGCTGGTGCTGCAGCTCACCAAGGAGGTAGAAAGGCGCGCCCTGGAGGAAAAACCCCTTGCGGGCATGAGCGCACGGGAGCACGTAATACGGATAATCTACGACGAACTGGTGAACATACTCGGCGGCTCCCGGGAGATCACCCTTCGAAAACACACCATCATGATGGTGGGACTCTACGGCCAGGGGAAGACCACCACCATAGGGAAGCTATCCAAGTTCTTCTCCAAGAAGGGACTTCAGGTCGGTGTCATTGCGGCAGACGTGCATCGGCCGGCAGCCTACGAGCAGCTGGAACAGCTCTGCGAGCAGGTCAAGGTGCCTATATACGGCGAGCCCGGTAAGAAAGATGCCGTTGCCATCGTAAAAAGGGGAATCGAGAAGTTCCAGAAGCGGGATATCGTTATAATCGACACCTCCGGCAGGCATTCCCTGGAGCAGGACCTCATCGATGAGATGGAGAATATCTACAAGGTCAGCGGTGCGGACGAGCGTTTTCTGGTGATGGATGCGGCCGTGGGCCAGCAGGGAGGGCCGCAGGCAAAGGCATTCCACGACAAGGTGCACGTCACAGGCGTCGTTCTGACGAAGCTGGACGGCACGGCAAAGGGCGGTGGAGCCATGTCGGCGGTATCGGTCACCAAGGCGCCCATAGTGTTCATCGGCGTGGGGGAGCATCTGGACGACCTCGAGCTGTTCGATCCCCCCCGTTTCATATCTCGACTCCTGGGTATGGGAGACATTCAGACCCTCCTCGAGAAAGCCCAGGAGGTCATGGATGAGGATTCTGTGGAGGAGAGCGCCAAGAAGCTCATGTCGGGGAAATTCACCCTCAGCGACATGTATCAGCAGATGGAGATGCTCACGAAGATGGGTCCCCTGCAGAAGGTGATGAGCATGCTTCCCACGGGCCTTGGAGGCGGAATGGCGGGGGGAATGTCCGACGAGGCGGTGGATCAGGCCAAGAACAACATGAAGCGCTTTCGGGTCATCATGGATTCCATGACCGAGGAGGAGATGGATAAACCAGATCTCATCAAGATATCACGGCTAAAGAGGATCGCAAGGGGAGCGGGTGTGGAGCAGAAGGAAGTGAAGGCCCTGTTGAAATATTACAAGATGTCCAAAAAAGCGATGAAGGGTCTTACGTCCAACCGGAAGATGCGAAAGAAGCTGATGAAGCAGTTCAAGATGGGCGATCTTCCCGGGATGTAGGATGATCCGGGATTCTATCCTTCGAACCATTTTTCCAGCTCTTCTGCGGCTGCATCGGTATAGAGATGCAGGTCCAGCGGTGTTATCACAACATTTCCCTTTTTCAGCAGCTCCCAGCAGTCGGAGTTCTTATCGAGGGAGTATGGCGCAGACCCGGACAGCCAGAAGTAGGGATTCCCGAGAGGATCCTTGTTCCAGATCACCTCGTTTTTGACCCTCAATGTCTGCGGTCTTCTGACCTTCACGGGCGTCGCGGGATCGTACTTTGTTGGTATGTTCACCGCTAGTATGTCCACCCCGGCCGGAAAGCCTCTCTCGATCGTTTTCCTAGTAATTTCTTCCACCAGCCGCTCAATTTCCGGAGATATCTCGAAACCACCGTGATCGAACCATTTTTTTGGACTGGATTGAAGCGAGAAGGATATGGCGGGCATACCCAGGAGGGCGGCCTCGAAGCAGGCACCCATGGTACCGGATGTGAATATGGAGTGGTAGGAAGTGTTGTCCCCGGGATTGATCCCTGCCACCACCAGGGAGTATCTTTCACCGTAGTGGGTAACGGCATACAGGACGCAGTCGGCAGGGGTTCCCGTGATGGAGGTTGCCGGTAACGAACGGTCCTCCAGGTCGATACTGCCCTCCTTGGCCCGCATCATCTTGTGGAAGGTCATGGCCTTGGCAATGCCGCTCATGGGATGACGGGGAGCCACTATACGTGTTTCCTCGATGAGCGATGCCACCCTGGCGAGGGAATGTATGCCCGGACTCGCAATGGAATCGTCATTGGTCACGAGGATCGTCATGAATTCCGGTATCGAGGGTGAGATATTTAAAATGGCGGATGTTGATATTGTCAATGATGCGAAGTTCACAGCTTGACAATGGACTGAATATTGCAGTCCGCATTTTTGAGGTATAGTCCAGGCTTGTAGGGACCGATTCCGCTGAATTTTTCTCGCAAGGTTTTAATATGGCGCTTCTATTTCCGGTAGAACTGGACCGCTTCGATGAATTGAAATGATGTGGGCCAATGGTCTAGGTGGTTACCCTCGGTGAAATCAGGGCTTCGCCCTTCGGTTTTCACCTGGTCGTGCCAGCAAGTGTGCTGGCACATGATGCCGCCCTTACGAAGAAGATATACTGAATGATATGGGCCAATGGTCTAAGTCGTTACCCTCGGTGAAAACAGGGCTTCCCCCTTCGATTTTCACCTGGCCGTGCCAGCAAGTGTGCTGGTACATGATGCCGCCCTTGCGAAGAAGAAATATCGAATGATATGGGCCAATGGTCTAGGTGGTTATGATGCCGCCCTTACAAGGCGGTGATCGCCGGTTCAAATCCGGCTTGGCCCATTTCTTCATATCTTATCGCCTTTTCGGATATCCACGTTCACCCGTCCCATCTCATCCTCGCTGAGATCCTCCTCCTCTTCCTCGGATTCCGGCCCCATCTCGTCCTTCAGGGGCCAAAGATATATCGACAGTCCCACGATCATACCCAGAATTGCTATGCTGATAATACCTATGGTCATCATTGCCATGACGCCCATCCCTTCATCATCCGAGCCGTCCTCACCCTCACCATCATTTTCACCATCTCCTCTTCCCACTTCGTTCTCCCAATTGCTCCCGTTCTCCCCTGTGATGAGCACCAGAACGAAATCCATGTCGTGATTTCCAGCACGGTCCCTTACTTCCAGTTTGATCCAGTAATCCCCGCTACTAGTGAAAGTATGAGCTGGAGAGATCCCATAGAGGGTCACCAGATTACCGTCCTTTATCCATACCCACGTGAAATTCGTTATGCCGATGTTATCTACACTTCCGTTTCCGTTCAGAATCACCTCGGTATCGACCGCCGCGGTGATGTCCTCTCCCGCATCGGCCAAGGGATCTTCGGAATCGAGGACGATGATGGTGACGTTGTCCTCGTCATTGTAACCCCTCTCGTCCCATACCTTCAGGGTGACGTTGTATGTTCCGGCTAGGTCGAATCGCAATGTCGGCCGTTTACCGAACAGGTTGATCTCTGTATCGTTGTAGAAAATGAACCATATGTGGTTTACGATACCCACGTTGTCGCGGCTCCCGCTTCCATCGAAGTTTACCGTATCCCCCATCTCGATGCTTTGGTCGGGACCGGCATCCGCCAGCGGCGGCGTGATGTCGAGAACCAATACTGTCATATCGTCCGTATCCCAGTTTCCCTCGGAATCGGTGACCTTGAGGTCGATATGGTATATGCCGACATCATGGAACGTGAAGTCGGCGAACACTCCATTGAGTGACACGTTCATCCCGTTGTAGACGAAGGTCCATGTGAAGTTGATCAGTTCGCCGTTGTCGAATGATCCCGATCCGTCGAACATCACATTCTGGTGCTGTTCAATCGTGATATCTACACCTGCGTCGGCAAATGGATTGACCGAATCCAGCACCGTGACGGTCATTGTGTCGGTATCGTTCCTTCCAAGGAAGTCCCTTATCTCGAGGGTGACGGTGTATTCACCCATGTGGTCGAACCGGAACATCGATGTACATCCATACAAGGTCTGTGGAGTGCCATTGTATATGAGCGACCATGTGTAGTTCAACGTAGACTTTATCCCGTTGCAGAGCGAGGCGTTCAACACTACCGTCTCGAACTGGCCGATGGTCCTGTCATTACCCGCGTTGGCCATGGGTATGAGATACCTGAGTTGGGCCTTCAGGGGCAGATGGTCCCGGGAGTTCGCGGATCCGGAGATCTGATGGGGATATTTGCTGATCCCGTCGCAATCCCAATTGTGGTGATGCCAACATTCGCCTCCTCCGTGGTTACTGCGCCAGTAATTTCCTCCAAAGGAATTGTTCCACCTGTTTTCGTAACCGTTATCCTCCGTTTCATACCTCGATCGCTCCAGAAGATCGTTGAAGAATATGTAATTGTTCCCCGATCCTGCTATGGTCAATCCGTGCTTTAGAGTGTTATTGTGGATCACGTTTCCGTTCGATCCTGGCCCGCTCCATTGGTTCGAAAGAGCGATGCTTGTACCGTTGCAGGTGCCAAAGGTGTTGTTTTCGATTTCATTGTGGGACGATCCCCAGAGAAGTAAGGAATGATTTTCGTTGTTTTCTATTTCATTGCCTTTGCATATCGAATTGTTAACCATCTCGAGCAGTATGCCGCAGAGGTCTTCGTTTAAGCAATTCGAATTGATCTCGAGCACATCCCCTCTGTAACACTTGATTCCTATTCTGTTGGATGAGAATTCGTTCGTTGTGAGTTTGATTTCCACCGAACTTCTGAGAAATGTACCATATTCATCGTTACTGTTTATGGAATTGTTCTCGATTCTTGTTTTATCGCAACCGGAGATGAAGAAGCCGTAGCAATTATCGCTGCAATTATTTCCCAAGATACAATTTGAGGATTCCTCTTGATATATGCCTACATGGGAATGGAAGCAATGATTTCGTTCGATGATGCAGTCCTTCGACCTAGATATAAATATCCCGTAACTCCAATATGGAACATTAAAAGTGCTGCAGTCATTTGCTGATATAGTAGAACCATCCGAATTCTCGATGCGGATACAAGCAAGAGTATGTGAATAGCATGTGTTATTCACAACCAGGTTACCTCTTCCGTCCAAAATCGTTATCCCCATCTCGAATGATGAGAGATCATTGTCATTAATTTCATTGTGGTTGCTTCCGGAACCTAAAGATATCCCGAAATTTTCCGTTCGATAGTCCGGCGGCCATTCTGAATAATGCAATGATGAGACGGTATCTCTCTGGTTTTCTCCGTTTGCGGTTCTGCATCTCAATAGAGAAGATTTTTTAAATCGAGAATTATCACAACTTCTGCCCCAATGATGATCGAATAAGGCAATATTACTTTTGGAGACCTCATTGTAGGAGGAGGATTCCATCATGATACCCTGATGATCCTCGTGAAGATTATTTGACATTCGCACATCATTAGACCCTTCAAGATATATGCCAGCATAATCACAGGGTATGTTCCTGTCCTGAGTGCCGTTTCGGTCGGATGATGCCAGAAGTGGATTCAATCGAAGTCTTATCTCCAGATGGTCCCAGAGACCATCCCCGTCGGTATCGGGTTCGAGGGGATCCGTACCCAGTTCCTCCCGCTCGAATCCGTTGCAGAGACCGTCGGAGTCGGAATCCGCGTTGGGATTTCCCGGTTCCTGATCGTCTGGGACGCCGTTCCGGTCCTTGTCGCCAGAGCCGTGAACGAACCAATCGTACCCGTTTCTCAAGAAATGATTCTCAAGAACGGTGTTTTCATCGGAATTCTCCATTCGTATTCCGCATAACGAGTCGAAAACAGTGGTATTTTCAATCCGATTACCGTCACTATTCCTAATAAACAATCCGTGTCCCAACCAGTAGAATGTGCAGTTATCGACCACATTGTTTTTGCCCGATTCGATTACCACACCCCAGGTTCCCCTTTGAAAACGAAGACCGCTGATACGGTTGTTCCCGCTCCTTATCGTGATGCAAGGGGGCCCCGTGGACCAATTATCGTCCCACCACGAAGGAGTACCGTTCCAAGGCGGACTGTCCAGAACGGTCCGATCATTTCCCTCGCCTATAAGCGTTATGGATTTTCCGGAGATCGTCACGTTCTCCCGGTACAATCCTTCCCTGACAAACACCACATCCCCGTTCTCGGCCGCATCGATCCCCTCCTGCACGGTCCTGTAATCCCCGCTCCCGTCGGCGTCCACCGTGATCGAATTGCCAAGGACTCCAATGAAACGCTCCCGTGGCTCAGCGTTCCCCCGGCCCGCCGGTACAATAAGTGTGCACAGCAGGAGAGATACGACCAGAGGGATAATAAAAACACATGAACGATGACGAGCCATCAGAACATCACGTCAATACCAATGGCAAGGTATATATTTAAAATTTTAGAACGATACTCGAACGATCCTTCTTCCAGACCACAGAAATGAACCATGACCGTAAATGATCCTATCGCTTTATATAACGGCGACCAGCCCTTGAGACAAGCCAGACTTAACCTTCGATTAATACAAGTGTATGGGATGATACCGTAGAAAAGCAGATGTATACCATACTATCGATTGAACCTGAATGCTAATGAGGCCGAGGCAAAACTCGGGTTTCGTGCTAAACCGGACATCTACCGGAGTCTAGATCATATATTCTACTGGAAAACGCATCCACACATAGTATTATTAAAAAAGGCATATAACCAATACCAGTGTTCTGATATACCGGATAGGTGACCGCACATGAAGATAGCCCATATCTCTGACCTGCATCTGAGCGGAGGTAACTACGTCCCCGAATGGGGTGAAAATCTATTCGCGATAATGGCCTCGGTATCGCCGGACGTCCTTCTGATAACGGGCGACCTCACTGACAAGGGGCGTTCATACGAATACGACAAGGCAAAGTCATTCGTCGATAGATTCCTGGTCGCAAACAAGATAATCGTTCCTGGGAACCACGACTCCAAGAACATGGGATACGAGATATTCGAGGAACTGTTCGGAACGAGGTTTCCACATTTCGAGAACGAAAAAGTTGCCATCCTGGGCCTGGATTCCACAGAGCCCGACATTACCGATGGACACATCGGACGCATGAATTACGGGATGATACGGGAAAAAATGCTCGACAAGGAAAAAATAAAGATACTCTGTCTGCACCATCATCTGATCTCCGTTCCGGGCACCGGGAGGGAGAGGAACATCGCCGTTGACGCAGGTGAGATACTGAAACTGTGCAAGGACCTGAAAGTCAATTTCGTTCTCTCCGGTCACAAGCACCTGCCCTGGGTGTGGAATCTTGAAAATACGTATTACATCACTGCGGGAACCGCCACCTCGCGCAGGTTGAAGGGGCGCTCCCACCCTTCGTTCAATGTGATGACCATCGACCATGAACAGATAGTCATAGACGAGATCAATGTATCCGATAAGAACAGAAAAGAGATACTTCGGATACCCGATACATTCGCCAGGAATCTGGTCGGATGATGGGCGCCTTCCACTGACCGGTTAGGGCCCAAATAGCACTACTTCCGTCCCTTCTTCCCCCTCTTCCTCTTGCCCTTTCCCCTACTGCCGCGCCTGTCCTTGCCATGACCTCTGCCCGTGTCCTTCCGTTCCGGCCTCTTCGGCGGCTCCGGGTACTTCTCCCGTATCTGCTCCATCTGCTTCTCAAGCTGCTCCAGCAGGTCTTCGGATATGTCCCTCCCCGAGTGATAATCCACCTTGGAGGCGAGGGCGAGCTTTGCTGCGAAGGTCCGCGCGATCTTTCCCCTCTGCCAGTATGGGGCCGCGTGTATCCTCGGATGCATGAATATGGCGCCGTGCTTCGGCGGCTTACCCTTGTGCTTTAAAAAGCGGAACAACGCCTTCTCGGCCCCCAGCATCTGGATGGTGGAAGCCGGCATCTTGGACAGCCGCTCCAGGGACCCTGCAAGCGAGATGAGCTTCGCTCCGACGTTCGGCCCCGCAAGAACTGCAAGGTTCGGAGCTGTATCCTCCATGGACCTCCGGATGTAATCCTGGCTCCTATCCATGCACTTGTTCACTTCCGAGATCAATCCCGCCAGTTGCCGAAATTGTTTCTTCTCGTCGTCGCTCACGTCGCTGCCCGTGTGTTTTTCCGCAAGCTCCGGCCTATCGAGGACGCGGGCCGCTCCGTCCCGCTCATCACTGTCGAGCACGGCTTTGACCAATTCCTCGTGTCCCGCGGCTGAGACCGCTTCCGGGAAGTAGATATTGTACCACTCCGCAAATCTCTCGCAGAGGATGTTCTTGTGCTTCGTCAGCTCGTCGACCATGTCGATTGCCTGCGAGATATGCTTGTCCTTCTCCACGTTCACCGAGACCGCTTCCCTCGCCATGAGCATGGAAGCCTCCCTCAGGATCGCCGGATCGTAACCGAATTCCCGCGGGTCAAGCTCCATCGTCTCCACCGTTCCGGAGACGAGAGGGGACAACCTGATGTCGTCTGCCAGGAGATCCGAGCGCTCCTCCTCGGAAAGGTTCCTGACCAGTTCTTTTTCCTCGTCCAGTATCTCGGACCCATGCAGTAGATTTAGTCTCTCCGCGATAGCTTCTGCTTCCATCGGGAATAGAATACTCTGGCGGACCTCGTCGTCCTCCACGATGAACGTTCCGAACCACTGTGTAGTCAGAATTAATGCCATTTTCTTCCCTCACACGTTCGCAGCATAGAGCGCGTACGAACCGACTATCTTCGCCGCCAGGGCCTGGGATTCCGGGTTATGATGCTCCACGGTATCGAGGTATGAATGGTACTCCCAGCAGCCGGAGCCCCAGGTGCACGAGGCCTCAATGCCCGCATTGGCGAAGGCATGCTGGTCGCTTCCGGCGGATAGAAGCGAGCTGTAGCTGACGCTCACCTGGTATTTCTTGAACCTCTCCTCCTCCATGACCTGGTCTGCGATCTCCCGCACGATATCTATCGTGGCATTTGAGGAGAACTGGATGGGAAGTGTATTCCCTCTCTCGAGATCGACGTTGTCCATGTCGAAATTGAGCATCACGTTGCATTTGTCCAGCAACTCCTCCCTGTGAGCGTTGAAATAGAAGTAGGAGCCGAACAGTCCCTCCTCCTCCCCTCCGAAGGTGCACAGGCGTATCGTCCTCTTCGGCCTGAATCCGGAAAGGCTCTGGGCCAGCCCGGTTATTGTAACAGTTCCGGCGGTGTTATCCACTGCTCCGGGGGTATTGTAGCAGGTATCGTGATGAGCGCCCATCACGATGAGCTCGTCGGTCTCACCCTCAATCTCGCCCACCACGACGTTGAGGTTCATCTCCCTTATGGGGACATCGAAATCGATGCGCATCTTGTGATCCGTGAGCATTCTTCCGATATCGTCCCCCATGTCCTTGGAGACCATGAAGAAGGGGATGTCCGGATAGTTCGAATCGGGCCATGAATCGGGCAACGGTGATGATTTGAATATGGGTGGGAAGCCGATATTGGCCCCGTATGCCATGTTGTGAAGGATTATGGCGGCGGCACCGTGTTCCCATGCCTTGAAGAACAGCTCGGCATTGGCCGGGGCCCCGTAGGCGCCCCCACCGCTGAAACGGACGATGACCGCCTTTCCTCCGATGTTCTCGTAATCGCCATCATCGCGTCCGTCGCCAATATTGACGACCTCCACGTCATCCATGAAGTTGGACCAGTGGAGGGACCCGGAATATCCCTGTATCACGAAATCCTTGACATGCTCGTATCGGATAATGCTCTTGGCGGGATTTGGAACGCCGATATCCATGGGCCCGTTGAACATGTATGGAACGAGGGATACCTCCGCTGTCTGCGGATAGAACATAAGAACCGGGTATTCCTCGATGTGGGCATTGGCAAGGCCCGCGGTCTGGAATCGCTCCAGTATGTACTGGGCTCCGTTGTGCTCGGATTCCGTCCCGGTGAGCCTTCCCCCGGGTATGCCGTTATTTGTCATACCCATGTCACAGAGAGAATTTAGGTCCAGGACGCATTGTTCCTCGTCGAAATCGATTATGGTGTATTCTAGTTCTCCGGAAGAGAATACGCCGCTCTTTACCCCTATCCCGATAACGGCCAATAGAACGATCCCTATGATCATGAAAGCCATTATCTTCTTGTTCTTCAAGAATCGGAAGGGTCCACTATCTCTCATTCTATCGGGTAGGGAACCCACTTTGGATATATATATTATATCGTGTTTTTATGATCGTCATCCCCCCTCCGTAAAGCGATGTTTGGGTACAAAAAATTAAATCTTAATAGCGTGATACAACCGACAATGCCCAAGAAGATCAACATCATTTTTCAGGATTATGTTTTCAACAGGATGAAGGAGATGAAAGGGGATGAATCCTTCTCGGAATTCATTTCATCTTTGATCGAGGAGAAAGGCAGGGAAGCTGTGTCCTCGGATGATCAAGACAAGGGCGTCGGCGGTCCCGAGGAGGCCTTGACGGTATCCTCGGAAAAACTGTTCAGCATTCTCAATGCCATCAATGAGAGGTTCACCTATCTTACTCAATTGAGTGACCGTATAGATAACCTGGAAAGAGCGGTGGAGGGATTGACGAGGGTCACCGAATCGGTTGAGCGTACCGCTTTCGAGAACAGGGATGCGGTGGAGGGCATGAGGGCACCCATATCCCTTATCGGTGAGAAGTTATCTGATACTGGAGAAAGGGGAACCCTTGCCGGGGGGAGTGGGACCTTTGAAATGGGTGCTGATAATGCTGCATCCAACAGCAATGAAGGGGGCATGAATCCCGATATCGACGATTATGAATTCGCATGCCCGAACTGTGACGGAACCGTTGAAGAGAACGATTATTTCTGCAAATGGTGTGCATTCCAGCTGGTGGAAGGCGTATCTACTGCTGCCTTCCGGGAACAGTATTACAACGAACCCACACAGGAAGTGGCTCAGGAGGACGTGAGGCAGACAGGTTACGGTGGTGCGGCGGATCCCATGGACAGCGAATGGGGCAAGGAATCAAGGGAGGCCGTTCCCCCATCCAGCCGCCCTCCCTCGGACTGGAACAGCGACCGGATCCAGCTTGATTCCAGCGGTCGTCCCATCTGCCCTAAATGCCTTGAATCCATGACCTATGTCAATGATTACGAGAGATGGTTCTGCGAGGTCTGCTGGTACTATGCACCCCATGATTTCTTAAGGCCGATCGGAGGAGGGGAGGAGAAGGATAGCACGGTAAAGGTGCGCAAACGGCCCACAGGGAGAAAGGTAAATAACAGAAAATGGAACTCCAAGAAAATAAGCGAGCTTCCCCTGTTCAAGAAAAAGAGGGATCGGCGGAAGTGAGCTTCTGGAGCAAAAGAGGATGTGCGTTTATTCGGAGGGATATAGCTGAGTGTTACAGTTATCATTGGCGCCCAGTGGGGCGACGAGGGAAAGGGCAAGATCGTCGATTGTCTTTCGTCGGATTATGATGTCATTGCCAGGTTCCAGGGAGGCAACAATGCCGGTCATACCATTGATATCCACGGGCAGGTATACAAGTTCCACCTCATTCCATCGGGCGTTCTCCGACCGGGAAAGAGTCTCGTCATCGGGAACGGAACCGTTCTGGACCTCGATGTCCTTCGAGATGAGATCCTTTGGCTGAATGAAGCGGGGATAACGGATATCGACCTTTCCATCAGCGATCGGGCTCACGTTATAATGCCCTATCACAGGAGTGCGGATTCCATTGACGAGAAGCATCGCGGGGGAGCGAGCATCGGGACCACGGGCAGGGGTATCGGTCCGGCTTATGCCGATAAGGTGGCCCGAAAGGGAATCCGGATGTGCGACATCATAGACCGGGATGCTCTCGTGGAGAAGGTAGAGCAGGGGCTCGCTTCTTGGCGGCAGATCTATGATCGGGGATCACCATCGCCCCTCTTCGATCAGGATGGGATAGTGAAGAGATATTCCGAGCATGCGGATTTTTTCCGGCCGATGATCCGGAATACTTCGAGATTCCTGAACGAATCCATCGATTCCGGGAAGAAGGTTCTCCTTGAGGGCGCCCAGGGAGTTCTTCTGGACATCGATTTCGGAACCTATCCCTATGTGACGTCTTCCCATACGGTCACTGGCGGATTCTCCATTGGGTCCGGCATTCCACCCACCAGGGTACGGGAACTGATCGGTGTGGTCAAGGCATATACCACAAGGGTCGGCGAGGGCCCCTTCCCCACGGAGCTCTTCGGAGAAACGGGAGAGTTCCTTCGTGAGAGCGGACGGGAAGTGGGAACGACCACTGGCAGGCCCAGGAGATGCGGATGGTTGGACCTTGTTCTGTTGAAACACAGCATCATGGTGGGTGGATTCACTTCGCTTGCCATCACCAAGATCGACGTTCTGGGAGAACTGGCAGAGGTTAAGGTATGCACACATTACGATATCGACGGGGAGATCACCGATGAATTCCCTGCCAGCGTTCGCAACCTTCGAAAAGCTAAGCCCGTATATACGACATTGAACGGCGGATTCGCTCTTGACGGGGAGACGCGGGAGATGCTGAGAAATGGTAATCGTGAAATAATGTCTCCGAACATGAGGGATTATCTCGATTTTATGGAGAGATCGCTGGGGGTTCCCATCCGTATCGTCTCGTTCGGCCCCGAGAGGCATGATACGCTGTTTTTGAAGTGAAGTCGGGAACAGAGTGACCGTCTTCGTTTGACGCGGCATCGGCCCTTTGAAACATCCTGTTTCCTGCAGGTCCAAGATACCGCGGACTATGACAGGTAACAGCTTGCCAAGTTACGTCTTGGCAAGGCTTGACCGGTAACGCCCGGTCAAGTTAGATGTGTCAACTGACACATCGGAATAGCTGAATCTCTGATTCAGCAAGATCTGTCATGCTAGGCGGATCTTTGATTCCGTCGAGGATCGTCAAGTTGTGAATATCAGGAGCTTCGCACCATTGAAAATAAGTAAAGACGTACCGGAATGGGACGGATTTACACGTAAGCCTTCTCAATTCTATAAGGTTAACAGTACCTTCCTTTCCATTTTTACCTCTCCCGTGTCCCTCTTCATTATTCATGAATGCACAATAAACACCATAAATAAGATATAAACCAAGGCCGATATGAATGGTGGAATTTCCGAGGGTCGACTGGGGGGTCGAACCATGTTAATTGATGAAAGCGAATTCAGGACGAGCTTCGTCAACAGGGAGAAGGACATCTCCATTCTAAAATGGCTGGTGGGGAACATCTTCGAGGAAAAGGGCAACCTTATCCTCATCGAGGGTGAGATAGGGATAGGGAAGACCCGACTGGTGGAGGAGATCCACAATTGGATCGCGGAGGATGACCAGCGGGATATTCGGTTTTTAAATAGCAGGTGTCTGTACTACGGTAGCTGTGACCCCTATCTGCCGTTCCTCGATGCCCTGAAGGGATATTATGATAAGACGTCCGGGAAACAACCGGCAATGCCAAATCTCATTGCGGGTGAGATGGGCCAACCGAATTCAACATCGGCCGAGGTGGGAGGTTCCGGTTCTCTCCTTTCGGGAACGGAGATAATGGACCTGCGGCACCTCAAGGAAGAACGGGACCGCATGTTCGAGAATACCACCGAGATCATAATCCGGATCTCGCAGGAAAAACCCCTGGTCCTCTTTATAGATGACATTCACTGGGCGGACAATCCCTCCCTCCAGTTACTACAGTATCTTGCCAGGAACACGAAGAATGCCGCGGTTCTAATCATCATTGCATATCGGCCCGAAGAGCTCAGAAAGGTAAGGGAGGAGGCCAATCCCTTCACAGACATCATGCACAACATGAAGAGAGAGAACCTCTATACCAAGCTGGTCCTGAACCGTCTGGAAAGACAATACGTCGCCGAGATGATCCATTCCATCTTCGGCCACAGCAACGTTCCTATCGATTTCATAGACCAGATATACGATATAACCGAGGGCAACCCGTATTTCGTGGAGGAAGTGATCCGCTCCTTCATCGAGGAGAGAATCGTGGATCCGCAGGACCAGAAATGGTACGAGAAGATAGATACATCCAGAATTAGCGTTCCCGAAACGATAAGGGACGTGATCATCAGGCGGACGAAGAGGCTAGAACGTGATTCTCTGAAGATTTTAAGATATGCCGCCCTCATCGGGCGGGTATTCGAATTCAAGGTGCTCCATGCCGTCTCGGAAATGGATGAGGAACGACTTCTGGACTGTCTGGAAGAGCTCGTGCACGCCAATCTCATCCACGAGGACCTCGATAGTGACGATGAGTGTTACAGGTTCGATAACACAATTATCTGCGAGGTAGCCTATGATGATCTGAGCCGGAGCAGGAGGAGGGTGATACACAGGAAGGTCGCCGAGACCCTGGAGGATATATATGCAAACGATAAGGGTCCCGTCGTATACGATCTGGCAAGGCACTTCTACCGGGGAAAGAGCTATCCAAAGGCAATGCTCTATCTCAAGCGGGCCGGGGAGTTGGCCGAATCCCTATACGCCATCGAGGAGGCCCAGAACTATTATCTGATGTCCCTGGATGCGATGCTGCATCTCGATGACGACCCCGATACCATGAAGCAGCGGGTCACCATAGTGGACCGGTTGGGAACGCTCTTTCAGATAATCGGAGATTGGCAGAAGGCTGTGGAATGCCACGAGAAGGCCATCGATCTCATCAACGAGGCGGAGGAGGGGCTTAAAAAGGCTATTCCGGACAAGACGATTGGGCAGGAGGAGGGGCGTTCGCTGGAGAAATGGATGAGCATCAGGAGGGCGGAGGCATTCAGGAAACTGGGGAATATTCGAAGATTTCAGGCAAGGTACGAGGAGGCAGTGGACTGCTACAAGCATGCCTTGTCCATATCGCACTCCATGGACGATCATTACGGTATCGCGGAAGCCAACCGGGGCCTTGGATACGTGCACTGGAGGAAGGGAGAGTACGAGAAGGCCATCGGTCATTATGACAGGACCATGGAGAACATGGATCACGACGAGGAAACCCCCGCAAGGGGCGTGGTCTACATCGAGCTGGGAAACGTGTACAACAGCAAGGGGGATTGGCTGGAGGCCGTCCAGTACTACGAGAAGGCCATCGAGGAACTGGGGAGGACCGGAAATCTCCGTGAGATGGCCCGAGCCTACAACAACCTCGGAGACATATTTATCCAACGTGAGAAATGGGAAAAGGCCATAATGTACTGTTCCGAGTCGGAGAACACTGCCAAGAAGATCGGCAATCTCTACATGATGGGATGGTCCTCCTTCAACCAGGCGGAATGTTATGCGAACATGGGCGATTTCACCCGGGCCCTTGAGAAGAACCACAATGCGTTCGACTGCCTCTCGCCACTGGATGACAAGGTTGGCGTTTCTTCCATCAACAGAAATTTCGGTACCATATACCGGCTCTTGAAGGACTGGGAAAAAGCTACCGAGTATTACGAGAAGTGCGTAGGGATGCTGGGCGAGCTGAACATACCGTTCGAGCTGGGTTATGCGTATTACGAGTTCGGCCTCATGTATCGGGACATGGGTGAGAAGGAGAAGGCCAAGGAGTACGTGGGAAAGGCACTGAGGTGTTTTGAGAAGGTGGGGGCAAAGAAACGCATCGAGATCATCGAGAGCGAGTGGAGCGGACTTTAACACCGTTTGTCATCATATCCGTTTAACGACCTTCGGGTCCCGACACTCCCGGTTATCTTACCTGAAATCACAACCGCAGGCTGCGCTTATGACAATATACAAAAATATTAAATACGTTGCTGACTGAATGTATTGACATTATAGCTCGCGTCCTTGAGCAAAGCTGTGGCCATTCAATCTCATTGCTTCCTGAAAACGGCAGGGCTATTTGGTGGTATACATGATAGGTGAAAGAAGATACATTTCATTGATGGTAATTGGTTTTTTGATACTCTCCCTGGTCCCGTTCTCTTCGTCCGGGACCGCCGATCGTTCAGGGATAGAGGTTAACAATGCTAAGATAGACGTTACGATCAGCAATTCCTATTCCACCGTGAAGGTGGATCTTGAAATGGAGAATCCCACATCTTCCGATAGGGAGACCGAGCTACGCATAACCATACCGAGCGACGCATTCTTCACGAATCTGACCATCGCCTATGGAGAACAGATGTTTTACGGTGTTGTGAAGGAATCGGACGAGGCGGAACATGAATACGAGGAGGCAGTGGAGGAAGGAAAGAGCGCCATTAAGCTCGAGAAGCTGAGCACCACCGACTTCAAGATGAGCATAAATCTCGAGAAGGGAAAGAGCATGGAAATATCATTCCAGTATGCCGAGTTCCTGGTCAGGGAGCTGGGTGGTTTCGACCTGCGCCTGTCCCCGGGAGATCTGCTTCCCGCAGAGACCGATCAGAACGTCCACCTGTCGGTTGAGGTGGACACGCAGTCGATGTTGACCAAGGCCAGTGTTTCTGGACCCAACGATGGTGATATAAAATATCTGGGAACCACGGGTTTTTCATCCTCTCTCGACATATCCGATTCCGATCTGAGCACCGATGTGACCGTTTCATTCGAGACCGAGGATACCGATACCAGCGGTTCCATTCTTTTCCATGATGAGGGAGAGCTCACGTATTTCCTCCACACCTTCGCTCCCGGGACCGGGCAGTTAGGCAGCAAGGGTCTCGACAAGGACATAGTATTCGTCGTGGACCATTCCGGTTCCATGGCCGGAGATAAATTAACAGATACGAAGGATGCCTTCGACGTCATCATCGACCAGCTGGACTCCCAGAAGGATCGTTTCAACATCATCTCGTTCAGCAGCGATGTGGAGCTGTGGAAAACAGAACTGCAACAACCAAATGCAACCACCGTTAACCAGGCCAAGAAGTTCATCGGAGATCTGGATGCAACCGGCGGCACCAACATAATCGACTCCCTGACCGAGGGATTGGATGTATTCGATGACAACGCAAGCCGCATGAAGGTGATTGTATTGCTCACCGACGGCAATCCCACCTCCGGGAGCATAACCGCTCCGAACTCCATCTGTTCAAAGGTGAACGAGAAGAACACCGACAAGATATCCGTATTCTCCCTTGGGATCGGGAACGATGTGGATTTCGCATTTCTCGAGAAACTTTCTTTCCTGAACTATGCCCGGGCCTACAAGATAGAGGAACTGGGAGACATATCCGAGCAGATATCACATTTTTACGAAACCATATCCACTCCGCTCATCTACCGATTGAACCTTGCCTACGATAACGCTGAGAGTATATATCAGCGCCATGCCCCCTATCTCTTCCAGGGACAGGAGCACTGCGTGGTCGGGAAGGTAACGGCTCCGGCCAGGACACTGGAGTTTTCGGGAACGGGCGTTACGGTGAGCGACACCGAGACCTTCTCGGGGGAGTTCACACCCACCAGCGGTGCAAATCCATTCATCCCGAGGTTGTGGGCTTTCATGCACATCCGATGGTGCGAGGAGAAGATGCTCATAGAGGACGACCCCGACACCTACGAGGAGGAGCTGCTGCACACGGCCCTGGAGTTCCAGATAGTGACCGATTACACCACTATGATACTGGTTGCCGAGGAGGACTACGAGGAAGAAAAGGAGGAGGAAGAGAACGATGACGACGATGACGACTGGACCCCGCCCCCGGATGCCGGTGGCGATGACGATTCTACCTACGATTCCAGCAGCGGCGGATCGGGCGATTCGGGTGGTGGGGGTTATAACAGGTACGATGACGACGATAATGATGGAGGCAGAAGCAAATGGGATATTCCGGAGTACCCGTCCTTCATCATCCCCGCCGTCGTTCTTCTGACACTGGTCATAATTATCAGGAGACGAATGAAAAAATGAAGTACCGGCTGATAATCTCTCTGCTGCTGGGAGCCGAGGGTGTCCGCCAGGTGGTCGTGGATTCCCACACATACGCGAGATGGCTATATGGCTCCTTCCTCGTGCTGACAGCCCTGCTAATTGCGCTATCGGTACGATGGAAGAAGCTGGACCGGTATCTCTCCCGCTTGGGGCGATCAGAAAAGGGGGTCCATCGGACGGCTGACCGTAAACCCGCCGATTTCTACCGTGCATGGGCCGGATTGGATAAGCGTGAGAGGGCGATAAGCCTTGCGGGGCTCGCACTCTCTCTTTTCGCCCTGCTGCTAATGCTCTGGGCCCCCTCGGGTGAGAAACCGTACAACGCGTACGATTCCGTTCTGATCTTTTTCGGTCTCTTCGCCCTTGCGTATCCCTTCATCTCACGGCGCTTTGCATGGGAATCCCGCTTCATCATGCTCTTTCTGGCCTTTTTCAGCGTTTTCGTCGTTGTGGCTCACAAGATATCCCGGTATCTCTTTCCCCATGGCGGCTTCCGGGAATACGTCAATGCCCACTTTACCGTACTTCCCTTTCACGCCTGGTTATCCGTTCTGGGCCTCGAGACGACGAGGAGCGGACAGTTCCTGTACTTCTCATCGCCGGAGGGTCCCACGAACCTCTACATCGGCCCCCCCTGTTCCGGTTACTTCTCCATGTTCACATTCCTGGGGGTGATGGTGGCCTACATGGTGGCATCCCGTTTTCCCTTCAAAAAATGGGCCGCCCTGGCCCTTCTGGGTCTTCTCATCGGTTACATCGCGAACATATTCCGGCTGACGATATTGATACTCGTGGCCATGAAGTACGGAATGGGGACGATGCAGTGGGTTCACGCGTATCTCGGGACAGTGCTTTTCGTCGGGTGGAATCTCCTCTTCTGGATACCCGTGCTGTACTATTTCAAAAAGAGGGGTTATAATAAGACTCCACGAGATAATTCGCGGTCGGGCTCCTGAAAGGACCGATCGATCCTATCCCCGGGGCTGGAACCGAATCGAGAGGGAAAACTCGTATAAAACCCAGAAATGGGTTGCATCCAAAATCAAATAACTTTCTCCTTACGCTCTGTAGGAACGGTATCATATGAATTTGATTTGGATACACAAATTATACATTGTATTCATGGCCACAAAAAAAATAAATATGTTGCTGACTGAATGTAATGGTAGTATTACTCGAATCTATGAGCAACCCCTGTGCTATTTCAGCTCATAACTTATTGAGTATGGTAGAGATGTTCGGTGGTATACATGATAGGCGAAAGCAGATATTTTACACTTATGATAATCGGCTTTATGATACTCTCCCTGTTCCCGTTCTCTTCTTCCGGGACAGCGGGTCGTTCATGGATAGAGGTTCATGATGCGCAGATAGACGTATCGATCAGCAATTCCTATTCCACCGTGAAGGTGGATTTTGAAATGGAGAACACCGGCTCTTTCGATGCAGAGACCGAGCTCCGCATAACCATACCGAGCGACGCATTCTTCACGAACCTGACCATCGTCTATGGAGAACAGATGTTTTACGGTATAGTGAAGGAATCCGAGGAGGCGGAACATGAATACGAGGAGGCGGTGGAGGAAGGAAAGAGCGCCATTAAGCTCGAGAAGCTGAGCACCACCGACTTTCTGATGAGCATAAATCTCGAGAAGGGAAAGAGCATGGACATCTCGTACCGGTACGCTGAGTTCCTGGTGAGAGAACTGGGAGGATTCGAGCTCCGTTTGTCCCCGAAAGACCTGTTTCCCGCCGAGACCGATCAGAACGTCCACCTGTCGGTGAAGGTTAATACGCAGTCGATGTTGACGAAAGCCAGTGTCGTGGGGCCCGACGATGGGGAAATCGAGTATCATGGGGCAACGGGTTTTTCCTCAACCATGCAGATATCCCCCTCCGACCTCGATGGGGACGTAAAGATTATATTCGAGAACGAGGACACCGACACCAGTGGATCGATGCTTTTCCACGACGAAGGAGAGCTCACCTACTTCCTTCACACCTTCGCTCCCGGGACCGGACAGCTCGGCAGCAAGGGTCTGGACAAGGACATAGTGTTCGTCGTGGACCATTCCGGTTCCATGGCTGGTGACAAGATAAAGGATACCAAGGCTGCTTTCGACGTCATAATCGATCAGATGGATCCGGTAAAGGACCGGTTCAACATCATCTCCTTCAGCAGCGATGTGGAGCTGTGGAAAACAGAACTGCAACAACCAAATGCAACAACCGTCAAACAGGCAAAGAAGTTCATCGGAGATCTGGAAGCAACCGGCGGTACGAACATCATCGATTCGCTGATAGAGGGTTTGGATGTATTCGATTCCAAATCAGGCTGCATGAAGGTGATAGTATTCCTTACCGACGGCAATCCTACCTCCGGGAACATCACCGCTCCGAATTCCATCTGTATCAAGGCCAATGAGAAGAACGTGAACAAGATATCGATATTCTCCCTGGGCATCGGGAACGACGTGGATTTCGCATTTCTCGAGAAACTTTCGTTCCTGAACTATGCCCGCGCCTACAAGATCGAGGAACACGGGGACATATCCGAGCAGATATCACATTTCTACGATACCATATCCACTCCGCTCATCTACCGGTTGAACCTTGCCTACGATAACGCTGAGAGTGTATATCAGCGCCATGCCCCCTATCTCTTCCAGGGCCAGGAGCACTGCGTGGTCGGAAAGGTAACGGATCCGGCCAGGACACTGGAGTTTTCGGGGACAGGCGTTACGGTGAACGACACCGAGACCTTCTCGGGGGAGTTCACACCCAACAGCGGTGTAAATCCATTCATCCCGAGGTTGTGGGCTTTCATGCACATCCGATGGTGCGAGGAGAAGATGCTCATAGAGGACGACCCCGACACCTACGAGGAGGAGCTGCTGCACACGGCCCTGGAGTTCCAGATAGTGACCGATTACACCACCATGATACTGGTTGCCGAGGAGGACTACGAGGAAGAGAAGGAGGAGGCCGGGGACGACGACGATGACGATAGCGATGACGACGGTACCCCGCCCCCGGATGCCGATGATGATTACACCTACGATCCCAGCGGCGGAGGATCGGGCGATTCGGACGGCGGGGGTTATCACAGGTACGATCCTGACGATACCGGAGGAGGTGATGGAAAATCAGAAAATTCGGAATATGGAGGCGTCCCCGAATTCACCAATCTGATAATCCCTGCATTTACCGTAGTGATGATCATCTACCTCGTACGGAGACAGAGAAATAGATAGATTTCATACTCCCGGATGTTCGATCAGGATGCTTCCATATTGTCAATGTAGTACTTCTGTTTCATGGAATAAAAGGTTTGGGCAGACATGTGGGCTACTTGTTGTGTTTCCGTGGCAATTTTTTCTTGTCGTTCTTTTTCTTTCTTACACCCCGGAGGACCAGCGCCCCCGCGTGATAGAACAGTGCCATTATGGCCATGTAGAGAACGACCATGACCATCGCCTCGAAACAGTATACCGTGGTGGTGTATATCGTAAAGCCGAATATGCCGATGACAGCCACGGCCCCCCGGTGTATCTTCCTGCGCCTGTCGACGATATTGAAGGCCTTCAACAGCAGATAACCGACGCCGAACACATAGGGTAGGAAGAACAGGTCCGCAAGCAGCTTGATGACAAGCATGTTCTGGCCGCTGCCTCCACGATCGGAGCCTACACGGTATCCGTGCCCCAGCTCGTATACGGTTAGATGAAAGGGAAGCGTGAACTCGTAGTAGGGATTGAACTTCTGTGAGCCATAAGGGTCCGCATACAGCATGAGGTCGTCCTGGGTCTGCGGGTTCGGCGGATGGAGGAATCCCACCAGGTGGCCGATCTCGTGAACGCCTGTGGACCATCTGCGTCTCAGCTCGTAGTTCGTATCGTTCCTGAAGCAAGCCACAGTCATGACCGCCGATCCCGTTTCAAGGTCCGCCTGTCCCCACCATGCGCCCCCTTTCGGTTCGTCCCAGTTGAAAATTCTCTTATCGCAAACGTACAGAACGACGTCAATGCCGTATTTGTCGGATAGCCTGTTCTTCAGGCTCTCGTTGAAGAAATCGCCCGTGAGCAGAAAGCCGTCCCGCACCCTTATTCCCGACGAGTTTAAACGGAAGTCCTCGATTATAACTGCCTTGAAATACTCGCTGTGATTGTCGAAGCCGTCCTTCACGTCCTGCGCGTACCTCATGGGGCAATCATCCACGAGGACTATGCCGACCTCCATCACAGGATGATCGTATTGGACAATAATAATGATAATGGTGGGCAATAAAAAGCATATGGACAGGAAGACCAGGGCTCCCCTGCGAGCGAGGAGCCATTCCCTCAGAACCATGATACGGAATTGTTTTCGCGACTATATAAGGTATCGTTCCACATGTGGCTCGTGACCTCTATCTCCGGGCCAATGCATCCTCTTCAACCTTCACGAGGGCCTCGGATGTGCCTTCCGTATCTGTATCGTTATCCGCATCCTCGGTGGAAGCGGTATCAACTTCGGTATCTTTATCGGGATTCGTACCCTTATCATCGCCGCCCCGGCCGTGGGCAATGATCTTCCCGTCCTCCCCCTCGGTGAATGGGATCTCCTGAATGTTCTGTATCGCCACCATCTTAGATATTCCGTCCTTGATGTAGCAGCCGTACAGGTGATGGGCATAATGCATAATATCCCGGTGCAGAGAGATCATTATGAACTGGGCTGACGATGAGTATTTCTTTATCATGGCGGCGATTATCCCCGAGTTCACCCGGTCAAGGTTCTGGTCAACCTCGTCGAGCACGTAGAATGGCGACGGATCATACCTCTGCAGGGCCAGGATGAATGCGATGGCAACCTGGGATTTCTCCCCTCCCGACAGGTAGCGGATATCCCTCATCTTCTTTCCCGGGGGCCTGGCCCGTATTATGAGACCGCCGTCGAAGGGCTCCTCCTTGTTCTCGAGATGGAGATACCCCTCGCCGTTCGTGCAGATCTGCGGGTACATCTCCCTGAAATTGCCGTCCACCTCCGCGAATACCTCCATGAACTTGTCCTTCTTCTTCTTCCTGACGTCGTTCATCATCCTCGCGAGGGATCTCATCTCCTCCTTGAGCTTCTCGTGCTTGTCCACGATCCCATCCTTTCGCTCCTTCTCCCGATCGTAAACCTCCAGCGCCACCATGTTCACCGGTTCCAGCCTCTCCATCCTTTCCTCGAGCCGTTTGATATTGACCTTCAGCTCCTCCTGGGCCGGATAGGGCGCCTCCACCTCTATTTCGTACTGGGATATGTTCACCATCACCTCGCCCAGCTCCTGTCTCGTCAGCGAGAGCGCGTTCTCCTGCATCCCGATATATGAGGTCTTCGACTCGATGTCGTCCACTAGCCGTTCCAGTTCCCTGTCGTTGTCCCACACATCCTTCTTCCTGTCCTGGTACTCCGTCCTGTATTCCTTCAACTTCTCGGATAGCTTCGCCTCAACGCTCTCCCTCTTCTCCACCTCCTTTGCCAGATGCTCAATGTCCTTTATGGCCTTGGCAATGATCTCCTTCTGGCCTTCGATGTTCTTTTCCGCATTCTGCTGGGTAACGCCCATCTCCCCGAGGCTCTTCTCCCAGAGCTCTATCCTGGTCCTGAGGGTGTCGATATTGGAACGAAGGTCCCGCATCGATTCCAGGAGCGATGACCTTTTACCCTTCAGCTCCTTCATTCGCTGCTTCTGACGCTCGGGGACGGATTCCACCGCCTTCTTCTCCTTTCTCTCGATATCCTTCCTCTTGGCCTCCAGCTTCTTCTCCATATCGGCGATACTGGCATCCAGTTCCTTCCTCTCATCCTCGGATGAGCTTATTATGTTGCTGGCCCCCTTCTTGTCCTCCATCACACCTGTTAGCCTTCCCGAATATTCCTTGAGGTTGACCTCTAGGGCCGTTATCTCTCCCTCGACCCGGGCGATCTCCCGCGCGATCTGCGTGATCTCCTCTCCCGTGGTGGTGAAGACGTCAGCGAGCTCTCTCAGGTTCTCGGCAATGTCCTGCTGTCTCTCGGTCGCCATTTCCAGCTCCTTTCGCAGATCGTTGAAGCGGGCATCTTCCTTCTTGCCGAACTTGATGAGGCGCTTGAGCCTGGAGCCTCCCACCATTGCACCGCTCTTCTCGAACAGCTGCCCGTCCAGCGTGACGAGGCGCACACCGCCCATATTCTCCCGTGCAACCTCCATGTCCTTAACGATCAGTGTGTCCTGGAAAACGTACCAGAACGCATTGTGGAACTTGTTATCGTACTTCACGAGGTCCATGGCGAATCCTATAACACCGGGATTGTCCGCCACCATCAGCGATTTCCCCCCCGCTCGCCCCCCCTCATCCTGTTGAGGGGAAGGAAGGCGGCCCTCCCAAGGTTGTTGCTCTTCAGGAACTGAATGGCCTTTGCGGCACATGAATCGTCCTTGGTGACCACCGCTTGCATGCCCCCGCCGGCGGCAGTGGAGAGGGCTATCTCGTAATCGTCATCGACCTGGGCAAGCTGGGCGATGGTGCCGTAGATCCCCTTGAGTTTCCCCTTGTTGCTGGCCTCCAGTATCTTCTTGACCGCCAGACCGTACCCCGATTCCTCGGCCATCCTTCGCCTGACGCTCAACCTCTGATAATCCTGGTTGAGGCGTGCGATCTTGTCGCCGAGCTCTTTCTCCACGCCCTTCAATCCCAGCATCTCCCGGCGGATGTTCGCTGCCTTCTTCTCCAGTTTCTTCTTCCTTTTCTCTCCGTCCTTTATCAGCTTGCGTCGATCCTTTATCTTCCATTCCGTCTCATTTATCTCGAGCTCCAGGTTGCTGACCGATTCCTCCACCGATCCGAGATTGCTCACCGACCTCTTTATTCTCTCCTCCAGCGCTTCCCGCTCCATATAGAGCGAATGACAACCCCCCTGAAGCTCTTCCAGCTTACGCTTGCCTTTCTGAATGGTCTTCTGCAGCTTGTAGAACCTCTCGCTGGAATCCTGCATGTTCCCGGCGAGTTCCTCGAATTCCGAATTGACATTCTCATACTGCTTCGAGTTCCTCTCGAGCTTCTTCTCCTGCTTCTCCAAATCCCTCCGGAACCTGCCCAGTTCCTTCTCGCCCTTTCCCACGTCCTCTTCCCTCTCTCTGATCTGACCTACGAGCTCCTCGATCCTACCCTCCGCCGTGATCTTCCTGTCCCTTGCCTTGCCCAGCTCCAGCTTGTATTCCCTTATCTCCGTTATCAGCTTCTTCCCCTCGTCATCCTCCATCTCCTCCAGTGTCCTCTCCAGTTCGGCTACCTTCCCCCGAAGCTCCCGCCTCAGCCCCTCCCTTCGCGCGATATCCTGTCTGGCATTGACTATTCCCTCCCGGTATTCCGTTATACGGTCGGTGGTCTCCTTGATGGCGCTCTCCAGGGCCTGCCTCCTTGCATGAGCAAGGGTAGCCTTGGTCCGGGCCAGTTCCTCCTTGTATTTCATGTAACGGACAGCACCGTTACGCTCTTTCCTAAGCTGACCGAGCTGGCGGTCTATCTCCGATATAATAAGGTCGAGCTCGTTGATGTGGATGATCACCTTCTCCTTTCTCTTCCTGCTTCTCTCCAGATCCTCATCCAGCTTGGTTATGCCGGCGATATCATCCAGGATAACTCTGCGTTGAGTGGGTGTGCTCTCGGCTATGTCGTTCACCGTCCCCTGCTGAACGATGTTGTATCCGTCATGGGAGAGTCTTGCCGCCGAGAATATGTCCAGGAAATTGCTGTGATTTGAGGCCCGGTCGTTGATATAGTAATAGGTGGTAACGTTCTTTCTCTCCTTGTCCTTGATCTTGATCTTCTTTGTGAACTTGACCGTATCCGCTTTCACGTCTATCTTCCGGTCCGTATTATCGAAGAGGAGCGTTACCTCGGCGGTCTTGGCACCCTTCCCCTTCTTACCTCCATCGAAGACCAGACCTGCATAGTTCTCAGCCCTCAATCTCTTTGTACGCTGGCCGCCCACCACAAACAGGAGTGCGTCGGCTATGTTAGATTTTCCGCTGCCGTTGGGGCCGCTGATGACGGTTAAACCCTTGGAAAGCTTGACGTCGATGGTCTTCTTGCCGAAGGACTTGAAATTCTTCATATGTACTTCCTTTAGATACATATCCTCCACTCCGTACCGGGAATACCCTACATGAATCTTCACTTGCCATAGATATATTTTCGGTCTCCCTTAAACCGGATACCCCCGTGTAGATCATTTCCCCTGGTTTGCTGGCCTTGCTGGATTGTTAATCAAAGATGTGTTCCGCCCGGAAGATCCCCGGACGTTCGGAGCACCCGGCATCGATATGTTCTCTGTCGAATGGGAGAGGCCGATTAATTACGGGCGAGATGTATTAACGGAGAAAGATTTAATTAAATAGAGGATGGTTTTTTCCGCGAGGTGTTCTGCTGCCGGCAAAGAGGAATGACCAATCCATTTCCAGTCGTTTCGGAAATGACCGCCAGGGCGTAATAGAATTTCCCTTCAAGGTCCTCATCATAGCGGTCATCCTCGTTATCACCATCCCTCTGATATTTGCAAGTATGGAACGATTCGAAAAGGCAAACGAATATAACCGGGTATCCGGGGAGATGGACCGTATTACCAACACCATAATTCAGGTTTTTTCCCAGGGTGAGAACGCCTCCCTGGTCATAGACGTTGAATTTCCCGAGAGCATCGAATATGTCAAGCTGGGGGATCGACTGGAGATGAGTGGATCCGTGTTCTGGCGTTCCCTGGGATTGTATTACAAGTTCATCGATGGGGCCGAGATCCGGGTTCCCATGGAATCCGGAACAAGGTCGGTTCCAGTATCAAACTCCACCGGCAGGGGTTCTCTGGAATTCGGTTCCGGTCGGTCCCGATTGCAGTTCGTCAAGGTATATTCCGACGCACTGGATGATTTTTTTATTAGCGCAGCGTATCTGGAAGTGTAATCACCGTGATCGATTGGTTCATGTCCAAGGTAGTGATGTCCATTGCAGCCATCTCTCTTATCGTGCTCTCTCTGATCTTCTTCTCGAGCTTCGTCAAGGAGGATCAGCTCGTAATAAACGAATTGGATGACATCTCCGTGAAGATCGCCCAGACCGTGAATCAGGCCCTATCATTTCCCGGGGAGATTCGGTACAATGTCACCTATCAGGAGAATATGAGCACGCGCGGTCTCTGGCTTCCCATACACGTGAATGGGAAGGATTATGATCTGTTCTTCACGACGGGAAGCATATCCATATCCCAGAACAGCGATAGAGAGACCTCTCGCTTCAACGGACCCCTTCACCTCTGGGGTCCCGATTCAATACCCGAGAAGGATATCACGTCGGAGGAACTGAGGAAGCTCGATAGCAGGCATGCCTTCACCGAGTTATGTTCCGGGAGCGATTTCGTGGTTGAGAACATAGAAAGGATCGTCGACGGTAAACATGTCTATCTGACCCTGTTATATGAGGTCATATCGATCAGATGAACGATAATCTGCCACATGATAATTTGGAGTGGAACGGGTAGTAATGTGCTTTTACACGTCCCGTGGAATCGAAATCTCTCAGTCCATATCTCACTTATGATAAATTATTTATGGGTAAAGCATATTAACCCTTTGCACTAGGCCGAGAACATTGTTTTCTGGAGGTATATTTATATGCTTCATATCGTTGGAAATGTCGAAATATTCAGAGAGCTCGTTGATGTGGTCCTCACGATCGTGGAGGAAGTGAAGATCAACTTCACTCCGGAATCCATACACATACGGACGGTGGACCCTGCGCATATAGCCATGGTGGACCTTTCCCTCGGCAAGGAGGCCTTCGATACCTATGACGTGGAGGGCATGGAACTTGGACTGAACCTTAACAAGTTCAGCAAGGTACTCAGCCTTGCGGAGGCGGGGACGGATATCACTCTCAGGGTGGCCGAGGAGTCCAACGAGATCGTGATCACCTTCGGGCATATTGAGAGGAAGATGGTTCTCATAGACACGGCCAACCTGGCCGAGCCAAAGATGCCTGATCTGAAACTACCTGCCACGATCACGGTAAGGTCTCAGGAGGTCAGGCAGGCGATCAAGGTATCCATGGACATAACCGATTACATCGGGATAAGTGTCGATTCCGAGAGATTTATCTTGCAGAACTCAGGTGACACGGGCTCTGCAAAGCTGGAGCTGCCAAAGGACAAGCTCGAGGAGATGGAATGCGAGGAGCCCATTGAGAGCATGTTCGCCCTTGACTATTTTTCAAAGATGATCAATTCCATAAAGAAGAGTGAATTGGTAAGGATGCACGTGGGAAATTCTTTCCCCATAAAGGTGGAGTTCACCATCGCAGATCAGAACGGCATGGTCACATATCTGCTGGCCCCGCGAATCGAGAGCTGAACGATACGTGTAGGCCCTTATTGGTGGGGAATGCCAAATATCACGATGACACCCCAAGGAGATCCTTTGGATTTCCCGGACGGAGGTGAAAAAATGGACACGAATACGGGTGAGACCGCGACAATGGAAAAGAACCTGAAGAAATACAAGAATGCCTTGAGGATCGCATACGAGGACGGAGTGATCATCCAAGAGGAGAAGGATTTCCTCGAGCTCAAGAGAAAGAAGCTTGAGGTCAACGACAAGCAGCATATGCGGCTGGAGATTGAGGTCCTTCTAGAACTTGGAAGACAGGCCATTGACCGGGGTCGGCTGGAGGAAGCCATCGCATTTGTGGACAAGATGAGCGAGTCCGGGGACCTCGATGCGGAGGTTCAGGAACTATACACGTGCCTACTGGTATTGAACGGAGAATATGAGAAGGCCAAGGAGTCCATAGATAAGTGCAATGAACTGGCGGACAAGGAGGACGTCGATGCCGGAGGAGCAGCGGAGGGACCATCATGCCCGGATTGCAGTTCCGCGATACGTCATATTGAACAGTACGACAGATGGTACTGCGACGCTTGCAAGAAATACCTTCCCAAAGACTTCAAACCGGATGGATCCAAGGAGGAGGCAAAGCCGGAACCCGAGCCCGCATCGGAACCCGAGCCTGCGCCTGCGGCGGAGGAGAAGAAGGAACCCGCGTGCCCCGACTGCAGCGGCAAGATACGCCATATAGCCCAGTACGACAG
>CAYRFL010000028.1:0-44389 GCA_964423515.1 uncultured archaeon
TATCGTTTCAGTATCATTATGGGTGAAATAAGGTGGGATTTCTCGGACACGCTCTTATATGGATTTTTTAAAGCATCTTTTTGGTTAAATAGATGTTGCCATTATTATAATATGGAGTTTCTGAAAAGAAGGGAGCGCCGAACTGGCAATTATCGAGCATTACCAGAAGGAAACAGGTCGTACCTTCTCCGGACCTTCGCGGAAAGCTCACGGGTCATGGCATGCGCTCTCTCACACGTGGACACGTCCGTGCTCCCGAGGCCGCAGGCCGGCGTTATCAAGGAATTGGGTAGGACCGTGGACGGCCCTATCCCCCTGTCCTCCAGATCCTGAAGGATGCTCTCGAACATGTCCGCCAGGCTGTCGGCGGTTGATGTCCCCAGCAGATCGGCGGATGTGGGCACGAGGCCCCAGGCGATGATGCCTCCCCTTTCCAGGTAACGGGCCAGCTCATCCTCATAGAGGGTCAAGCGGAACCCGTACTGATATGCATCGAAGCTTATTATATCGAGAGAGAGGCCCATCAGGAAGCCCCAGTCCGTGTTGGAGCAGCAGTGTATTCCCACGAGCCCTTCGAGGCGCTCGGTGCACCGTTCTAACCATCGACCCACGTCCTCCTCCTTCAGGTTGGTGAAGGCCGAACCGACGAAGGAAAGGTACGGCTCGTCCAGGATGACCAGGGTGTTCTCCGAGACGGTGCGCATCTTCAGCTCCATCCAGCGGGCCTTGTACCCTATGTCCGTCAAGAGCACGTCACGTAGGATGTCATTGTACAGAAGTGGTTTTAATGTCTGGTCGGTCGCTCGGAGACCAAGGCTCACCGGCCCGATGAGCTGTCCCTTGACCCCCGTCAATCCCGGGACCGATGACAGCTTCTCCTCCATGGACCACAGGCCCCGGCCATAGCTATCGCTGATCCCGAAATGATCCGGATTTCCGCTCCGGGCATTGCGATAGAACTCCTCAATCTCCCGCGCGACCTCGGGAGAGTCCGTGTCCAGAATAAGCTTCCCGGTATCGACAGATAGCCCGGGAAGGCTCTCGGTGTACTGAAAGTCCATCTCCTCGCGACGGTCGATGAGGGGGAACTGGGGCCAGAATGGCAGCTCCGGGAAGTTCTCGATTATGTTCTTCCAGGCGGCGTCCTGATCCGTATGGGGTACGCTGCCGATCCCCGTGGCCGCGCAGTTTGGAGTGAACATCTTGCTCAACATTCCTATGGATGGGTCGGACGGTGAGATGTTCGACAACCGATATTTAACTATCGCCGAGGAGATACAATAGGGAAATAGTCAGAAAACGAAGGAGATTCTACCTTAACCCGAAATGCGAGGTAGACAGACTCTCTTTTGGTAAAAGGACCCGATAGCCGGGGGGCGGAAAGGGGGCGGTTCAGGCGCACGCGGGGCCTTTTACAAATGAAAGAAATGCATGATAAGAGGCGGGCGTGGCCGCAAGGTCGATGAAACATCGACCCATGGGGCCGTCTCGGCCCCTTATATACATTATTTTGTTTATCTGATGTCGGGCTCGTATGCGCGTACACCACCCCAACTCCCCGCCCCCGCTACCGAGATCGCACGGAACACCTTCCGTGCTCCCACGTTGTTCCGGAGGCACCCTTCGGGCGCTCCTGAGCCCTCGGGACGTAACCCTACGGGCGAATCAGTTGCGCTCGAAGAGGGCAACGAGAGCCTCCTATTGAAGAGAGTTGGTCGAGAGGTAGTTACCTAATCAGGCATCCTTGCAGGCCTTGCAGGTCCCCTTGAAATATCCGTGCACCTCTTCTATACAATGCTCTCCCGACATCATCTCGTCCAGAAAGGGGCATCTCACGTCGATGTCGATTATGTCACCGCAGGTCTTGCAGAGAAAATGATGATGCGACGACGTCATAAAATCGTATCTCAGTTCCGAACCGGAGATGGTGAGGACCTGGACGATGCCGTTGTCCCTCAATGTCTCGAGGTTGTTGTACACGGTGGTCCTCGAAAGGGACGGGCTCTTCTTCTTCAGGTCGGTATAGATATTGTCTGCATCGGGATGGACCCTGTGCGTGTCGAGATACTTCATTATCTCCAATCTCTGTGGTGTGACCTTGAGTCCCTTCTTCCGCAAAAGCTCGACATACCCTTTCATCTTATCCCCATGCCAAGTAGAATTGTTTTCATCTTAGAATAATTCCATATTGATAAACAGTACATACAATGAGGAATTGATATTTATATTTAACCTCCACATTCATCCAGGGTCAGGGAAGATGGGGGTGGATAACACATTGATAACGGACTATCACGGGCCGGTCAGGTCGATCGCTTCCGAGCCGTTGTAGACGTTGAACCGTCCGTCCCGATAAAAGCCTATGAGCCCCAGGCCCGCGCTCCTTGCCATCTCCAACGCCCTGTCCGTCACGGCTCCCCTTCCAACCAGAACCGGGATCCTCCCTCTTATGCATTTGCGGACCATGGACGAATTGATCCTGCTGGTGACGTAGAGCACTTTGTCATCCGTTCTTCCACCCGCAAGGAGGAGCTTCCCGATCACCTTGTCCGCAGCATTGTGTCTCCCGATGTCGTTCGAGTGAAAGAGGCATTCTCCCCTCATATCGAACATCAGTCCTGAATGAAAGGCTCCGGTTTTTCTGTGAAGGTCGCTCCTGGCCTCCACGTCATTCCACAGACCGGCAAGGGCTTCACTTCCGATCCTGGCCACGGCCTTTCCTTCGGTATCATCGTTTTCCAAATGAAGGGGGCCGTTACCGGGGATGCTTCCCTCAAATACTACATTCACCCGGATCCCTTCCGGCAATTCCTCCACCCGGAGATCCGTCACATCCCCCTTCTCTCCAATGAGACCCACACAAAAGAGCCTCCCGTAGACGAACTCCTTCACCTCTCCCGGGGTCATGACCTCGGAAAAAAGTTCCCTGCCGTTCGAGAGGACACTGACTTGAAATTCCTCTGCCACGACATCCGTATCCTCCCTTACGGCCCCCTCCTCGTACCTCGATACACGTACCGTTCTCATATGAGCACCGAATCATTGACGGCATCTTCGGCCATTTGAGCCACATCGACCCGTCCTTCCTCTCTCAGAACCCTCAAAAGACTGGCTCCAGTGGAGGGACCCTTGGGCACCGCCGTGCAGCCTTTACCCGGAGATATGGAGAGCTCGTACGTCCCGGCGGCCTTGGCTTTCCGGATGATCTCTTCCTTGTCCAGACCCACCAGGGGGCGCAGTACCGGCAGATGCACCGCCTCCGCCTCCACCGCCATGTTGAGCAGGGTCTGTGAGGCCACCTGTCCGAGCGATTCGCCGGTCACGATGGCCTTCGCTCCCTCCCTCTCTCCTATGATACCCGCCACCCTGAGCATCATTCTCTTGCAGAGCACACATTGCAGATGGCTGTTGCATTTGCTCTTGAACTCCTCGAGCATACTCCCGTGTGGTACGATGTACAGGGGCAATGCTCCGTCCACGGCCTCCCGGAGAGCAATGAGGAGACTTTTTGCCTTGTTCAATTCCCTCGTATCGGTGAAGGGACGGCAGTCCATATGGACCCCCACCAGCTCCACTCCCCGGTCCAGCATCATCCGGGCGGCAACGGGAGAGTCGATCCCCCCGGACAACAATACCACTAGCTTCACTTTCCTCACCGTTTCGTCCTTTTGAGAGAACTGTCCTTCCGGTCGTCCCCGCCCTTCAAATGATGCACATGTATCTGAGCCATGTCCAGAACGGATCACTTGGTACCGGTCTCATTCACTATGAAATCAAGAAAGCCTTCCAGTCCGTATGCCAGGGGGAGCATCACGATGCATGGGAGTTCGTAACTGTGCAGCTCGCGTATCCTCTCGACAACCTCTTCCGCATTCTTCCGCGATATCTTCAATAGCATGGCGCACTCTTCGTCCTCCTCCACCGCTCCCTTCCAGCGATAGACCGAACGCATACCGGGAAAAATGTTCACACAGGCGGCAAGTCTTTCCTGCACCAGCCCCCTTCCGATACGTTTGGCCTCCTTCTCATCGCCCGTAACCACATATGCGAACAAAACGCCCGCCGCCTTGTCGACAACGGTATCATTCAATGGCATGTCATCCCCCGCGGCCGATCTCCAGCATGCGTTCCAGAGGTCTCCTCGCCCTTCTGATTATATCGGGGGACAGTACGACCTCCGGCTCCATGTTCTCGAGGCAGCGCAGCACACCCTTCAGGGTGGTCTCCTTCATCGCCCTGCAGACTGCGCATTCCAGGGAATGGAAAACCTTCCCGGGATTCTCCTTTTTCAGCCTGTAGCACATTTCCTTTTCGGTCCCTATGATAAATTCCCCACAGGCGGAACCGGCCACGTATCTGACCATGCCCTGGGTCGAGAACACGTGATCCGCTATATCGATCACCTCGGGGGTGCACTCGGGATGGACCAGTATCTCCGCCCCGGGGTGCATATCCCTTATGGCGAGCAGGTCCTCCTTCTTCGTATCTCGATGAACGTGGCAGTATCCGTCGCAGAATATGAGACGCTTCTCGGGAACGAAGCGCTGAACGTAGCTTCCCAGGTTCACGTCAGGTACGAAAATCACCTCGTCGCCGGGGAGGCTTCTCACCACGTTGACCGCGTTGGCGGAGGTGCAGCACACGTCAACCTCCGCCTTTATCTCCGCGGTGGTGTTGACGTATGCCACCGATGGAACCCCGGGATGTCTTTCCTTGAGTTCCGCAAGGCCCGCCGGATCGATCATGGCGGCCATGGGGCATAATGCTCCCCTGGAGGGGATCAGCACGGTCTTTTCCGGTGAGAGTATCTTGGCGCTCTCGGCCATGAAATCTACACCGCAGAACACGATAACGTCCGCATCGGTCTTTGACGCCCGCATGCTCAGGTCAAGTGAATCCCCCACGTGATCCCCGATGTCCTGCACCTCGGGTCTCTGATAGTTATGGGAGAGTATCACCGCATTTCGTTCCCTTTTCAGCTGCTCTATTCGCTCAACTACCGCCTCGTTGCCTATGATATCACCTTCATCGGGTGGGGCCCCGGATCGATACGGAAGGACTGTGGCCCGGAAGTGGAACAGGAACCGGAGAGTTCATTCCTCTTCCGCATCGCCCTCGACTTCCCCGTTTCGCTTCAGATAATCGTCGATGGCCGCCTCCAGGCCCTCGGCGGCGAGATTCGAGCAATGCATCTTGATGGGGGGAAGCCCCTCCAACGCCTCGGCCACGTCCTTGTTCGAGATATTCCTGGCCTCCTCCAGGGTTTGCCCCTTGGCCAGTTCCGTCAACATGGAGCTCGTGGCGATGGCCGCAGCACATCCGAAGGTCTTGAACTTGATGTCCTCTATGGTCCCATCCCGCACCCTTATGGTTATGGACATGACGTCGCCGCAGATGGGATTTCCCACGGTCCCCTTTCCGTCGGGGTTCTCTATCTCGCCCATGTTACGGGGATTCGAAAAGTGGTCCATTACTTTATCGGTGTACATGGTTTATTCCTCTCGCGATGGATTGGTGAAAGATTCTTATCATTTTTAACTGTGATGGTGCCCTTCCATGTTATTCTTCCATTTCTCGAGGTCCAGATCCTTACCCCACAACGGCGACAGGGCCCGAAGTCTTTCCACGATCTCCGGCAGGATCACCAGGACGCGGTCTATCTCCTCGTCCGTGGTCTCCCGACCCAGGGTCAGGCGCAGGGAGCCGTGCGCCTCCACCGGATTCAATCCCGTGGCCAGAAGCGTCTTCGAAGGTTCAAGGCTCTTGGAGGAGCAGGCCGATCCGGTGGAGGCGGCGATACCCTCGTTGTCCAGCGAAAGGAGAAGCGCCTCTCCTTCGATGGCGGTGAATCTGAAATGAGCATTGTTGGGAAGCCGCCGTTCGGGATGTCCGTTCAGGGCGGATTGTTCTATCCTCCCGAGCACGCCCTCTATCAGCCGGTCCCGCAGACGGATCAACTTGAGCGTATCGCTTTCCATCCTCTCATCCGCCAGCTCCGCCGCCTTGGCCAGGCCCACTATACCGGGCACGTTCTCCGTACTGGGCCGCAGACCCCTCTCGTGGCCGCCGCCGTGGACTATCGGGTCGAGCCGCACCCCCTTTCTCACGTAGAGGGCACCGACTCCCTTGGGGCCGTATATCTTGTGGCTGGAAAGCGAGAGCATGTCGATGTTATCCCTTTTGACATCTATGGGGATCTTGCCGTAGGCCTGCACTGCATCGGTATGAAGTAGAATGCCTCGTTCCCTGGTTATCCTCCCCAATTCCTCCATGGGCTGTATGGTCCCTATCTCGTTGTTGGCATAGATCACGGTGACCAGGAACGTGGCCTCGGTTATGGACCCGGCCAGGTCCCCCGGGTCTATCATTCCGTATCGGTCCACGGGGAGATATTTTACCTTGAACCCCAAGGACTCGAGGTGTTTACACGTATTCCCGATGGCCGGATGCTCCGTGGGCGTAGTTATGATGTGGGGGCCGTCCGGGTGTTCCTTCAATGATCTCCTGTTCTTCATGGCCGCTCCCATGATGGCCAGGTTATCGCTCTCCGTACCGCCCGATGTGAATATGATCTCGGAAGCTTTGGCACCGATCGGCCCGGCCACCTTCTCCCGGGCCTCATTGAGGGCCTTCCTGGCATCCCTGCCAAAGGAATGGAGCGATGAAGGGTTCCCGAAATACTCGCGGTAGATGGGTAACATGGCCTCTATGACCAGTGGGTCCGGTCGCGTGGTGGCGGAATGGTCCAGGTATATTCTGTTCATTTACTTCCCCCGTGCTGCCCTGTGATAATCTGATCCCGTACTCATGTGTAAATCCGTTCCATTCTGGCACGTATTTACTTACGAAGACGGTTACTCTGTTCCCGTCTTCACGCGTGAAGGCATGTTCCATGGGCTCAGACGAATGCATTGAGGTAGTAGACGATCAGGTACACGCCCACCACCACGAGCACTATACCGCTCACGCGTTTTATCCATGCCGTGGAAACCTTCAACCTGTCGAGTATCGTCCCGGCGGACAGGGCAATAAGGAGGGTAACGAAGACCATCAATATAGCCATTACGCCTGCAGATATCATGAAGACCATGAAAGCGGAGAAAAATCCTCCCGACGCAAGGGCTGTTAGAGTTATAGCAAGGATCAGCGGGGCCGTGCAGCCCGCTGCGGCACCCGCATATCCGGCACCGTACCAGAAGAGCTTCGAGTAGCTGCCCCTCGAGGGTGCATCATGGGAGGGCCCCTTTTCCCTGCTGAACAATGTCCGTATCGGCCCGGTAAACCTGGATAAGGGTATTGTGACATCGAACAGCATGACCATTCCCAGTAAGAGTATTATACCTCCCACGATGGGTTCCAGGAGACCTATATACGGAGTTATGGCGCTTCCTCCGGCACCGACCAGTATCCCGATGATTAGATACACGGTGAGAAGACCCCCTGCCGCTGCAGCTCCACCAAGGAGAGCCCTTCTCATGCTCCTGGAGCGCTCCATGCCGAGGTAGTAGGACATGTATCCGGGCAGCAGGGGAAAGGAACAGGGGGAGAAGAACGACCCGACCCCCACCACCACGGCGAATCCCAGAAGGCCCAGCGATGCCGTCCCCAGGGAAACGCCGGCGGCATTGCCCTCCCGGGCCCTTTCGATCTCCTTCGATATCTTCCCTGCCGACTCGGATCCGACATGGGTATAGACGACGTCACCCTGGGCGTCGATTATCACGAGCTTCGGTATCGATTCGACGTTGTACTTCAACTGCAGGTCGTCCGTATCCCTGGCGAATGTCCATTGGGCTCCGTGACCGTTCCGGAAGCTCCGAAGATCACTGTTGCTCTCGGTCCGGTCGACGTCGACGGATATCATGACGATATCCGTGCCGTGCTCCCCGTAAACCTCCACCAATTCCGGCATCACGTCATTGCATGGAGGGCACCAGGTGGCCATAAAATCTATCAGGACCACCTTGCCACGTTGATCCGAGAGGGTGAACTCGTTCCCGTTGATATCCGTAACCGTAAAATCCGGGGCATCGTCACCACCTCTCAGCGAAATGAGATATATACCAAGGATCACGACTACGAGGACCGCCGTGGCGACAATGGAATAGAATACCTTCCTGTTGGCCCTCAGCCTATGCATCATTGATGACCCTTCCGCTCCTTCCCTGGCAGTACCTTTCCTGGCCCTGACCATCAATACCGATACGAGTACCACAAGGAGTGCACCGCCCAGGATCCATCCCATCGTCCCAATGTCCAGGCTGCTTCGATCTTCATCGTCCTTGTCCGATACCACGGGGGTGAACGAGAATATTCCGGACCTGGCCTCCGCACCGAGGCTGCCGTGCTCGGCCCCGCTGCCGTCGTAGGCCAGTATCATGAGGTAAAGCGTATCCCCGCCGCTGGGGGATATGGTCGTGCTGGCGGTTCCATCCCCGTATGCGTAACAGACCCCGCTGTCGTCGCATATCTCCTCTCCGGAGAGGTTCATCTCCCGGAACTCCCAGGACGTTGCGTTGGAGCCATGGTAATTGTAGAGTACGAAGGCCTTGGAAATACCGTCGGAATCCTCTATGCGGGCCTCCACAGAGATGTCGGCCCCGGAGGAGGAAAAACCTATCTCGCCTATCACGGGCAGATCGTTCTCCCGGTCGAAGGCGGTGGATACGGGCGTTGCTGACTGTATACATCTGGGCACCTGTGCGCTGTTTCCCCTGTTCCCGTCCTCCGATGCGGTGTCGTCCAGGTCGAATAATGCGGCAACGGCACTGATGTTCCCGGGCCTTACGGGAACCTTGGAATCTGGTATTTCCCATTCGGCCGCCATACGAAAGCTCTCGTCCCGGGACAGTGTGAATTCCCTGTTCTTTACAGCATAACCGCGGAAGACGTTACCATTGACCACGAAGGAATCTTCCACCGTGCTGTAGGCCTCTACGCCGTCTTCCACCATGAACACGCAGAGGGAGGCCCGCAGGGAATCGATGGGCAGGACGGCATTGCTGCCGAGGTAACGGGCCTCGACACTGACCGCGAATCCCGTTCCCGTGAACACCTGATCTATGAAGAGCTCCACGTACTTGAAGTCGTTGCGAAGGGATTGTAGTGGGTGGACGGGATTGATGCTTCTCTGGTACCTCGTGGTGCAATCCTCGATGGCCCCCTCGGCGGCCGGACCCGAAAGGGAGCCGCCCGTGAGACCTCCGAGCTGTATGTAGCCTCCGTCGAACTCGGCGGCGGGGGTTCCCGATACGCCCGGCTGATAGTGCCGCATCCTCTCCCGGGTCTCCTCGGTCGCCAGATCGTCGACCCCTCCGCCGTTCAGCTCGTGGAACACAACGTAGGCAAAGGGCTGCTCGGGATCGTCGCGGTTCTCCTCCCATATCGCCTCCATTTCCGGATGGGGACCGTTCATGCAGGATGGACAGCTCAATCCGGTGAAGAACTCGACCAGGGGCCTGTGGCGGTAGTTGGGAGGTGCGGGTGCATTCAGGGAGTTTTCCACTGCTTGAGAGTCCATTCCATATAGAATATCATCCCCGACGGCCGGAGCTCGTAATGATACGGTCGTGAGCATCAGCATGAAGAGAAGGGTGGCTGAAAAAGCTCGCGGATTCAGTTTCATACCTTCCGACTCCGATAGAATATAACGCCGTTATTTACATTAATGGAGCATTGATAGATTAATGTTTCTTCCCGAGTTCCGATCAACGATGAACAATAGGTCACAACAATCCTTGAATACATGGTCACTGGTGTGATCAAAATGAATAGAGAATGCATATTGGTAATGCTGCGGACCTGATAACACGTACAAAAAAGGAATGCGGGGTGACACCCCGCGAGTTCGGTTGTATGACCCCATATGTTTTTCCGGCGGCCTCAGTTCTCCGAGAGGAAATTCTCATCGTATTCGATCTCGAAACGGAGCTTGTGTTTCGCTTCCTGCTGGGCAAGGTCCATAAACAGTTCGCGAAGCGATCCTTCACCGGCCTTGTCAGCAAGGTCGTTATAGAGCCTGAATGCCGCCTTTTCCTTCTTCATTGCCACGATCAGAGCCTCCTGGTAATCCATTTCCCCCGAGGGCTCCACCTCCACCAGATAGTCGCCTATCTTCAGGTCCATCACCTTGGTCTTCACAGGCATTAGAAGGTTTCCCGCCTTCACGCCCTCCAACCTGTTCTTGTGCCCCATCTCCTCCCTGGCGAAGTCGCGGAACACCTTTACCATGGACTCCCGTTCCATCTTTTCCGCGATCCCCATGTAGAAATCATGGGCTTCCTGTTCCCTTTCGATTGCGAAATCCAGCACATCCTTGCTCGATCTGAACTCTTCCATATTTACATCCTCCGAATAGCGATCACGAATGGATTCTACCAGTTCTCCGCCAGCAGCTCGAAGTACTTCTGAGGATGATCGCAGGCGGGACATCTGGCAGGGGCATCTGTGCCCTCGAAGAGGTAACCGCAGTTTATGCAGCGCCATACCACCGGGTCGTCCTTCTTGAAGACGGTTCCTTTCTTGATGTTCTCGAGAAGGTCCAGATACCTCTTCTCGTGCTGCTTCTCGGCCACGGCTATGGCCTCGAAGGTGGCGGCGATCACGTCGAATCCCTCGTCCCATGCTATATTGGCAAAGCCGGGATACATCTCGGTCCACTCGTGGTTCTCGCCTCCGGCAGCCTTCTCAAGGTTCTCCGCCGTGCTGCCGATGACGCCGGCAGGGAAGGCGGCGCTTATCTCCACCTCGCCCCCCTCCAGGAACTTGAACAGCCTCTTGGCGTGCTCCTTTTCCTGGTTGGCAGTCTCCTCGAAGATCATGGCGATCTGCACGAATCCATCCTTCTTGGCCTGACCCGCAAAGTACGTGTACCTGTTCCTCGCCTGCGATTCGCCCGTAAAGGCTGTCAGCAGGTTCTTTTCGGTCTGTGTTCCCTTCAAACTCTTCATAAAATCACTTCCCGGTAATTCTTCTGTATAGGTATAATAATATTTTGTAGAAAGCATTCTGTACTATTCCTTATTCGCTCTTCCATCTATCCCTTTTCCCAAATGTACAATTCATTGAAAAATTACATTGTAAATATTTCGCTCCCTGCCGCCACCGCTCATTTCCAGAACGCCTTTATCTCCCTGGCACCCACTTCGCCGTCCAGAACAAGAAGATCGTCGCGGGAGTCACCCATCGCCTTTATCCTGTTCACGAGCTCGTCGGTCTGTTCCTCCTCTTCCTCCTGCTCTTCCACGAACCACTGCAGGAAACCATGGGTTTTCGTGTCCCCGATCTCGGTGGCCAGCTCCACGAGGCCATGGATCATTCCCGTCACCTTCACCTCGTGACCGTAGGCCGCCTCTATCACCGCCAGAGGTGAAGGCCATTCTGTTGGAGGGCCATCCACCTGCCTTAAGGTAACGCGTCCGCCGCTCTTCACGATATGATCGTATATTCTCTGTGCATGACCCACCTCTTCCATCGCCTGGGCCCTCATCCAGTGTGCGAATCCGGGGAATTTCATCGACTCGAAATATGCCGAGGCGGAGTAGTACAGGTACGAGGCGAACAGCTCCGCATTGACCTGTCCGTTCAGCGCTTCTTCCATTCTCTTTTCGAGCATGACCATAGCCTCCTGATAATCCTTCACGTCTACAGGGTCAATCTCTCCGAAGCGGTCCAGAGACCGTGGATATTGCAGTATGAGTTCGCAATAACGGTTCCCGACTTTTCGGTCCTGAACACGCATTCCATGACCGGATCGGTGTATACCGTGCTGGTGTTTGGTCCCCGGGCGGACGCACCGTGCGCTCCTATATCCGCTTTCCCCAGGAAGTACGGGAATTTATCGCCATCGGGCAGGAAATATACCTCTATCCAATCGATGTGATGCTCTGTCGTGTTCGGATGGGGTATCTCCTTTCCAACCGTAACCCCGATGGATACGGGCCCTTCTCCATTCGCCCGTTCCCGTATCTCGATCACCGGAACATGCTTTTCCTTTTTCCAATCTGCACTCTGGAACAACTCGTTCATTTTTTCCCTCCGTTTTCTTACTTCTTTCTATCACTTAGAGAAAGTCCACCATGCCCTTCCCGACATCTTTCACCTCTGAAAGCTCGTGGTCGTCGGGAATATATCTGATATTGATCTTTTCAAGGGGAATATCCCATTTCATAGCCCTCATAACGTTCTCGATCTCGCCGACAGCCTGGCCACCCCATCCGTATGAACCGAAGGCGAGCCCGATCCTGCCGGTGGGCCTCAATCCCTTGATATAGGTTAGAAACGCGCCCATTGACGGGAGGTAGCCGTTGTTGAGCGTTGGCGAACCGATGAGAATGAACTTCGACGTCAGAAGGTCGGTCATAACATCCGATATATGAGTGGTCTTGAGATTTCTCACGGTGACCGGGATCCCGGTCTCCTCCATTCCCTCGCGGAGCGAATGGGCGATCTTCTCCGTCGAGCCCCACATGGAATCGTATACGATGAGGGCCTTATCCTCGGTGGCGTTGGCGGACCATTTGCCGTATTCGGCCAATATCTCGGGGATCCGGTCCCTCCAGATGATGCCGTGGCTCGGAGCGATCATGTCGATGTCCAATCCGGACAGGGCGGCAAGAGCCTTCTGTACCTGGGAACCGTAGGGAAGGACTATGTTGGCGTAGTATTTCGCAGCCTCCTCCTTCAATATTCCCCATTCCAGCTCTCCGTCGAACCTCTCGGCGGAGGCGATGTGCTGTCCGAAGGCGTCGTTGGGCAGGAGCAATCTCTCCTGGGGGACGTAACTGACCATGGAATCGGGCCAGTGCACCATGGGGGTATGAAAGAAGCTCAGGGTTCTCTTGCCGAGTTCTATGGAATCCCCGGACCTGACAACCTGAAAATCCCAGTCTTCCTTGAAGTGCTTTCGCAGGCCCCTCTCGCCCTGGACCGATGTGATCACCTTTATGGGCCCGGTGATCTCCAACATCTTTCCCAGGGAACCCGAATGGTCCATCTCCACGTGATTGGACACAATGACATCTATCTTCGACGGATCGACCACACTGCTAATGCGCGCCAGCATCTCCTCGAAGAGATAATGCTTGACGGTGTCCACAAGGACGATCTTCTCGTCCACGATGAGGTAGGCATTGTAGGTGGTGCCCCGCTGGGTGAGATACCCGTGGAAATTCCTGATGTCCCAATCAATGGCCCCGACCCAGTATATGCCGGGCTTGATCTCTCTCGCTCCCACTCTATCACACCTTCTGAAACTGGTCCTTTCCGGCACCGCAGAGGGGACATAACCAGTCCTCCGGCAGATCGGAAAAGGATGTCCCCGGCTCTATCCCGGTGTCGGCATCGCCCTCGGCAGGATCGTATATATATCCGCATACTATGCATTCGTACTTGTCCATCTTGTATTCCTCCAGCCTGTTCAGATCAACAATGTAATGGGTTCCAACTTGGAATAATTGTATTATTGGATGTAATTCATACTACTTATTTAAATATTTTTATATCTTTGATTTAAAGTAATTTCTTGTGTCGGATCATAAGGTTTTCAAACGAGGGCTTTAGCATCCCGCATTCACCCGCCGTCCCGCGATAATGATCCCTGCGCTCACCTCTCCGGGGCACTCCGATGCCGTCCAGTCATGAGGGCTTGACGCATTTTTACATTATTTTAGTACTATTTATATATGAAGAACATCATTGATTCTTCGTTGTATCATTCCTCAATTCTATCGATGAACGGCAAATAGGAAGAGTGATTGTATGATTCGTATAAGCAAGGCAATAACGGCTATGACGATCTTCTTACTTCTTGGAAGCATGCTGATGGTATCGCCCGCTTCCGGAGAACGGGGAGAGACCCGCGCCAGTATAACAATAAATAGCGTCGAGATATGGCACCTCATGGAAGCCCAGGGACATTATGGAATGGGGGAGGGAGGCGTCAAGGTCAATTACACCCTGGACGAGGAGCAGAACAACGTTAACATAACGACCATCGTATCGCCGCCCTCCGGACCGGACCAGGAAAAGGCGTCCGAGTACGCCAACGTTCCCGCAGGTGATCGGAACCATATCGAGATAGGTTTCCTCTTCATGCTCGAGGGCAATTACGATATAACCGTCAAGATCAAGTCCTTCGAGGTAAATGAGGTGTCCGACGGCCCGCACACGTTCCACTTCCAGAACGTGACCAGCATTACCGTGGATAACATAAGCCTGGCGAATTCCCCCCAGGCCCTTACCGGCGAATACGGGAAGACCATGCAGAGGGTCTCTGTGGACCTGACCAACGATGGCAACACAGGGTTCATGGGGGAGGAGGGAATAGAGCTGAACATATCCATCGATTCGGGCGGCGTTGCGGAGAATCTCATATCCGATCTGACCCTGGCCGCCGGACAATGCCCTCCACCGGGGCAGACCACAGCGCTCTCCACCATGGGAATGCAGTGGATGTTCGCCTGGCTTCCATCGAAGGAAGGGACCTTCGATATCGAGGTCATTGCCACCGACCTGCGAACGGATGACACGGATACCACGAACGGTCAGGTGGTCATCGAGAACAAGACGCGAATAGCGATCCAGGAGTTCGACGCTCCGGCCAACGTCGTGGAGGGGCAGGAGTTTTCCATAATCGTATCCTTCAATACCACTGGCTCCAACTGCGAGTCGGAAAAACAGGTTACATTGGAAATCAAGGATAGCAGCTCCAATGTCAAGCACAACGATACCACGGAGCTATTGATCGATCCCAACATGGGAGGGGGAGGAGGTACGAGACAATCCTTCAATGACGCTATCTTCGGCGGTATCACCCTCATGGACCAGGGTACGTACACCGCCACCGTGACCGTTGTGGGGACGGCGGTTGAGGATTCGAGCAATATCGAGGTCGGAGCCGCCGACAACGACCCCCCCGTCCTGGAGGACGTGACCTCGGATTCCCTGGACTACCTGAAGTCCGGGGAGAACGTGACATTCACTCTTGAATTCACTGACACCAAGTGGACCCCCGCGGTGAAATGTTTCTTCATCCTGGACGGAGGGAACCCCGAGGAGATGACCTGGGTCCAGGACCAGGACCTGAACTATTCGGCCGGAGAGGATTTCGAATACGTCTGGACGGCGACGGGCGGCCAGCACAGCTACGTTCTCCGGGGCACGGACGGGCTCGTATCCATCGATACGGACCCCGTGGAGTTCAGCGTATCGAACCTCACCGGGAACGAGGGGCTCATCTGGGGATACGTCAAGGAGCAGGGGACCGACAATCCCATAGAGACCGCAACGGTGACCATCACCGACAAGAACAACGATACCAACACCCATCAGGTCGAGACCGATGCCAATGGCAGGTACGAGAAGATACTCATCTACAGCAATTACAAGATAGAGGCCACGAAACCCGGCTACCTGAGCTCGGGACCAAAATCCTTCCTCCTGATGGCCACCAATTTCGAGGTGGAGATGGAGGACCTGTTCCTCCCGAAGGAGGGTAGCTCCGTGGAATACGGCACCCTCAACGGATACGTGAAGACCGGAGACGATGAGTACCTGGTGGGAGCCTCCGTGGTGATCAGCGGCGGGGGCCTTGCCAAGGCGATGTCGGCCACCTCGCAGAACGATACCGCCGGCAAGTACGAGATATTCAACATTCCCACGGGAACCTACAACATATCCGCCTCTCTTTACGGATATGTGACCCTGAAGGACACGATAACCATAACCACTGGCAACAATCGGAAGGATTTCACCCTCGAAAAGAAAGGTGAAGAGCCCGACGATCCGAACATGGCGACGCTGAGACTGAAGGTCAGCCCCAAGGAAGGGGTACAGGTATTTCTCAACTCGGAGGAACTCGATTTCAATGCAAGCGGCATCTACTCCAAAAAGTTCCTCAACGGGACCGAGGTGGAGATAATCATCAAGGCCCCGGGATTCAAGACCGTCATAGAAACCGTGAACGTCACCATTGGCATGAACCTGATATCGAGGTTCCTCGTGGTGGATGGTTCTGATGATGATGATAATGATGATGATGATGACGAGTTGGTGGATACCGACAAGGACGGACTCCCTGATAAATGGGAAATAGAACATTTCGGTGACCTGAACCAGACCGCGACAGGTGATTTCGATAACGACAGTTACAACAACCTGCAGGAGTACAAGGCAAACAAAGACCCGACCGATGAGAAGGATTTTCCGACGGAGACCGACCCCACAATCGGCAGTAACGAGGATGGGGGCATCGACACGTGGGTATACATCGCCATCGGCGTCGTGGTGATAATCATAATCATCTTCCTGTTGGCTTTCCTCCTTCGAAAGAAGGGAGGGGACGACGATTACGACGACGATGATGACGATGACGAAGATGACGAGGAGGACGATGAGGATGACGAGCCCGAACCCCCGGGTCCCGTGGGCCCCCAGGTGAAGACGGCTAACATGGTCACCTGCAGACAGTGCGGGACCGTGGTTCCCTCGGGGACCGGTTTCTGCCCACAGTGCGGCAACAACCTCGCCACGGGATCGGCCGGCGTGATACCCGCCGGGACCAACATGTGCAAGGGATGCGGGAACCAGGTAGAGCCGGGAACCGCGTTCTGCCCCAACTGCGGTACGACACTCGCCCCTCAGGCCGCTACAGCCGCCCCGGGGGTTCCCCAGTTACCCCCGCAGACGGCGGCACCTCAGCAGCAGCAGGCCGCCCTCCCACCCGCCCGTGCCGACGCTTCGCCCGTGGATCAGTTGATGGATGACGCAACGGTGGGCGCCAATCCGCCACTGCCTCCGCCGCCGGCGTGAAGCTGAGGATGAAAACAGAGATATCCGGTCCGGGGGAACGTCCCCGGGCCTTTTATTGAATATTTGAACTGCCGAGGTTAACCTTTCAAAGAGGGAAGAAACCTGTACAAATGTTGGGCGCAGAGTGGGAATATTATTGCGTATAGAGTACATCATAATTCCCCATCGCCATCCCGAGATATGAATGAGCCCGAGCAGGTGAGCGGGGGATGGCGCGAGCCAGCGCAGGGCTCTGGGTGGGGGTTCGGGGACGGCTTCACCCCACAATAAAACCATTTTCGGATGAGGTCACAACACTAATTTGTCGGCTACCGCCGACCATGGGAGGGCCTGAGCCCTCCCTTCTTCGACGTATGTTTCATTAAATAATAATTATTGTATCGGGCTCGTTCCCGCTTCGCTCCGTGGCATCAAATAGATACCACTGAATCCTCGGAAACCATTCGGTTTCCTACGGACATGCGCCTACACCACCCCTATTCCACCCCCCGGCTATCGGGATCGCACGGAACACCTTCCGGGCGAGACAGTTGTGCTCGAAGAGGACAACAAGTCCCTCTTTGTTGAAGAGTGTAAATCTAACGAAAATTATTGGCTCTAAAACAAAAATACAAAACATCAGATACCAGTTCAATTTCCGTGCTTCTTCACGAGGTCATTGAGCCATTCCTTGGCGGCGCTGCTCGCCGGTCCCGAAGGCTCATCATCGTGATCGTACGGCGATCCGGCATCCTCGACCTCCGGGGACTTGGGAACGATCTCATCCTCCGGCCCCGCGTTCTCGTATTTCCTGATGAGCGCATCGAGCTTGCCCCTCGTCTTCGAGCTCAGGCCGATCCGGCCCTCCCCCCTACCTGCCTTCATCTCCCTGGGCATCTTCGGCCTTATCACCTTCGAGGGAGCTGCGCCGGCCATCGGTTTCCCGACCCCGTCCTTTCGCACCTTGATGACCGGTACCGCTCCAGCATCCCTCTCCTCGTTCGCTATCGGCCCTGGAACCACCCCGGGTTTGATGGAGATAAGCGGGGTCTCTGTCCTCGCTTTCACCTTCACCTTCGCCTCCTTCTCCTGCACCTCCGAAAACCGATCCGCTTCCGCTTTCGCTTCCGCTCCCGTTTCCGTTTTCGTTTCCGTTTCCACCTCGTTACCCGTCTCCTTCACCTCTCCCACTATCTTCGGCGCCTTGGCCCCCTTTTTCCTCTTCTCCGGTCCGGACGAGGATACGATCTTTGGCGCCTTGGCACCCTTCTTCGTTGGGGCCTTCATCTCCTCGGGCCACTTCCCGTCGATCTCAAGATACACATTCTCCACGGCCGTGTCGCGGGATCCCTCAGGTACTGGTAATAAGAGCTTCGGCGGCTTCTTGCCGTACAGGGGGAGATCAGTGGAGCCCTCGGGGTACTTCGGGAATATCATCTTTTCAGTTCCCTCCAGCTCGGGCAGTTTCGGCGTCATGTAGTCCACGATCTTCGCAGCACCGTCTGATCCGGCAGGCGCACCGACCCCCACATGCGGAGAAAGTGAAGGTGACGACAACTGCGATGGCAGCGGGGGGAGGATCGGGGCCAGGGATACCACTTCCGGCTCCAGTTCATCGATTATCTCTTCCTCCTCGGTCCTCCGTCTCCTCACGATCATCAGGATTAGAATGAACAGGAACAGGAGGACGACAGCACCGATTATGACGTAGTAATACCACGTTACTTCCAGATCCGACATCGATCCCACGCTCTCCGCTTTCTTCTCACCCACGCTCACTTCCATCCATGTGAAATCTCCCTCGTTCCCCTCCGAATCCCGCAGCCTGAGCCCTGCCACGTATCGACCGGGCTCCGGGTAAACGTGTTTTATCTGGCTCGAATCCGTCCATCCGCTTGATGCTCCCGAACGGAATATGAAGAGGAACTCCACCACGTCTCCGCCGTGATCCACCGACCTGAACGTGACCTCCTGGCCCGATACCGGATCGTCAGGGCTCATGGTCAGAATGGATCCGAGATTCACCCTGGCCGAGCTCACGCCGAGCTCCATCTCCACCTCGGACGACCAGAGCCCGCCAGAATCCCTGACCTTGAGATATATCCTGTGCGTCCCGGCATCCAGGGTCTTCGAGAAAACGGGCTTTTTGGATATGATCCCTTCGATGCTGGAGCGCCATATGTATTCCTCGAAGACGTTCGAGCCTCCCGTGGCATTCCCCGAAAAGGTTATGTTCTCTCCTTCCGAGGCGGGGTTCGGGGCTATTCCCTCGATCACTGCCACGGGGGCACCCTCCCTGCCCTCCACTATCAGCACCTTCCGGGCGGGTGGGGAGCTGCGCGCATTGGAGTCCTTCACCACCAGAGTGATTATGTGATTTCCCACGGAGATGTCCATGATGGTGGATGACTGGCCCCGGAACAGCTCCCCGTCGATATCCGAGGTCCAGATATATTCGACAATGGTGCCGCTCTTCGCCTCACCCCTTCCTACGAAGGTTATACTCTGGCCCTGAACGGCTGATCCGGGTTCGAGCTTCTCGATCACCGCCGACGGCGCCGAGCTCGTATCCGTCACCATCAATTCCTCCGTCACCGCTCCGGACCACAGGCTGCTGTCATCCCTCACGGAGAAGGATATGGTATGTGTGCCCGCGGACAGGGTGGTCGTGGAGAACCTGTCGCTTCTGGAGAGCTCCCCGTCTATGCTTGAGCGCCACTTGTATTCGATGAAGACCCCGGTGCCTTCGCGCCCCGATCCCCTGAAAGTGACCTCGTCCCCGGAATAGGCGGGGTTGGGGGTGATGGATTCGATCTCGGCAACCGGTGCGCTCTCGTCCACCTCCACGGTTACGTAATCGACAACCTCAGAGGACCATCGTTCCTTGCTGTCCATGACCTTGAAGTAGATGGCGTGATCCCCCACAGATAGATTGTTGAGGGAGAAGGTGGCCCGTCGTGACAGTATGCCGTCCAGATCCGAGCGCCACATGTAATCATCGTATGAGTTGCTTCCACCTCTAGAAGAACCCTTGAAGGTCACTGTCTCGCCGTAGCTCAGCACATTGGGGGATATCGACTCGATGCTGGCCGTGGGAGCCCCGGGATCTGCATCGATGACCAGACGCTTCTCGGCATTCTCCCCCCAGATGCCGTGCGAATCCCCGCAACGGAGATATATCGTATGGATGCCAACCGAGAGAGCGGATGTGGAAAATTCGTTCTTTTCGGAGAGCTTTCCGTCTATGGATGACTGCCAGTCATACCCAGTGATGCCACCGGTACCTCCGCTTCCGGCACCTGAAAAGGTTATCTCCGTACCGCGAGTGGCGGATTCGTGAGAGATCGATACAATATCCGCTTCCGGCAGGGGATTCACCACCACCGTCACCGCGGCGGGCTCCGACCAGATGCCCAGCGAATCCTTCACCTTGAAGGTCACGCCGAACTCTCCGTCTTCCCTGAAGGCGTGTTCGGGGGAAGAGCCAGGATCGGTGCTGCCGTCGCCGAAATCCCAGAGGAACTCCACGATGCCCCCGGTCCCGCGCGTGCCGGTCCCCGAAAACAGTATGCTCTCCGATGCCGTGGCAGGGTTGGCGCTTACCGATTCGATCACTGCCAGGGGCAGGGGGTTTATGACCAGTTCCGTAGTTGCGGGCTCAGACCAGATTCCGTGACCGTCCTTCACCAGAAAGGAAACGCTCAGGGCCCCGTCCTTTCCGTAGATATGCGTCGTTGCGGCGTCCTCCGCCTCCTCGCCGTCACCGAATTCCCATTTGAACCCGATGATGCCCCCGGTGCCGCCGGTTCCGGAGCCGTCGAAGGATACCTCGGCTCCCGCCGTGGCCGGGTTGGGCACCATGGATATTATCTCGGCCGCGGGCCTCGGGTTGACCGTCACTTCCCTGCTGGCCTCCTCGGACCACACGCCGTGACCGTCCTTCACCTTCAGCTTCACCGTGTAGGTCCCGGGCGCATCGTAGATGTGGCCGGGATCCCTTCTGCTGTAGGTATCTCCGTCGCCCATGTTCCACAGGTATTCGCCTATACCCCCGGTACCCCCCGAGGTGGTGCATGAGAACGAGATGGATTCCGTCAGGGTGGCCGGATCGGGACTTGCTCCGCTTATCACCGCCCCGGGCCTCTCGTTTATGGTCACGTCGGTGGTGGCGGCCCTGGACCATACGTTCTGACTGTCCTTGATCTTGAGGCTGACGGTGTAGGTGCCGGCGTTGGCATAGGCATGGCCGGGATTCCTGTCGGTGGAGGTGGCCCCGTCGCCGAAGTCCCAGCTGTATGTATATGCTCCCGTGCCGAAGTTCCCGTCCCCCGAGAAGGAGACCGACTCCGTTGCGGTCGCGGGGTCCGGCATCACGGACGATATGCTCGCAACCGGCTCCCTGTTCACCGTGACGGTGACCGTCTTTGGAGAGGACCAGATCCCGTGACCGTCCTTCACCTTGAAGGAGACGGAATACGTGCCGTGGGAGGAATATGAGTGGGTGGCCGTGCGAGAGGACGAGGTATGGCCGTCACCGAAATCCCACTGATAGCTAAGCGATCCGGTTCCGTGCGATCCGCTTCCGGCAAAGTCGATGCCCACCCCCTCGGTGGCCGGGTTCGGCGACACGCTGTCGATGGAGCCCTCGGGCTTTCGGTTTATGTTTACGGTTGCTGTCACCCAGTTGGTATAGGTGTCATGGCTGTCCTTGGCACGGAATTTCACGTTGAAGGCCCCTGACCTGGAATAGGCGTGGTTCACCTGCTCGCCGGTGGCCGTCGCGCCGTCCCCGAACTGCCAGTCGGCCATGCTCATGGGACCCCATCCCCCCGCCATACTGCCCCTCATTGACACCTGCTCGCCCTCGGTGGCCGGATTGGGGGTCATGGCATCTATGCTGGCGGTGGGTACCTGATGGACCGTGATGGTCTTCGTATCCGTGGTGGTCCTGCTCCTGTGGTCCGTCACCTTCAGCTCCACCTGGTAGGTGCCCGGATTGTTGAACCGGTGATTGGGAGAGGCACTCTGCGAGGTCCCGCCGTCCTTGAAGTTCCAGCTGTACGATAAAGGTGACTGACCCCCCCTGGCACCGGATGAGAAGCTGACGTCCAGGGGCGCATACCCTTCGACAACGTCGGCAGTCAGGTCGGCGGACAGGTCCACCGCGGTGTAATCGAGGCTGACCTGCACGTCGTCCAGCCAGAACTTGAAGTATTCCATGTCATACCAGGGAGTGCCGTAAAGCCTCATTTCCACCTGGAAGATGACCACGTACTCCCGATTGTTCAGCGCATGATTGTTGAACCAGTTGGGCAGGTTCCCGCCGCCGCTGAGAGTATCCAGTACCTTGTTGTTCACGTTCGTCGACGGATTCGTAACACCCGAGTTCGGGTCGTCCACGTCCCAGAAGTCGATGCACTTTCCCCCGTTGTCGGCCAGGGCATCGTTCGATACCTTGAAGTGCTCGAGCATATCGGTGTTGCCGCCGTCGCTTATGTATGCAGTAAGTATCACGAAATCCTTGGCATTGTCGAAATCGTCGCTCCATATCTTGTAATCCAGCCACACCCTGGCCCCCGTCACCGTGTAGGTATCCCAGAAAATATAATCATCCAGGTCGAACCAACGGTAGCACCGGGCGTATCCCCTGCTGTCCTCGTCGCCGATCATGCCGCCGTTCTCCCCGGCCTGCACGCACCACGCCCCGTCGGCCCCCGTGGCATCGGTGAGGTCCTCGTCTCTCCTCACGTTGCTGTAGATGCCTTCATTCTGGGTCCAGGAATTCGATACGGAATCCGTATCGTCGAAATCGTCCATGGATATCCAGTCCTGTGTTATCCAGCCGTTCTGATGATTGAGGGCCCAGTCGTTCTTGTGCTGGGTATTGCCGTCCTCGAAATAGCCTCCGTCGCCGCCATTGCCGGGGGTGAAATCCATCCACGCCTGCTCATTGGCCCTGCTCATCATATCGATGTCCACGGAACCGTGATACATCTTACCCGCTCCCTCCGTCTCCGATTCACCCTCCCATATGTCATCATCGATACCGACGCGCATCTCATCTCCGTCGGACCGTTCGAGCATACCGCCGCCAACAGCGAATAGAAAAAGAGTGATGATGAATAATACCGCCGCTGATAGTGGAAGGGCTGATGCCCAGAGCTGTTCACCTGATCTCAATCACATTCCTCCTTTACGGATAGGCAGGATGGACGATACCGGGACCGGAAAATAATGAAGAAGTGGGTAGTATCGGCCCGTTTCCAATTGTTATCGTCCGACCTCGTTTAATGATTCTATCGTATTATAAATATTTCTCCATCCGAGGTCGTATTTCTGTTCTCGGGATAACACATTTCGCTCGGCGGTCCTCATATTGAAGATAGCAAGGCTAACGATCAGCTATGACAGACCGATAATTTTGTCCTCAGATACCCATTGAGACATCTCACAGCCTCATCTAGCTCATCGGGCGATAGCGCACTCGGATAGTTGTATGGGATATCTCCGGGCCTCTCGTTGTAATAAGGCCGATTGCAGCCGGTGCAGCCCGACGTTCTGAAGCAGTCGCCCCCTAAGAACGAGGCGGCGCGTATCTCCTCACCCGAATCCATATCCGTTCCCTCCAACCGGAAGCCTGTTATCCTACCGTCCTTTGCGAAAACCATCGGATCGGCCATGGAGATTCCATTTCCGATGATGAAGGCGGCCAGCTGAACGGCCCTGTACCTTCCGAGGGTCGGAGGTTCTCGATCCGCGAGGGGCGTTCCCCGTACAGGACAAAAGGCGAAAAGAGCCACCCGTATGCCTCGTTCCCGGCACCACTTCATCCTCTCCACCAGTTCCAGATCGCTCTCGCCCATGCCGACCATCAGATGCGTGGAAACATTACCCCTGCAGAACACTTCCAGAGATGAATCGAGTGCTTGAACGACTTCCTGAAAAGAACCGGGTGGATCGATACCCCCGTCCTCAGGGGGAACCGTACCTTTCACTGACTCGAACAACTCCGGTGTCGGTAGGTCCAGCGGAAAGCAGATCGTGCTCAACCCGCTCCTTTGCAGCCTTTCGATGTCTGCCGGGCCGCACGGATTCAGAGACGCGGATATCGGGCCTTCATAGCAAAGATCCCCGCGGAACGTGCTCAGCAATTCCGAAAGGTCGGCAACGACCCCCGGATAATGCATGCACTGGAAACATATCCTTTCCAATGCGCCCACTTCTTCCATCTTCGGAACCAGGGACCCAGGTTCGATATCTGGCCAGGTTACCCTCGACAGTCGATCGGTCCTGGTAGAAGCCGATCGGGACTGGGCACAGAACGAACATTTACCGGAACATCCGTGCCCCAGTAGAAAATAACCCGTGGTGCACCTCGCATCCGTGTTGATGGTCTTCAGACCCAGAGCGGAAAGTGTTCCGACGGATGCTCTCAAACGCATGATGTTTTAGCCCCAGTCCACGTCCGTATCCCGACGGGGAGGTCTCCCGCGCCTTCGTCCGGCCATCCCTCCCATATCCCTATCAGAATGATCCCTGCCGCCCCTCCTTCCACCACGTCCACTATCCCTGGTGGAACGCCGCGGATGCCTTCCTCTACCACCTCCTCGAGATACACCACCCCCTTTCCCACCCATGTCCCTCCTGCCCATGTCCCTCCTTCCCATATTCCTTCCCCTGCCTTCGGCGTGCTCCCCGTCGAATTCATCGAAATGGTGAACATCATAGGTCCGCCCCTTGAAGGTGGACCTTTCCTCCGGGTGATAATAGCTGACCTTTCCTCTCCCGGCATTTCCCCTGCCTCCTGAGGAATCTCTTTTTTCGTGCATTATCCCTTCCGTGCGCCTTTCCACCCGTTGTTCCTCTCCTCGCCTTCCTCGCCCTCCCCAATCATTCTCTCCGTCCATTCCTCCCTTCTTCCCTCCGCCCTTCCCTCTATCCTGCCCCCTACCCCTCTCGCTCCTGTCGGACCTCTCTATTATGACATCTCCCCCGGAATCCCCCCTGCCGGATCTTCTTCCCCGGGCCTTCTTTCCACCGGTCTTTCCTCTTCCCTTTGCTCCATCCTCCTCGACAGATAGGCTTTTGATGAGCCGGCTCCTCTTCCGTCTCCGGTCCAACTGGCGGGAGGCTTCCTGAAAACCTCTCCGGGATGTCAACTTCTTTCTCTCATATAACACATAGATGAGGAACACTGCGACGCAGGCCGAGAAAGCCATGAGAAAATACATGAACAGCGGAGCTTGACGGTCCCTCCTCTCCTTCTTTACCGTGTGAAAAAGGGGTTGTACGACATCCGAACCCAGCTCGCCCCCGCCCTCGTCGGTTATCCTTCCCGACATGCTCAAAACGTATTTGCTTCCGAAATCCACCTGTCCAACGAGGCTGATGTCCACCCGGCTCAAATTCTCGCCAATCCGGATCAATATGGGGCAGGGTCCATCCGACCCCGATATCGATATTGTCTCGGTGGACACGGTGGACGGGTCGAGCCTCTTGTTGAACTCGAGGATGATCTTAACCTCCTCTCCCCCTGCGGGGTCCGACGGGAACACCTGGAAACTAGGTTTTTCCAGGCTGCGAACGGTGCTGAAGGAGAATTCCCATCCCAGGTCCTCCACCGAGAGATTGTTGCCTGCCACATCATATATGCCCTCCTTTACCGCTATCGTATAGGTGGCGTCGCGTTTCAATTCGTCCTGCGGAACCACGGTAAGAACGGTGCCGTTCTCCGACAGGGTCCAATTGATGTTCATTTCATCATTCTTTCCATACGGCCTCATCACTACATTTCCCTCGATGGAAGCGGGATCGACGGCCGGAAGAGCGTTCTTGTCATCCTTGAAGACCACCTTCGGTGTTACATCCAGTGGAACTTCCATCTGGTTATTTTCAGGAAAACTGGAAACGATCGCAGGCCCCGTCGTATCCTCGATTATGGTGATCTGGATCGAATCCGCGGCAGAATTCCCTGCCTGGTCGGATATCTCCATCACAATAAGATAATCGCCATGATTCGTGAACCGATATCTCGGTGTGGGGCCGGTCAGATTGACATATCCTCCGTGCAGGAAACTCCACTTGAACGTAAGGTTCTCGTAATCACCCTTTACCTTATCATAGCTGTTCCTGCCATCCAGCTGAAGATAGCGCCCCTGAAATATCGCTTTGTAGGAACCGGGAAGAGCAACGGGGGGTTCGGTATCGGGGATAGTCCCGTTGCCGCTGCCGTTGCCGCCGCCCTGTCGAGAGGATGTCCTATCCTGTGACTCTGTGATGACGGAATCCACATATGAGCGCCACGTGCCCTCCATTCCCTCGATAACAGGGCAAATGGACATGGATAGAATGATCAGTAATATGCCCGTTTTCATGAGTAACGGAACGTCTATCCGGAGTTTTATCCCACTTCCGCTCGCCATGATGCTCTCCCTGAAAATCACTCCCGCCTTCCATCATCGGGGGTCCCATGATGGAACTCTCCATTGCGTATGAAATCGTTATGAACGTTCTCTTTTATCTTCTTTACTAATCCATTTCCAGGGCACCAGGAGTTAATGGTTCGGGAGAATAGCCGCAAAAATATTTATAAGTGGGTATTGATGATTGAGGCGGTACCGATGCACTACATGAATCTGGTCTTCTTCAAGTATCCTTTTACGGGTTGATGGATATGGACAATGCAGATTTGAAACTGATCAAAATGGTCGCTAAGGACGTGATGTCCGATCCCAAGGTAACGGTCTCTCCACATGAATCCCTGTCGAGAGCCCTGTCCCTCATGGACAAGTACAGAAGATATGAGATCCCGGTTTTGGACGGGGATGAGCTCGTGGGGCTGATCAGCTATAGCGTTCTGGTCAAGAGGAGGAACCTTCCCCTGTCCATGCCTGTTGAGAGGGTGATGTACCCGGCGCCGAGCATCCCATCTTCGAGCCCGATACCCGAGGTATCCGAGATACTGCTTACGGACGATTACAGGTCCGTGCCGATCACGGAAGACAGTTCCCTCTGCGGGATGGTCACCAGACGCGACATAATAAGAAAGATGCTCGACGGAGATATCTTCACCGACATACCCACACAGGACGTCATGACATCCCCCGTCACAACGGTGGAGGAAAACGAATCGCTGTCGAAGGCCATCCATGAGATGTATCAGCTCGAGGAGCGTTCATTACCAGTTGTGGACTCGCTTGGCAGATTATCGGGTATCATCACCCTCGACAACCTGGACCATTATCTCCGGGGCAAGAGGGTGCGTGCCAGTCAGGGGGAGATCAAGGGGGAGAAGATATCTCCGAGAATTGAAGCCAAGAGCGCCATGCTTACCCCGCCCGTATACGTAGGTATGCAGTCGCACCTCGGGGAGGTTATGAACAGTTTCGTTCAGCATCGGATATCCACCGTCCTGGTGGTTGACGATGACAACATTCCCCGGGGCATAGTCACAAGCCTCGATATCATAGAGCTCGCCGCATCCGCGAAACCCCGAAAAGAGGTACTGGTGCAGATATCGGGTTTCGAGGCCGATGATCCATACATATACGATTCCATCTACGAGGTGGTCCAAAGATACCTTCCGAAGATAGCCAATCACGTCCTTCCGAGGATGATCAATTTCCATATCACCCATCATCATCACCAGGATTCCATGACGAAATTTACCATAAACGGTAGAATGTCGACACCGAGAAAGACGTTCCTGACATCGAAGAACGACTGGGACCTGCTGGCGGCCATGGACGAGGTCATGGGCGGTTTGCTGAAGCAGGTAAAGAAGTACAAGGACAAGGTAAGGGACCACCACTGATATGAAACACGGGGAGCGAAACATGGTATTGGAGAAGCTGAGAGTGGGCGCAAGGAAGGTTCTGATGCCCTTAACGAAGATGTTCGCCGGCGTATCCCCCAACGTTATCACGTGGTTCTCTCTCCTGTTCGCGATCCTTGCCGGATTCTCCGTTTATCTCATCCATATCTGGCCCTATGCCTTCATATTCGCCGGGTTATTTCTCTTTCTCAACTCGCTGTTCGATCTCCTGGACGGAGACGTTGCGAGGTTAACGGGAAAATCCTCCAGGAGGGGTGACTTTCTGGATCACACCTTCGACCGATATTCGGATCTCGCCATAGTGTTCGGTATGATAATGACCCCCCACTGTTCGGTCACCTGGGGACTCGTGGCCGTCAGCGGGATGCTCCTGGTGTCCTACATGGGGACGCAGGCCCAGGCCCTCGGTGTCGGAAGGATATACGGCGGCCTTCTGGGCAGGGCCGACCGTCTGCTTATAATGGCCATCGTCATCCTTGGCGAGTTCGTACTCGTGATGCGAAGCACACCCCTGAGCCTGGACTGGGAGCTGTTCGGCATACGTGTCGTGCAGAACAACCAATTCTTCGGCGCATACCTGTACACCCTGGCGATGATCTACTTCTCCTTCGCCGGACATTATACTGCCATCTACCGGGCGGTCAAGACCTGGCAGTTCCTAGGGAAAGAGGAGGGCGGTAAGGTGGAGAAGGAGAACAAGGAGAAAGGGGGTAGTGGTAAAGGAAAGGGAGCGGGGAAGGGAAAGAGGACATAGGAAAGAAGTGCGAACGGGAGGAAAGTATAGATGACAATGAGCGTCAATATCGCCGTGGCGGGCAAGGGAGGGACGGGGAAGAGCACCATTTCCGCGCTACTGATCAAGGCACTTATCAAGAAACAGCGGAATATCATACTGGCCATAGATGCTGACCCCAATCACAACCTTGACGCAAAGCTTGGAGTGGATGTGAAGCAGACCATAGGGGAGCTTCGTGAGGAGATGAGGGAGCGCGGGGACGAGACCCCGGCGGGAATGAGCAAAGCGCAGTTCGTCGAGTATCAGCTTAAGATACTTCTGGAGGAGGGAGATCGCTTCGATCTCCTTACAATGGGACGACAGGAGGGGCCGGGATGCTACTGCTACATCAACAGCGTGCTCAGGCATTTCATCGATACCCTGTCTAAGGACTATCCCTATATCATAATCGACAACGACGCGGGAATGGAGCATCTATCGAGGCGAACGGACGAGCACATGGATTATCTTCTGATAGCCAGCGATCCCACCAAGGTGGGGCTCGAAACGGCTGCTCGCATCAAGGGGATGGCCGAGGAAATGGACCTGGTCAAGGGGAAGGTCGTGCTCGCACTGAGCGGCGTTCCGGAGAGCATTCCGGATTATCTCGAAGAGATGCTCGCGGACCTTCCCTTCGAGAACGTGCATACGGTCAGACGGGATGAAGGGGTTTTCGAGATGAATGCCAGGGGGGTCCCGCTGCTCCAGCTGCCCGAAGATTCTCCCGCATACCTGGACATTCTGAAGATGATCGAGAGGTTCGGGATATAACGAAAAGAGGCGAACTGCCATGCCTGGCAAGATAAAGATCGAAAAGGCCGATGAGTCGAAATTGAGAGATATAAATGTCAAGAATTGGACCCCCTGGTCCTGCCCCCCGTCCGTATTCGATTGGGAATACGATTCCAACGAGACGGCATACGTCAGGGAAGGGCGCGTTATCGTGAGGACTGACGAGGGTGACGATGTGGAGATCAAGGCAGGAGACATCGTAACGTTCCCCAATGGTATGAAATGCACCTGGGAGGTCAAGGAGACCATACGAAAGGTGTTCATGTTCCATTGATGTGACGCTTCACGCCCCCTGAAAAGTGAGTAGCGACCTTTCCTGTCATGCGATATATATTGGACATTGCACCTGTATTTTTGGCCGATTCCATATTCGATATGCTCCTTATTCCGTTATCGCGCGTGGGATCGTCCCGGCGGTCGCATCTTTATGGGCAAAAGGTTTATCATTTATGAAGAATCTCGTCCAATGCGATGCATGTAATCGTGCTCTATCCCTACAACATTTCCATCCGGACCCGGCCGGGAGCCCTTCTAATGGATGCCATAGTGGAGGCGGGCATCCCCATAAACGCCGTTTGCGGGGGAAAGGGGGAGTGCGGGAAATGCAGGGTGTACGTAAGGAAAGATATACCCGAGGACGTTCTCACGTCCCTTCTTTCCGGCGATCACGAGGGGGTCGAGTTCGATCTGGCATGCCAGACCACTGTGGATTCCGACCTGGAGGTTTTCATACCTCCCGGCAGCGTGACCGAGAGAATGAAGGTCCTCACCCAGTGCCAGGAGCAGAAGCTGGATTGCCTCGAACCCCTGGTGGGCAAGTACCATCTCATTCTTCCTCCTCCCACCCTGGCGGACAACGTCTCGGATATCGAACGTATAAGACGGGAACTGCAGGGACAGGATCTATCACGTATTGAATTTCCCTTCAGCAAGATGACGTATCTGGGAAGAGACCTGCGGGATGCCAACTGGAATGTCACGGTGTCGCTGTCGAGGAGACAGGACGGATACGAGATAATGGACGTAGAGCCGGGGGATACCACCGGGAAGCTCCTGGGCCTGGCGGTGGACCTCGGAACCACCACCATCGCCGCCGAGCTGGTGGACCTCGTCACGTGCAGGGTCGTGGGAAGGGCGGCGGATTACAACAAGCAGATGATACACGGCGAGGACGTTTTATCCAGGATAGATCACTGCAGGAATCCCGAACGTCTGGGACTCATGCAGGAACTGGCCGTTGGAACCGTCAATAGCCTTATCGATGCCATAGGATGCCCCCCGGAGGATATACGCTCGGTTGTGGTGGCCGGAAACACGGTGATGACCCATCTGTTCTACGGCGTGCATCCGCGCTTCATCAAGCTGGAACCCTACGTACCGGTAACGGGCGAGATGCCCATACGCTACGCGGTGGAGGTGGGATTGAAGGTGAACGAACTGGCCCTTCTCCATTCCCTGCCCTCCAGGGCGGGGTACGTGGGAGGGGATATCACCGCGGACATACTTACCACCCGTATGTACCAGAAGGAAGAGGTATCCATAATGATCGACGTGGGAACCAATGGCGAGGTGGTGGTGGGAAACCGGGACTGGCTCGTGGGCTGTGCGTGCTCGGCGGGACCTGCATTCGAGGGTGGCGAGGTGGAATCGGGGATGCGGGCCACCACGGGAGCGATCGAGCGGATCAACATGGATGACGCGGGAAGATGCGAGTTCAAGACAATAGAGGACGTGCCTCCCGTGGGTATATGCGGCTCCGGACTCATCGATCTGCTCGCGGAGATGTTCACCCACAATATAATCGATCGGAAGGGAAACCTTCAGGTGGAGGTATCTCCGGACCGGATAAGGGAGGGGGAGGACGGGCGCGAATACGTCGTTGTAGAGCGCGATAGGACGGGGGACCACAGGGACATCACCATCACGGAGGTCGACATCCAGAGCATACTGCGCAGCAAGGCCGCGGTCTACGCGGCAACAGCGCTTTTGCTAAGGACCGTCGGCATGGACTGGAACGACATGAAGCGCATCTACATCGCCGGCGGATTCGGGAATTACCTCGACATCAGGAAGGCGATCCTTCTCGGCCTGCTTCCCGACATATCGGTGGACCGGTTCGTCTTCATCGGCAACGGCTCTCTCAGCGGGGCCCGGACCGTTCTTCTCTCGGACGGGATGAGACAGCTCGCCCACGAGGTATACAAGCGGCTGACCTACGTTGAGCTCAGCGTGAGCCGGGACTTCTTCGACGAGTTCTCATCCGCCATGTTCATCCCGCACACGGACCTGGAGCAGTTCCCCAGCGTCAAGAAGATGGTGAACGTGGCGAGAGGTATGTCTGCATCGGATCAGGCGTGAACCACGAGAGCTCGATACTGTTTCATTGAATCATGTTCTTCGAGATATCCAATGGGAGCAACAGCGTAGATTTGAGCAGAGGACAACGAGCCCCTCTTTTTTCAAGAGAATGAATCCAACGAAAGCAGGTGTTCCATTCCTCGCCCCTTATGCCCGCACTCGGAAGCTCCCGGTACCTCTCATCGTACAAATACCGATTAATTATTTATAGCAACCTTCCCATCAAGTATTGCTGTGATAATCCTAGTGAATTCGGTAGGTGAAAGATATGAAAATAAGGCTCCTGATGCTGACAATGTTGCTTGTGCTGGCCCTTTTGATGGCCGGTTGCACCGATTCGGATGATGAAAAAGACAATGGCGATGTCATCGGAGATGATGATGGCGACGATGACGGCGGAGACGATGACGACAACGGTGGGGACGGGGTCTATTCGCTTCACACCGTGGAGGAACTTCTCGCCACACCGTATTCCTATAATGAAAAGGACGTGGAGGTCAAGGGCGCGGTGGTGATCAGCGTGAGGAACGGTTATACGTGCACCATCAGCGATGATTCCACCACCGAGACCCTCACGCTGTACGGCTACGACGAGAACACGGGTCTGAAGGTAGGGGACAAGCTGAACGCCAAGGGTGTCTTCGAGCAGTACGAGAACAAGTACTGGGAGATCAAGATACGAAAGAACACGGATGACGAGGTGAAGATCACCGGTTCGGAAACCCTTACCTATACCAAGAAGACGGTCAAGGAACTTCTGGACTCCCCCGACAGCTTCAACGGGCTTCTGGTGAGGATCGAGGACGCCACGGTCACGGACAAGGAATCCTTCTACAAATTCCACATAAGCGACGATACGACCACGGACAAGCTGTATGTTTACAACGACGGTTTGTTCCTAAAATCGTTCAAGCAGGGCGATACCGTCGACATACAGGGAGAGTTCATCGAGTACAAAGAGGAGTGGGAACTCAAGCTGCGTAACAACACGGACGATGGGATAACGGATGTGGGGGACGGCGGCGGCTCCGACGATAATAAGTATGAACTTCATACCGTATCGGAGCTTCTGGCAGACCCTGCGGGATTCGAGGGGGATCTCGTGGAAGTGAAGGGAGCGAAGGTCGCATGGGCGGATTCCAACAACGATGCGGGAAAGACATTGTTCGGTATCGTCGACGATACCCGGGGCGATTCCCTCGAGGTGATCGCATTCAACAAGGTTTCGGCTGCCGACGCCGCCAAGATCGTACCTGGCGCGATCGTCGATGTCAAGGGAAAGTTCTCATATTACGACCAGGATGACGATGACGTGAAGGATGAGGATGAGGATTGGCAGATAATGGTATCCTCCTATTCCGATACCGATTCGGTGAAGATCGTCGGCGAAGCCCCGGACATCACCTACGAGACGAAGACCGTGAAGCAACTCCTGGATGATCCGGAAACCTATAACGAGACCGATGTGAGGGTCGATGGCGCGAAGATAGTCACATTGGAAGAGCGTTCCAGCGGATTGAAGATAAACATCTCCGATTCGAGCGGAAGCACCACATTGATCCTTTACATCCCGGATGACGCACAGCAGCCTGCCGGACTTGCGGTGAACGATACGATCAACATATGGGGTCAGTTCAAGTGGTGGGCTCCAAGCGGATACTGGGAGATCGCCCTGAGAGAGAACGGCCAGGACAAGGTGGAGAAGGTAACGACATAGGACGGATAGATAAGATCGTGGAGGAGGCGATTATTTGCTTCTTCCACTATATTTATTCCCGGCTCAATTCCCATTTTATCATTTTTTGATCAAACAGATATATCATAGTAGCGAATTACATAGGAGTGGTGAACCATTATGAGCGATGCTTGGGTGGACAAGAATACCAGAATATACGAGATGGATATCGCAGACGAGTTCGACATGTCCTTCATGGATGAGACCATAGATGTTGTTGCGCGCAGGATGCAGCAGCTTGGCGATGGAGGGGTGATTTTTGTCGCCGAGGAGGAAGGGCAGGTGAACGGTTACATCACCGCCCAGGACATAGTCAATCTGGTGGCCGAAGGTTATTCCCCGTCGGAGGTGGAGGCGAACCAGATAATGAACGACGATTTCATGGAGGTGCTCAGCGAGGAGACCCTCGGGGGCGTGCTTCCAATGATCGCCGAGAAGTATCCCAATGCCATCGTTGTGACGGATTACGACAGGAAATGCGTGGGTTATTTCTCCAAGAACGATTACAAGGACGCGCTGGCCGGTCTCGGGTGCTATGACAAGTCCCGCGACCCCATCACTCCGGAGGAATGGCTCACCAAGGGCATTGCCATGTCCTCCATGGGCAATACATCCGAGGCGCTCCAGTGCTACGAGAAATTCCTCGCCACTCATCCGAGACCCGAGAGGGCCTGGTTCGAGCTGGCCCGCAAGTTCGAGAAGGACGGCAGGGGCAGGGATGCCTGCATATGCTATGACAAGTACGTGTCAATAAACCCGCATGACATGGATGGGTGGTACAATCGCGGGAACATACTCTCGCAGCTGAGGAATCACACACAGGCAGTTCAGAGCTACCAGAAGGCCCTGAAGATAGAACCGAACAACGTGAACGTGCTCAGGAACATGGGGCTGACGCTCTCGGACATGGGCAAGGGGGATATGGCCATTTCCGTCTTCAAGAAGGCGGAGGCTGTCAGTGGGGAGACCGACGACCTGTGCTATAAAAAAGGTAACGTACACGACAAGATGGGCAATACAAAGAAGGCGATCAAGTGCTATGAGCGGGCAGTGGATCTGAATCCCGGCAACGAGGAGGCTTGGTTCAACCTGGGAGCGGCATTGCATTCCATCAACAAGTCCAAGAAGGCTCTCCGATGCTTCGAGGAGGTCCTGCGGTTGAATCCCGGCAATGAGAGTGCCCGGGAGGCCTTGACCATCTGCCGGGAGCAGAAGAGGTTCGGGTTATTCTAAGGCCGATGACGAAGCTCCTGCTCCAAGGTGTGGTCGTAGACGGCGGGGTCTTCGCCTGCATTCTCCACCGGACCCTGTGCAGAGGTGTAAACAATAACCTGGGTGAGCATTTTCCCATTCGACCGAGGGGAGTTCAGTGACTGCGAAGGTAGTAAGGCCATCCGGCCTCCAAAAGAGGCTGGAGCGCCAGGAGTTCATCGATATGCTTGCCAGAACGTACAAGCCCACGGTCTACGTTATGAGAATGGGGATCCTTGGCCGTCGTTACCGGTATCTCCTGGAATGGGAGGGCAACAGCTACATAACGGAGACGGGAAAACCGTTCAAGTTCACGGACTACGTTCAGGTCGAAAATGTAAAAAAGATAAAGATATGACCACATTCATTGGTCTGTTTCAATTCAATTATGTCCGCTTCTTCTTGCGGGTGTTGGAGGGATTCATCGCTCAATTTTATCGAAGCGCGACAAACGTAAGGAGATGAATGAACGGATCAAATGAACGAATTGACGAGTGTAAAAGTGAACGCAGCTTATAATATGTATAACTGAATTAATCCTATTTCGGTGTGCTAAACCGGCTCGAGTTACAGAATCCGTGTACCGGACCATTAGCACGATGCATGGAGATCGGTGGATATTGTCAAGGGTGAAAAGTTCGACTTCTTGTCGAGCTATTCATCTTGACAATGTGCGCAGAATCGCGGACTCGAAGAGCCGATTCTGCTTCATCGATAAGTGAATTGGGTGAAGTGATATGAGCGATATAATGGAAGTGACTGACGGCACGTTTGATGAGATCCTCAATGAAAACCCCCTCGTAGTGGTTGATTGCTGGGCTCCGTGGTGCGGTCCTTGCAGGATGATAGCGCCAGTCATCGAGGAACTGGCGAACCAATACTCCGGCAGGATCGTATTCGGGAAGCTGAATGTGGACGATAACAAGGTTGTTGCTGCGAAATTCGGTATCATGAGCATTCCGACACTCCTGGTGATGAAGGAGGGAGCCGAGGCGGACCGGATCGTGGGTTTCGGCTCGAAGGACGATATATCCGCCCGGCTCGAAAAACATCTCTGAAGAGCGTTTCGTTCAAGCGAGAATAGTGCCCGGGGATGACAGATGGGGCGTACGTCTCTGAGTGCCGCGTCCCTGCGTATCCGCGGATACGGCGGAGGGCCGCTGTCGGGCCTTTCTTATGATATCCGGAATGGCCCTGATATCCTGCATTGGATCGAATGGCCAAACGATCGGCAGAGTCTTTATTGACCCGGAAGAATCCCCATGAAACGTAACATCAGGCCAGGAGATGGGTTCCCTCTCATAGGCAATCTCTTTGCACACACGATCATTGTTCTTGTCCTCCTGCTGGTTCTTTCAGGAGGGGGCCCCGCTGGTTGTGTACGAGCAGAAAGCGATAAAATAACGTGGGAAGAATATGATGGCGGAATGTCACTGTCAACTAGGAACAATCGCACGGTTCTGATATATTTCTTCGAGGACAACAGCCAGTGCGTGAAGATGGATACGAATACCTGGAAGAACTCGGATGTGATAGGGGCCGTCCAGGGAATGATCTGTATCAAGGTGGTCCGTGAAAACGATAACAGGCATATTATCGACGAGTACAGAATAGACCATTATCCCACTGTGGTATTCCTGGATAAGGACGGGGAGGAGGAGAAACGCGTGGTCGGTTATCGCTCGTCAGACGACTTTCTCGATGATCTTGCCAGCCTAGAAGCAGAGGAGAAACCTGCCATATCGGGATTTCTCACGATCTTCATCCCGGTGATCATAGCGACTCTCCTTCTGATCATAGTTTTATATGCCTATCACGTAAGGAAGAAGGGTGGAAAATAGTCATTGCCGACCATTTCGATTATTCCCGAGGACTGCGATGCCACTGCTCATCCGTTCAAGTGTATATCTTGCTGATAATGTCCCTGCAACCTCTCAGGTCGTCGATGACGCCGTTCCAGTTTGGCAGCTTCGTCCTGTAGGTTCCCTCGATCTCCTCTATGCTCCCCCTTATCTTGTTGTGAATGTACTTGTCCGCCTTTCCCGACAGGACCACGGCCATGATGACCCACCGGCCCCGGTTCAACAGAATGTTCTTATCCCCGAAGCTGATATTTCGAAGGGAGAACTTGGACTCGTCCTTGAAGGCATCCATTACGAAATCCTGAATGACGACGAGCATGGAACCGAGTATGTCCACATCCATCTGCGGCTTGAGCCGCCTCGTGCTGTGGGCCACAAGGCATCCGTTGTTATGCATGAGGAATATATCTTCGATTATTACCAGCTGGTCTCGAGGGGTTGAAGGCATGTTTTCCGACCACTGAACTGCATTGCTCATGTTCCTGGTGAACATTATGGCATTCTTGAACTGGCTGAAGGAATCGCCCCGCTCGGTCTCCGGGGCGATGCCCGTTATCCTTTCGAACTCACCGGTATCGAGCCAGACGCCGTCGCATCTGGAGCACCAGTCGATCTCCGTCCCTCTGACGGTTCGTATGTCCATCGGAAAATCACAGCTGGGGCAGGTCAGTCTCCTGTGAAGCTGAAGGTCCACACCGCTCACCGTTTCCAGCTCACCGCCATCGAGCCATGCTCCGCCACAGTTCAGGCAGAGGTCGATCTCAACGTTCTCTATTACCTTCGTGATCATATCTGCCTTACAGATCATGCATTTCATGGCAACACCCCGATGTGACTTCCCGAGCTCTGCGGAGACCACATAAGTAATTCAGCAAAATCGGTCCCTCCGGGACGAAATCATTATACATACCCCTTATACTTAATCCTTTCCCAATCCTTGATTATGGGCCCTTACACGCATGTATACTTTACCTATATGCCGCTCCTGGTTATGACGAGTTCACCGTGCTTGACTCCCCGTACCGCCCGGACGTTATCCGCCAATCTCCTCACTTCCCTGACCTCTCCTCTCACTATCATCACCTCCAGACACATGTCTTCGTCCATGTGAATGTGCGTCGTCGATATTATCTCCTCGAGGTGATGATGCTGGAGGTGCATCAATCGATCGGTGACATCCCCCGAATGATGATCATAGACCATGGTCAGGGTGCCGAAGGCATCCCCCTTCCCGTCGTCCGTATCCGCCTCCATGATGGAGTCCCTCACGAGGTCTCTTATGGCCTCGCTCCTGTTGGTATAGCCCTTGGCCCGTATCAACTCGTCGAAACGCTCGAGAAGCTCGGGCTCGAATGACACTCCTACCCTTTCAACGGTCATGGTAGCACCTTGCGTCCCAAATCGTGCTACTTTTAAATAAATTTTGCTACGATAACACTTTTATAGTAATTATTTAATCGGTAGTATTACTATTAGTCAATTGTTGCTACCGGGGCGTGAATATACGTGAAAGAAAAAAGGATAACCTTGATTCTGACTCTGATGACCGCGATACTGTTATTCGGAGTAAATACGGCAAGCGCTCATTTCAATTTTTTCTTGCCGGATGAATGGTCCATGGAACAGGCTCGGGAGAATTCCGTAGAGATCATATGGGGTCACCCGTACGAGGGAATCTATTTCGATCCTCCCGCCATGATCAACAGCAGTGTTCTGAAACCGGATGGGACGAAAGAGAGCCTTGACGCGAGGGAAATATCGGTGACGGGAGCGGAAGGGCCGGTGAAGGGGCGAGAGATTTCTTTCACACCTGCCATCAAGGGCGATCACATCGTATATGCGGATTTTGAAGCCCTTGTGGTGGAAGAGGAGGAGGTCGCCTGGGAAGACCACGTCAAGGCAGTCATTCACCATAAGACCTCGGGAGGCTGGGATCAAAGGACGGGACAGATCATGGAGATATTGCCCTTGACGAGACCCTATGGGCTCGAGGAGGGATTCGTCTTTTCCGGCCAGGTCCTCTACGACGGTCAGCCTCTTGGAGATGCACCGGTGGAGATCGAGAAATATTACGAAGTGGGGGTTTGCACTGACGAGAACCTGCCTCCGGAACCCATGGTCACAAGGGAAACAAGATCCGATCCAAACGGGATTTTCTCCTTCACCCTGGATGAACCGGGGGTCTGGGTGGTCTGTGCTTCAAATACGGTAGGGACCATCGAAGGTCATGACCGCGATATACGGGGAATACTCATGATCAACATGGAAGAGGGATCGTCCCTTCTATCCACAGATGCTGGTCCTGCGGCCGATGATGAGAAGAACGAATCGGAAAATACGACGAACACCGTGGCCATATCCCTCTCGATAATTTCAGTATTGCTTGCCCTCACAGCCATGGTGGTGGCCCTGAAGAAAAAGGGATAGGGAATTGTGCAGTTCTCACCACGGGTGTATTTTCCCATTTTTACACATATGAACGGGTATCACAATGGTTCACATTTCCGACGGCATACTTGCCAATGAGGTATGGATCGCAGGAATAATCCTGACCTGTATTATCCTGGTCTGTACGCTTTCAAGGATCAAGGTGGAAGAGATACCAAAGATATCGCTGGTAACCTCGGGGCTTTTCATAGCATCGTTGATACACATACCCATAGGTCCTGCAAGCGTCCACCTCATACTGGCAGGTCTGGCGGGAGTGCTCCTGGGGATCGGGGCGTTTCCAAGTATTTTCGTGGCCGTTCTACTTCAGGCCCTTCTCTTTCAACACGGTGGGATCACCACCATCGGGATCAATACTCTGAACATCGGATTGCCCGCACTGGCGGCATACGGCATATTCCACGTCGGTGTGAAGTATACGAGGTTCAAACACAAGAACGCTGTTTTCGGTGCGGCGGCAGGCGGAATGGCAGTGGTTCTCGCCACGATACTGACCTCCGCGGTCCTCATTCTGACAGGTGAGGAATTGTGGGGCCTGATGGTCGTGCTGTTGTCGGCACATATTCCCGTTATAATCGTCGAATCTGTTATTGCCGGAAGTGTGACAGCATTTTTGGTCAAGGTAAAACCGGAAATGCTCAAAGGGGTGAAAAGATGAATAGACCTATAGTTATGTACCTCGTCTCTCTTGTACTGGTTTTTCTTGCGATCGCAGCTTCATCCGAAACCGCGAGCGCTCACAGGATCCACATCGATGTTCTGTCGCAGACCTTCGAGATCGAATCATATTACGGAGACGGTAAACCTGCAAGAAATGCAACTGTCACGGTCTATGATCCCGATGGTGACCTGTATCTAAGGGGGAAGACCGATGACCAGGGGAAATACCGTATTGAAATAGACGAAGGGGCTCCCGGGAATTACACTGTCGAGGTGGAGCAGTCGGGACATCGGGCAGAGATAACCCTAGGCAATGAGGCGGTCACCCCGGGGCAGGAAACGGGTGTTCACATCCGGATCATCGCAGGCCTGGGTTACATCATGGGGATCGCGGGAATCGCCAGTCTGATCACCACCTGGAGAATGAAAAGGAAGAATGGGACGGATGGAAGAGAATGAGTCATTTCGATATCGATAAATACGCATATTTGAGATCGCCGATGCACAGGTTCGATCCGAGAGCCAAGATATTCTCAATTAGCGTTCTCGTCCTTTCCATCGCCCTTCTGGACGAGATCGGCGTATTATTGATCGGATTTCTGGTAGCGATGCTCATGGTCTCATCATCGAACATTCCGATTTGGTTCGTTCTCAAGAGGATGCGATGGGTTGCTTTGTTCATGCTTGCGGTGTTGATAATACTGCCTTTCAGCGTTCCCGGGAGAGCCATTTTTACCGCGGGGCCATTGATCGTCACAAGGGAAGGATTGGTAAGGGCCTGTATCATCATACTCAGGGCATTTTCCATAGTTCTCCTGGTATTTCCGATGCTTGCCACGATGAAGTTCGTTACCTTCGTCGAAACGCTTGAGAGGTGCCGCGTTCCGAACAAACTCGTACAGATGATCGCTCTGACATATCGTTACATATTCGTGCTTCTCAACGAGATCAAGAGGACTAGGAGATCGGTCGAGGCAAGAGGTTATTGGAAGAGAAAGAACATAGCAAATCTAAGTACGACCGGCAACATGATAGGAACGCTTCTCGTACGGAGCTATGAAAGAAGCGAAAAGGTGTATGGAGCAATGGTGTCGCGAGGATACGGTGGACGGATGAGGACCTTGAAGAGATTTCGAATGAATACCTCCGATTGGCTCATGGCCTCTCTCGTTATCTCTGTGGCCGTTCTCCTTCAATTGCTGGATCTCCTCGATCTGTTTCCCACAGGAGTTATCTGAATGAGAGAAGTGAAGAATGCGATCGTGATCAAGGATCTGAGTTATGCCTACTCCGACGGGACCGAAGCTCTGCGAAATATATCTCTCGAGATCGCACCGGGGGAACGGGTCGCCCTCGTAGGAGCAAATGGTGCCGGGAAGTCAACGCTGCTGTCACATCTCAACGGCATAATTGAAATGAAGAAGGGTTCGATAGAGATACTGGGGCTGCCGTTGAACAGAAAGAATCTCGGGGAGATCCGAAAAGAGGTCGGTATAGTATTCCAGGACCCGGAGGACCAACTTTTCATGGCCAAGGTTTTCGATGATGTCGCTTTCGGTCCCATCAATATGGGATTGAGGAGGGAAGAGGTTCGAAAAAGGGTGAGAACCGCTCTGAAGAAGGTAGGTCTTGGCGGTTACGAGGAGCGGTGCCCTCATCATCTGAGCTTCGGCGAAAAGAAGAGGATCGGTGTGGCAACAGTCCTGTCCATGCGGCCGAATATCCTGTTGCTGGATGAACCGACGTCCAACCTGGATCCCTTTGCAAAGAGAAGTACCATAGAGATGTTGAGGAAGCTTCCGGGAACGATGATAATCGCATCGCATGACATCGAGATGTTGCTCGAGCTATGTAACACGGTCATGGTCCTCGACCGGGGTAAGATAGTGGCAAAAGGGAAGGTGGGAACCATATTGACGGATGTGAGTTTGTTGAGACGACACGGTCTCGATGCGCCTTTGATAGTGAGAATGTTCGGGAAGAAAGCCCTCGATATGATCCGGGATCGTGACACGTTCTGAGCTGTCGGGGGAGATGGGAACGATTCTTTAAAGGGAATTGGGCTGTTGTGGGTAACTATGCCGAAATATCGGCTGGTAAGAAGGTGGTACAAGTGCCCGATAGAGGGTCATTTAACGATATCGACTGGAACGAGATGTGGAAGAACGCCAAGCTGAACTCTACCTGGCGCAGGCTGTTCGGGGATCGGGACGCCGCGGAGTACTGGGATAGAAGGGCTCCCAGTTTCGACCGGAATGCCAGGGACGGAAGGGGGGAGGCCAGGGTGGAGGAGTTGATACGGAGGTTCGGGATCGATTCCCACGGCACAGTGCTGGACATAGGCGCGGGAACGGGAAGACTTGCGGTGCCCCTGGCGCGCGTGGCCGGGAGCGTTACGGCGGTGGAACCGTCCGGGGGAATGGCGGATATCCTTTTGAGGAATGCGGAGGCCGAAGGGATCGACAATATCGAGGTGATCCGAAGGAGATGGGAGGATGTGGAAGCCGGGAGGGACGTCGGGGAGCACCATGTCGTTCTGGCGTCCCATTCCCTGGGAATGCTGGATATCGTGGAAGCTCTCCGTAAGATGGATTCTCTGGCCGGGCGCTTCGTGTGCATTTACACTTTCGGGAGTACGCGGATATGGGATTTTTCCGCGCTCTGGCCAAGGCTCTACGGGGAAGAATTTGTTCCTGGCCCTTCCCACATCTACCTGGTCAATGCGCTTCATTCCATGGGGATAAGCGCCAACGTCGAGGTTGTAAGCAGGAGGATCGAGAGGCGCTACGGGTCCGTGGAGGATGCATTGCATGAGACGAAGATACGGCTCGACATCAGGGATTCCGAAAAGGACGATACGATAAGGTCATTTCTCGAAGGAATACTCCGGGAGGAGGAGGACGTCCTGGTCCAACACCATGATTTCGAAGAGGTCATGGTATGGTGGGAGAAATGAGTCCGAAGTCGTCGGATCGGGCGGATCGGATGCCGGACGAGCAGAATAACGTTGGCAGGATAGATGACTGTTGTCAATGGTGCAAAGTTCGAAATAAATTCGAAGTTTGCAGCTTGACAATGTGTGCGACATCGCGTGTAAGCGCAGATGCCGCTTCATACTATAATAATAAATATCAAATGTCCCATAGGGGCGAAAAAGGCCTGTTTTTCCCGGTTGATATACGGTCTGAAATAAATCCTGGCGGCATACAATGAGCGAATATTATCCCGACCCGGTCTTCAAGGAGAGGATGCTCGAGTACACTGAGGATTCGGTCTATCTCGTCGGATTCGGAAAATACCTCGAGGAGAACCATTCCCAATCCTTCAAATCCGTTCGAACCCCGCAGCTGGACTGGATGCTGGAACATAACCTCGATGGATTTACCAGCGTTTGGCAGAAAGGGTGCTATCTCATCGTCCTGGACCTGGAATACTACAATCCCCTGGATTACTCGGAGGTGTTCAGGGACGAGAGGAAGGTGTTCGGGGATATGGAGCCCTTCTGCCGGGCCGTCGAGGAAGTTCTCGAACGATACGGTATAGAATACGTCAAGCTCATGACCGGGCAGGGGTATCATTACGCCAGCAAGGTCCTTGAAGGCACCGCCGCCTTCGAAACAATATCCAGGAGCGGCGTGGCCACCGAGACCACCCACCTGAGGAATCCCGATGTTCCCAGGAGCCACAATCTCTGCCAGGATGCAGCGGGGAAGCTCATGGAGTTCCTCTACCGCGAGGTCCACGATATATACGATGGGCACATGAGGCCGAAGGACATCCGGTTGGGCCGGAACATGATGGTGCTGGACCTGGACCTCTGGGCGGACCCGCTGTTCATGCGTGACGTGAGGCTGGCGTTCTCCAGCCATCAGAAGCACATCATGAAGAAGTACATAGCGCGAATGGGCTCCGACTGGTGCGCGAGGAACGTACCCATCGGGTATTCCATACCCTGCGCGGGGCTGGACCTGGAGAAGCGGCTGGCCGTCAGGCGAAACCGCGAGAAGGTCACGGAGCTGGCAAGGGAGTCCCGGATGAACATACCTGACGGCAGCGATGGGTGGCTGAGAATGTTCCGCGATTACGTGAAAAGTCCGCTTGGTCCGTACCACGAATTCTTCGATTCGGGGGATATGCTCGATCACGAGCCCATGCCGGGATCCCTGGTACCCGATGAGTGCCGGTTCATTCTGGAGGACTCCACAAAGGTTAGGTGGACCGAGATAAAGAAGGTCTGCGACATGACCTGCTCGCACGGGATACATCCCCTGAGCGTGGCGAGATTGTTCTTCGACCTGTTCACGAGCCATCCGCAGTGGGGCCTTCACTGGGTGGAGTACGACCCGGAGATGAGGGCGAAGTACTGGGTAAGGGTGTTCTATACCTTGAACGAGACCCTGAAGGGGTATGAGCCGCTTCTGGAGTAAATGCAGTTGTACGATACGAGGGTGAACGAGATAGTTCGCACATCCGGTATTATAGGTAGACAAACTCTATTTGGGTAAAAGGGCCTGCGACGCAAGAAACGCAGGCCCTTTTACAGAATAATGATATATGTTATTAGAAGGGGCCACGGCCCCTCTGGTCGGCATACCGACCACGAGGGCATTCGCCCTCGTCAATTCATTTGCTTGGAGCGTGTATTATTTAAATGGTATCGGGCTCGTGCCCATTACATTCCGGGGCATCAAATAGATACCCCTGCGCCCGCAGGGGCGTAACCCTGCGGACATGCGCCTACACCACCCCTGCTCCCCACCCCGGCTACCGAGCCCTCTTACCTATTGGCGAATGGTTATTTAACAGATCAAGAATCACATCAATACTTGTCCCTGTGTTATCCCGAATTACTTTCACCCCCCTCTTACGCCTGCGGTATTTTCTCT
>CAYRFL010000029.1:0-41510 GCA_964423515.1 uncultured archaeon
AGATTTATTCACAGACTCGAGAACGTTAAAATAGCAAGCACTTTTTCCTAAGAAACACTTTTCACCGTTGTATATAGCAATATTTCCTAACGTTCCGTTTATTGAGACCAATATCGTCCGGTCGTTCAATTCTTTTTTATATTTTTCATACTCACCTTTAGATGCTCTTTTTGTTTTGTTTTTCATTACAATTCTACCGTTGCTTAAGTTATTACCATTAATAAAGAAATACTCCCCTTCTTCATCATATTTAGGCGTGCCATGTAACCCATCGCCCAATATTGATACTACATCTTGTAGAGTAACTTTTTTCCATTCACTCCCCATATCCCAACTCCTCCTTCTTCTTACCGATCGCCTCCCCGTCCCCCCTGCGTTCCAACTGCGCCCTGGCCCGCCGGATCGACGCGTGTAGCTTTTCCGCGAGCGGTTCCCTCGAAGGCAACTCGGTCAGGTATTCCGCCGCCCTGATGGTGGGCCGGGTCGGTTCTGGGAGTCCCTTCCGCCCAATGGAGGCTTTGGTGAAGATGTTCGGACTCGGAAGCCCGCCGCCTTTCGTCATCCAGTTCTCACCTCCAGTTCCTCCGTCCATTCCAGCAGTTTTTCTCTCAATTGCTCCTTCGACGGCAGATACAACTGGTACTGTTTTGGATATATGTTGGTATTCTCCGGCAGTGTTAGCTCCACCATGGCGTCATTCTTCATCCTGCACATGATTATCCCTATAGTGGGTTTCTCGTCCTCCAGGCGAACGTGCCGGTCGAAGTAGTTGACGTACATCTGCATCTGCCCGAGATCCTGGTGGGTGAGCTTGGCCAGTTTCAGATCGATGATCACGTAACACCGCAGTATCCGGTTGTAGAAGACGAGGTCCACATAGAAGTGGTCCGAATCGAATGTGAAACGCTTCTGCCGGGCCTCGAAGAGGAAACCCTTGCCCAGTTCCAGGAGGAAATGTTCGAGTTTGTCGATGATCGCTGTTTCGAGTTCCCTTTCCGAGTACGCCGTGCTCTCCTCCAGGCCGAGAAATTCCAGAACGTAGGGTTCCTTCAGCACGTCTTCCGGCCTCTCGATTATCTGTCCCTTCGTGGAAAGCTCCATTATCTTTTCACTGTCCTTTCCCAGTGCCAGTCTTTCGTACAATCCCGAGTCGAACTGACGCTTCAATTCCCTCAGCGACCAGTCGTTGTTTGCTGATTCGATTTCGTAGAACCTGCGCTCGTTCAGGTCATTTATTGTCATGAGGAAGACGTAATGGGACCAGCTCAGGACGAATGAACCTTCGAATTCCGCAGACAGTGTCTGCGAAATTGATGCTTTCGAACCGCGATATCCAGATAATTGGGGATTTCCTGTAGATCCTGGAAGAACCCTCGTGGATTCCGACTCGAGCGTGGATTGCCATTCAAGATAGAAACGCCGCATGTATTCCAGATTTCGCTCTGAAAACCCCCTTCCAAATTCACCGGCCAGTACCCTTGATAGTTCTTTGATTACCTGTTTACCGTATTCCGCCCTTGATGCTCCTTTCTGTTCATGCTCCACTATCAAACGACCGATCTCGAAGTTTGTCACTACCTGTAGTGTATTTACTCCCCGAGCTGCCACACGACGAGCGGAGAGGACCAATTCCTTTGCTCGTCTGAAAAGTACCTTCAGTTCATCTTCCATATCCCAACTCCTCCAGATTCGTCAATATATCCGCCTATGAATTTTCATGATCTGCACCATTTATCCCTTTCTGATTTGACATCACAACTTGTGACTTCCAGATAGTACTTTGTGTTGAATTGTCGATGTGTTTCCGAGAATCTTGATCGTCTTTCTCGTATCGGTGATACGACAATCTCGTTATCGGGAAATCGATCTGCAAAACGCACCGTCCCTGGTAGAGAGGAATAGCGAAACCCCTTCCTGTTTTCAATGCTGAATTGTTGTACCGGAGATACAACAATCTCTATATCTAACAATGAGTCAGTGAGAAGATGCCCGCCAAGGTGTTTTCTGGAAGGTATCGCATTTTGCGAACCCATAGATCCCGGGTCAATTAAGGAATCGAGTCCAATCTGTACAACGCTCCAACTTGAGGTCGAATTTTGCGACTTCAAGTCCAACAGCGATCTGTTCTGTTTTCCATACTTCAGCAGCTTTTCCGACGCTGTACCGACATTTCCCTGAGGCTTTTCCGACCACCTTTCAGACCACTTTTCCGACACCTTTTCCGACTCAACTTGTTCGGTGACATGCGGGGTAACATGCGGGGTGACATGCAGGGTATTTGGCTTGTTGACAACAAGCCCCGATCCGGGATACATGTTCTCATGCGTCATTGTCTTCCCTTTTCAATATCTTCTTTCCCTTGTCGGTCAGAACCTATTTGCCCGTCTTCGAGGGGCCCTCGAATCTGAGAAGGTCCCATCCTTCAAGGCGTCGTGTATCCTCGTGAATGGTTCTAACGGATACCTTGAACTCATCTGCCAGATGCATTACGGTGATAGACGCCCGGAACCAATTCGCATTAATATCTCGGTCATTCTCTCCAACTGTTTTCCTTTTACTCTGAAGTTTTCTCTGAAGTTATCATCGCCCTTGGCACTGAATTTGTTCATTCCACGACCTCCCAGTGGCCTCCCTTATCGGGACCGACTCTCCTGAGGACTCCTTTCTTTTTTAGATTATCAATATGCTTCTGGACCGCTGATTGGTTGATCTTCAGGTGATCTGATATCTGGCCTCGCGTGATCCGGGGATTTCGGTAAATTAATTCAAGAACTTCGATCTGCCTACTTGTCAAGCCCTTTTCTGACCACCTTTCTGACCACCTTTCTGACCACCTTTCTGACCACCTTTCTGACCACCTTTCCGACGTGCCCTTCGGCTCAACTTGTTCGGTAACATGTACGGTCTCAAGCTCCTTTTTCAGGGGTATGACCGTCGTAAACACCGGTCCGTCCCGGTATTCCGGTCTGCATCCCGGCGAGTAGATGGGCAGATATTTCCCGATGTTCAGCATCCCCGAGCCCAGTTCCTCCACCCACCCGAGCTGGGCGAAGAACTTTGCGATGGCCGGGTTCTTGGAGAACGGTACTACCTTCTCGGGATCGAGCGGTCCTTCTACCTTGTAGTTGCTGGCGTTCGTCGTCTCCACTCGGTCCCCGTATATTATCAGTCGCGCAGGATGTGCGTTCATGTACTCCCGGTGGACAAGGAGATTGGCGACCACTTCCCGGAATATCTTGTTCCGCAGGCTGATCCGGACGTCCCCTTCGAGATAGAAGGGATCGGGAAGATGCTTGTCTATGAACGCCGTGAGCCGGTCGTATGCCTCCATCAGATTGCAGTCGATGTAATCCCTGTCGTCGTAATGGTCGAGGCTGACCCGGCGAAGCAGCGCGTCCGTCCTGTAATGGGGCAGAACGCTGTGTATCACTTCATCTTTACCGAGCAGCAGAATCGCTGCAAGCGTATATCCCTCCTTCCCGCTCTCCATGTCACGCCGGTACAGGCCGGCTTTGAGCAATAACTGTCGGTCGTCAAGCTCACGCCAGGGGTGTTTTTCACTCCGGACACGCACCAGGTTCCGTACCCTGGTTAGCAGGTCGAGGCGGAGGTCTTCCATCCTGGCAGCCGGATATATGGTGTCTTCCGTATATGTCGCTCGCTTGCGATTGTTGATCTCGGCTATCCGATGAGGCTGGTTAAGACGATAATCGCCATCGTTGCTCCTGTCATATACTATGCCCTTGCTCATGTGTACCTGGGAACTTGCAGGCACGGCGATGTGTATTATCTTTTTCTCTTCTATGGTGTGTTCTACCGGGAACAGGATATAGGGAGGATCCAGTTTCTGTGGATTGTTGGATAGATCGACTATATTCGTCTTCATCCGTTCGATCCGAGCAGGGTCGATCCCCGTTATTTCTCCATGATCGTTCACTCCCAGGAGGATATCGCCGCCATCGCGATTCAGCATGCCGCATACCGTATCGAAAAGATTTTCAGGAATTGACGATTTCGCGCTCTTGTATTCCACCCGCATCCCCTCACCCTGGGACAGCAGGCGTTCCAGTCGCCGTATTGTCGGATCATTCTCCATATCCCAACTCCTCCAGATTCTTCTTGATCGCCTCCTCCAACCGCCTCGATTCTCCCATCTGCTTATACAATTCCCCCGTCAGCCTCTCCATCTTCTCCTCGAAGGGCTCGCCGTCGTCCTCCACCTCCTCGATGCCCACGTACCTCCCCGGCGTCAGTATGTGATCGTGCTTTTCTATCTCCTTCGTCGTGGCGCTCTTGCAGAACCCTGCGATATCCTCGTACTCGCCCGCTCCCTCCTCGCCCCGCCACGCATGGTACGTCCCCGCGATCTTCTCGATGTCCTCCCGCGTCAGCGTCCTGTGAACCCGGTCCACCATGGTTCCCATCTTCCGGGCATCGATGAACAGCGTCTCGCCGCTTCTCACCCGGAACCTGCCGTTCGCCTTCTTCTTCGATACGAACCACAGGCAGGCCGGAATACCCGTGGAATAGAACAACCCTCCCGGCAGCGCGACCATGCAGTCCACCAGGTCGGCCTCGACCATGTTCTTCCGTATCTCGCCCTCCCCCGACTGCTGCGACGACATGGAGCCGTTCGCCAGCACGTACCCCGCCATGCCCTTCGGGGACAGGTGATGAATGAAATGCTGCACCCAGGCGAAGTTGGCGTTTCCTTTTGGCGGTATACCGTACTTCCAGCGTACGTCGTCCCTCAGACGGTCGCCTCCCCAGTCAGAATCGTTGAACGGCGGATTCGCCAGGACGTAATCGGCCCGAAGGTCCTTGTGGGCGTCGTTGTGGAAACTTCCCTCGGGATTCCACTGTATGTTCGCCCCAACGCCACGAATAGCGAGATTCATCACGCACAGCCGCCAGGTGGTCGGATTCGATTCCTGGCCGTAGATCGACAGGTCGTCCACCTTACCGCCGTGTGCCTTGACGAACTCCTCCGACTGCACGAACATACCACCGGAACCGCAGCATGGATCTAACACTCTGCCTTTGTACGGCTCCAGCATCTCCACCAGTAATTGTACGATGCACCGGGGCGTGTAGAACTGCCCGCCCTTCTTCCCCTCCGCTGCCGCGAACTCGCCAAGGAAATACTCGTAAACCCTGCCGAGGACATCCTTTGTCTTGCTCTCCTTATCACCCAAAGCGATGGTCCCGATAAGATCGATCAGCTCCCCGAGGCGCTGCTTGTTCAGTCCGGGCCGTGAATAATCCTTCGGGAGTACTCCCTTCAGCTTCTTGTTGTTCTGCTCGATGGCGTCCATGGCCCCGTCTATAAGTTGGCCTATCTCGGGCCGCTTGGCATTGGCCTGGAGGCGGACCCACCTCGCTTCCTTTGGAACCCAGAACACCCTCTCGGCGACGTATTCGTCCTTGTCCTCGGGGTCGATCCATTCGTCTTCTTTGGACTGTGCTACGAGTTGGCTGTGCTTCTCGTCGAAAGCGTCGGAGATGTACTTCAGAAAGATCAGACCGAGAACGACGTGTTTGTATTCGGCAGCATCCATGTTGCTGCGCATCTTGTCGGCAGCCTTCCACAGCTTCGCTTCGAAACCGAGGTTGGCACCGTTAGTAGTTGACCCTTTAGACATATTATCAGCCTGTGAAAAAAATAAATTAAATCGGAATTGGTTATGCAAAAAGATTGCTCATATAAATACGTAACTGATAATGTCATGGAAACTGGGAGCCGGTGTAGTAGAGATGGAATCATTTTTACTTTCTTCCAGCGTGATGCTAATTTGATGGGTAATTATATTTCCATTTCGTCTTCTGTATAAGTTTCCCTCCTCACGGGAAAACAATCCTAATACACGCCATCCAAACCGTTCATTGATGAGTGAACATTTCACAAGATAGTGAACATCAAACCACCCTACCCACAACCATTAAGACCCTAATCCCACGCCACACCAGTCACCCCATCCCCACCCCCATCACCCCACTCACCCCCACTACCGCCCCCATCCCAATCCCCCTCCGCACCCACGTCCACCCACAGGTCCTTGCCGAACTCGCCCTCCACCCCGCTCTTGTCCCTGTAGCTTCCGCTCACCTTTATGGGCATCCTGCCGGTCCTCTCCGGGGTCCAGGCCAGCTTCATCTCGGCAAAGCTGCCCGCCTTTAAAAACCCCGCCGGCTCCCGTATTATCTCCACGTTCTCCGAGAACGCCAGTTTCAGTTCGTATATGTGGACCATGCCCTTGTTCAGTACTGTTAGGGAAAAGGGGTTGTGCTCACCGGCAGGAAATACCGTACTTGAAGAGATGGTCACGTCCAGCTCCGGTTTATATTTACACTGCAGCTCCAGGAGCATTTCCTTCGTACGCGTCGCGTGCTCGTCCGCCTTCGCGTAGTCGGTGAGCTTCATCATCTTCTTTGCATTGCCCAGCTCCGTTCTTATTTCCCCCAGGTCCAGCGAGGTACCTTCCTTCAATTCCTTCAATTTCGGCAGGATGAGGTCCATCTGCCTTTTGGCCGACTCGAAATTCTTCACATCCTTTTCCTCGATCCCCAGCTTCTTCAGCACGTTGGAGGCCCGCCATCTCACCTGGTCGTGCTCGTCATGGAGCCTTTCCATTATATGCGGTACTGAATAGTTGCGGAGGTTCTCGTCGGACATGGACAGCTGCTCCAGGGACGCAAGTGCCACCAAGCGCACCCCCCATTCCTGTTTCAGTGCCTTCACTATGTGGCCGATGCATTCGTTCGCCTTCTGCGGGTCCTTCTCGACGATCTTGCCCAGCAGCCCCACCACCTCCTGCCGCACCTCGCGGTCCTCCGCGTTCAGGAGTTCTCGGAGCGGTCCCACGTCGTCTATCACCGGTCCGTCCATCCTGTCCAGGATGTCCCTCAGTACCCTCGCACCTCCCGCAGTGACCCTTTTATTCCCGTCCCTTAGGCATCCTATCATGATGTTGACGCTTAGGGTCGGATCCACCTGTGCCGCCGCCGCAAGTACGGACATGGCATTCTTCTTTACGGCCTCGTCGCTGCTCCCGAGGCATTCCATGAGCACGAGTATTATCGGTCCCGGCTCTTCCCGGGACAGCTCGCTTATTCTATCCCTCGCTATCTTCCGCACCGTCTCGCTGGTGGCCGACAGGTTCTGAAGCAGGATCGGCACCGTCACCCCGGGCTCCCCCGCCGTTATCCTGTCGAAAAGATCCTCGAAGGTCCTTCTCATGCCCCTTCCGTCATCGGCGTCCTCTTTACATTTGTCATATGAATACGTGTCCGCAAGTACCTTGATCACCTTGGGAAGCCCCGTTCTTGCGCCGGAAGGGGACAGTTCGAGCAATTCACCCATGGAGAGAGCTGCCGAGATGAACAATTGCTCGCCCCCCTCCTCTTCTATCTCGGGGCGGTATACGGGATAACTGATATTCCTCGACATCACCTTCATTATGGCTCCGATGCGGTCCGGTCTTCTCGTTCCCAGTTCCCGGAGGAATCCGTTCATCATCAGAAGGGACAGATATCTTTCCGACCGCTCCTCGTCCCTTTCCATGATCTCCGACAGCCTATCATCCGAACAGAGTATTATTTTCGAACATGCCCCGTCGGAGTTCTTCCCCAGTGCCAGCAGGGCCTTCACGGCGCTTCCGGAGACCCCCTCGTCATCTCCCTCGAGAATATCCATAAGCGGCCCGATTAGCTCTATGAACACATCCGGGTGCGACCCGGCCCCGGCCTTGATCATCCTTGCCGATCCCTTCCTCACTCCCCGATCCGGATCGCTCAGGCATTCCTTCAATCCCTCCTTCAGGAAAACGATGCTCCCCGGTTCCTCATCGATGATCTTTTCAAGCGCTCTCAGAGCTTTTTTTCTCGAGTAGGAGCTCCCGTTTTCCAGTCTGTCCCGCAGGCGCTCCAGGTCCTTTGAAGGTGGTCGGACGGGAATTTTTTTTGTACTCACTTTCTCCTTCTTGCCTTCTTTGTCTCTTCTTTCAGGTTTCGGTCCTTTTTTCGGTCCTTTATCGACCTCTTCTTCCCGGTTCTTCTTCCTGTAGTACCACACGGTAATGAGTATGATGAGAATTATCGCAAGGCCAAGGCCGATGAGGATGAAACCCTTCTCGGGCTCGTTTTTGGGGTCCATTTTGAAAAGGTCGCCAATATCCTTTGAAAAGAGATGCCCGGTGAGCCATAAACCAATTTTACCCCTGGACAGATCGGTTATCGCCGGAAAGGCGGGAAACAACAGAAGGGCCTTTCCCCTGTCAGATATTCTATCCATTGAAGACATGATACGTCCTTTTCCGTATTTGACCCATGGGTTGGCAGGAATAAAATAACTGATTTTGGTATAAATATCCTTTGTTATGGAAACCCGTTTGACAATATATTTCCGGTAGGTACTTGTGTTATCCCAAGATTCCAATATCGCCATTAGACAATAGGTAGCGCGGTGCTCGTTGTCCCCTCGGCCATAAGCCTTCGGGCACAACTGCATCGCCCGGATAGTGATCCGTGCGATCCCGGTAGCGGGGGGGAGGCGTAGGGGGGTGGAGTAAGCGAATACGAGCCCGCCTCAATAAATAGAATACCCCGAAAAAGAACGACCACTCCTCGTTTCATTGAGCCCGAGCAGACGAGCGGGGGAGGGGTGTCTTACGGCACACTTGCCGGAAGATACAGTGAAGACGGGAGCGTCTGCCCCGTCTTCTTGGTAAAGGCAAGTCTGGCAGGCTTGCCTTTACACGTGTGTGTCCGAAGGAAATGCACCAGTACGAGTCAGCGCAGGGCTCAGGGAGGGGGCTTGGGATGGCAGTCCCGCGGAAGAAAACCCTCCATCAGCTTCCCCGCGTTCTCCATCCTGAAGACTCCGCCTCCGAGCTCCCCCAGAAGGCCCATGAACCACTGCAGTATCCCGAACAACTCCATCACGTCCTCCCCCGTAAGCCTTTGATCATCGGTCCCCTCCACGATCTTCGACAGCTTGTCGGTCTCGCGAAGCATCGTGTCCTGGACCACGCCCACGTAATCCACGACGAGTAGATTGTAGAAGAACTTGAGAAGGGGCACGATGTCTCCCTCGTCGGCCCTCTCGAGGCATTCCATGTACTCGTCCCGCCGCGTCACCGGCACGATCACCGGCGGGAACCCGTTCCTCTGGAGTATGAAGTTATGGAGCTCCCGACCCACTCTGCCGTTGCCGTCCACGAACGGATGTATCTGCAGGAACCTGTGATGGAAGAGCCCCGCCAGCTCGAACGGATGCATCTTCTTTTGTTCCCCCCGGTACCATTCCAGCAGCGATCCCATCTCCTCCTTCACCGATATGGCCGGCACGGGCTCCCATCTGCTGCCCGAGATGCCCACGCTTATCCTTCGAAAGTTCCCCGCCGTGTTATCGTCGATGTTCCTCTGTATCAGCCTGTGCAGTTCGAGGATGGTTCTTTCCGTGATGTCCTTTCCATGGCTTCGAATGTACGATAGGACCTTCTTGTAGTTCTCTATCTCGTGCACTTCCCGGAGCTTCTTCGAACGTGGCGAGAGGTTCTGATCGAGTATCAATGATGTTTCCTTGAGGCTTATAGTGTTCCCCTCTATGGCCGTGGTGTTGTGAACGTAACGTACGTCGAAGTTCTCCCGGTATTTTTCCAGCTCTGACGGGTACAGCCCAGCCAGGTACTTCCTGTAGAACCCGGGCAGCATGACCAGGAAGATGGCGCATTCCCGGGGTAGGTACGAGAGGTGGGTATCCTCGATCTCGAGATACATCCGGTAGAGCTCGGCCTTGAACGCCACCAGGTTCGAGTAGAATTCCAACCGATCCTCCGGTATGCCGTCGCCCGTATTCTCTCCGTTCTTGACCCCCACCACCTTCTCGAAGGTTCTTTTCCGCCCCCTGTAGGATGCGGTGGCGGCGGCGTACACGTACGTCCTGCCCTTTATTTTCCTGTACTTGACCGAGACCATCATTAACAGTATGATTATCCCACTATTTATAATCTGCCGCCGATATTATTTGATGCGGTGGGATAACCCAACCCTCCTTCATCCCGACCCGAATCCCTTCTCGCATAATTATCGAAACCTTTATTTATCGTAACACAGGATATTGCCCAACCCAGTTCCATCGATTTCCGGGTCCCCGGGAGGGGGGCGACATGATAAAGAATACCATTCCAGGCATCGAGACAGTTTTCGACACCGACATTCATCCGGGCTCCATCGTGCTGGTCACCGGCACCCCCGGAACGCTCAAGACCGGCTTCACCTTCAGCCTTATGGCCGAGCACCTCAGGGGCCGCAACGAGAGCGGCATCTACATCACCCTCGAGGAGACCGAGGAGAGCCACATCAGGAACATGCGCTCCCTGGGGATCAAGGTCCCGAAGAATCTGATCGTGGTGGACTACACCCATCTCAGAAAGAGGGACAAGGAGACCTCCAGGAGAATGAACGCCATTCACGTGGTCAAGAAGGCCCTTGAGTACTTCCAGAAGGAGACCAGCGAGAACTATACCATATTCGCCCTGGATTCCCTTGGAGCCCTCTATACCCTCTCGGACATGGAACCGGAGGTCCGGGTGAGGGAGCTGTATCACCTCTTCGAGACCCTGCGTGACATGAAGCTCACGTCGTACATCATCACGGAGAAGTCCCGCTTCCCCAGCGCCCCTCTGAATTTCGGCGGCCATGAGGCCTACTTCTCAGACGGCATCATCGAGATGGGCACCATCGAGGCCTACCAGGACATCAAGATATACATGCAGGTCATCAAGATGCGCGCCTGTGCGCACTCCAGGAGAAAGTTCCTCATCGACGTGAGCGAGGACGGCCTGTCGATACTGGGGCCGACCATAGAGTGATTTTCCCGGGGATGAGCTGCCAGACTCGTGGGGCCCGGCGATATGGATCGAACATTCACTATTGTCGTTAGATTTACTCTCTTCAACAAAGAGGGCTCGATAGCGGGGGCGGGGAAAAGGGGTGGTGTGCGCGTACGCGAGCCCGATATCATAATAAAAAGGTGAAGAAGTAGGGGCTGAGCCCCAAGGTCGGTGTAACACCGACCACGAGGGCACCGCCCTCGTCATTTCATGTTCTTGGACCATTTATTATTAATATGGTATCGGGCCTGCGTTGGCTGACGCTCGCAGGCCCTCCTATTGAAGAGAGTCTATCAAATGGTTGTACCGTAGAAAATTACAATTCCCATCATGTGGCAAAATGAGCAATACCCGATCCTTCTCATAACTTCCGTATCTTCCCCTTTGCCAGTCTCCTGAACTTCTTCCTGCCGTCCGCGGGCCCCGTGGCTATGAGTATGTCCCCCGCCCTTATCACCGTGTGTTCATCCGGTCCGAACTGCCACTTCTTGCCGCGCCGTATCGCCACTATCCACATCCCGATCTCCTGGGCCACACCGACACTGCCGATGCTCTTGTCTACCAGTATCGATTCCTCCTTCACCTTGGCCCGGAATATCGCCGTCTCCGCCTCCTCGATGCTCATCTTCACAATGGGGTGCGGTTCGATATCCCGCAGCACCACGTCCGCGATCTCCATGGCGCAGTCTGCGATGGCCTCCATGCTCGTGGAGAGGCGTATGAGCATCATGGCCATGTCGGCATTCCTCCCGCACATATCGGTCAGGGCACGCTTGATGAACCTGTGATAGAGGGCGTCGATGTAGTTCTCGAGGTTGTAGACCTCCCTTGCTATCTCCTTGTCGTTGAAGAGCAGCGCGGAGTAGGCGAGGTCCACCATCAGCTCGGAGGTGTCCTTCATCTTCAGGAGCTCGCGGAATCCCTCCTTCATTCGCCATCCCCCCTTCGATACGAATCCCAGGGCATCTCTCCCGACGCGTACAGCTTCAGCTCATTGATGCCTTCCTTCACCCCTCGCACTATGAGTATATCCCCGTCGTACAGCTTCGTCCTGCCCTTGACGTGATACATCCAGCCCGAACGCCGCTTGATGGCGATCACCTTGACCCCCGTAACCTCCTCCACGTTGAGCTCGCTGATGCGCCTTCCGGTCATGGCCGAACCCGGGATGATCTTTATCCGATCCATCTTCTCGTCGGCCTCCTTCAGAACGAAGGGCAGCAGCAGTCTCTGGTCGCTCTCCGTTTCCGAGATGGCGGCGATATCCCCCGCTGCATTGGAGATGTCCTCTGCCGCCGAGGCCACCTGCAGTATGCCCGAGAGCTGCTCCGCATCCTCCTTGCTGCGGGCGGCCAGCATCGCCATCATACGTATCTGGTACAGATACTCGTCCATCTTCAATTCGAGCTCCTCCACCTCCTCCCTCATCTCACTTATGTCGAATATCAGGGACGAGTAGGCAAGGTCTATAATGTGCTCGGAGATGTCCTTCATCTCGGTGAGGAGCTTCCTCACGCTGGTGGGACGGTACTCTATCTCACGGAACTCCTGCTTCCTTCTTCTCGCTCGTCGCTTCATGTTATTACAACCGAGGATCGATATTCTATATTCCCACGATGAAGCCTATGGCCAGTATGGATGATATTCCAATGAAATCCCCCACCGTGGTTACGATGGGAGTGACGATATTATCCGGGTCCAGCCCTCTCCGATATGTAATAAGGGCACTGAAAACACATATTCCCGACAGCACGGTTATGAGCATAAGACCGGAACCTATGAAGATTATTAAGAGCTTCCACAGCTCGAGCTCGCGTCCTATTGGCAATAGAGGTATTATCAGATAAATAATTAGCCCCATGATGGCGAACACCGAAACCCCCAGGGTGAGGGCGAGGAGTATGTTCTTGCGGAGGTTGCGGTCGGTGTACTTTGGCTCGATGTATCCCACGTGCAGCCCCGAGGTCAGTCTTGCTCCCAGTATGGACCCGATGTTTCCGCCTATGCCGTTCACCACCGGTATCAGTAACAGCAGCGACGGGATGAGCACCCTTCCCTCGTTGGTGTTGAGGAACTGGCCGGCGATGATCTCCAGTAGCACCATGACCACCAGGAGCGGAAGGCTCTGCCGAAGTATCTTTCCCGCCCTGTAGAACGTATCGCTCACAGCCAGCCACCTCCCAGCTCGAACAGGTATATGGCTAGGGCGCTGGTGAGGAAGATGCCGACGAGGGCAATGAAATCCCCCAGGGTGGCTAAAGTCGGCCCCGTTATGTTGTCGGGATCCCATCCCTTCTTGAACGCGACATATACGATCCCCACCGTGAAGGCGATGAGGATGATGCTGGTGAGGGCCGTCGCCACCACCGCTATGAACATGATGGCCGGAACGTTTGGCATCCCAACGGTGCCGGTGATATGGAGCAAGAAGGAACTGAGCGAGGCGAGGATTCCGGTTATGACGGACATAATGAGGGCGAGAAAGAAGGTACCCTTCACGTTCTCCCAAAGTTCGCGGTTGAACATCTTCTCGGGCGTGATGAGACCCATGTGGGAAGCGCTGCCCAGCCTGGAGCCCATGGTGGTAAATATGTTTCCCTTCATGCCGATTATCGCGGGTATGAGGACAATGAGCCCCGTGACCTCATCGAGTGATTCCACCATGTTCCCCAGGACCGTTCCGGCCAGGATACCTCCGATTCCACAGAGTAAAAGTACGATAAAACTCTGCCGGAACATGGCCCAGAACTTCATGATGAAACCTCCCTTTACCAGGCATTGAGCATTACTTCCTTGGCTTGAACTGATTCTACATGTTCAGTATGTATCTGTCTATCTTCTTTCGAACGTGACCCAGGTAGTTGCCGGGATCGAACAGATCATCCAGATCGCCCTCCGTGAACAGATCTGCGGTCCTTCCGTCACCGGCCATCCCATCACGAAGGCCCACTCCGCGTTCCAGGCAGTCCAGGGATATGCTGCGAACCGTTTCGTGTGCATCCTGGCGGCCGATCCCCTTTCGCACCATCGCCATCATCACCGCCTCGGCCATGCAGGTGCCCTCCGAGAGCCCCATGTTCCTCTCCATGGCATCCGGATGCAGCGACAGGTTCGAAAGCACGGATATCATCTTTTCGAGCATATCGTCGAGGAGCACGTAGGAGTGTGAGATGACGAACCTCTCCGATGAGGAACTGCTCAGGTCCCTCTCGTGCCACTGGATGGCGTTCTCCATGGCCGGTTGCACCATGGCCCTGACCATGCGTCCCAGGCCGCACACGTTCTCGCACGTGATTGGATTTCTCTTCTGCGCCATGGTGGAGGAGCCCACCTGCCTTGAGGCATCGAAGCTCTCGGCTGCCTCGGCGATCTCGCTTCTCTGCAGGTTCCTTATCTCGGTGGCGATCTTCTCGAGAGTGGTGGATACGTTGGCCAGGAAGCACACGACCTCCAGGTACCTGTCCCTCTGCACGATCTGCGTGCTGATCTCCTCAATGCCGAGACCCAGCAGCGTCAGGACCTCCTCTTCCAGCTCCGCGGAGCTCTCGCCGTGGGCTGCCCCCGTGCCGACGGCACCGGACATCTTTCCAACCTCCGCCCGGGATCTTACCTCTCGGAGCCGGTCCATTTGGCGGCGCAGCTCCATGGTCCAGACCCCTGCCTTGAACCCGAAGGTCATGGGCACGGCATGCTGGCCGTGCGTCCTGCCGATGCAGAGCATGTCCTTCCCCCGTTCTGCGAGGTCGGCTGCTGCCCGCTCTAACCTCTCGAGCTTGCCCTCGATTATGGAGTTTGCTTCCCTGATCTGGAGTGCCATTGCCGAATCCAGCATGTCGGAGGACGTGGCACCCAGGTGTACGAATCTTCCGGCGTCATCCTCAACGACCTCCGAGAGAGCCTTCACGATGGCCATGACCTCGTGGCGGGTCTCCCTTTCGAGCTCTGCGATGCGCTCCGTTGGAACGTGTTCCAAGGAGGCCCTATCATGGATAGATCTGCCGGCGCCTCCCGGTATGAGGCCCAGTCTCTCCTGGGCCAGTGCAAGTGCCCCTTCGCATCTCAGGAGAAAATCCATTCTCCGCTGCTCGGAGAAGACCGCCTTCATCTCGGTGGTCCCGTACCTGTATTCTATAGGGCTTACCGGCATATATATCGACCGAACCGAATGCATCGGTGATGTGCATACTCGTATTTGTACGCTTTGATTTACTTGTTTCGCGCTCCGTTGGAGGCGAAATATCCCGTGTAGATCAAAAGCTTGATGATTAAAACCGGTTTATCGAGGCAAGAAATAAATAATACGGGGAACTAATAGGTTGAACGATCCCTTCCGCAAGGGAGGGCGGGCATCTATTTTTCGAGGTTCGGCAAATGCATCATGATGACGGTTTATCCGGGTCGAATTCGACAGATGACGATGGCAGCAGTGACGGGGATGGGGGGGATGGTGTAGCCACGGATGTGGAACGGAGAGCACCTTCAATTCCCTCGACGGACCCCGAACTCGAGATCGAGAAGCGGCTCAGGTTCGGCAAGAACCAGCTCAATATAGCCGATGCTTTCTACAAGGAGCAGGGCGAGCCCAATCAGATCCTGAAGTACGCCAAGGAGGCCCTCGCCACGTTCAACGAGCTTCTGAAAGTACGCCAGGACGACCCGGAGCTGTCAGCACTTCAGAGGAAAGCGGACAAGATAGTCATCATGTGCACATACTCACCCTCGCAGCTCGACGAGCTGCTGCAGGGATCCAGGGACCTCTTTGCCATGGCCCTTGCGGAGGCGGAGCAAGACCATGTGCTACAGGTCAGATGGCACCTGGAGAAATGTCTCGAGGGACTGCGGCCGCTTCTCATTGTATGGGGGGTGACGCCGGAGACCCGGGAGATCGTGGAGAACGTCGGGAAGATCCTCGACAGATTGGACCGGGCGGGGGGTTTCGGCAGACGGGCTGACGAGGAAAGCCAGATATTCTCCTATCTGGACCGTCTGAGCCTCATTAAGGACATGCCCCTCATGGACACCCTCAACGAGGACACGCTGGTGGAGCTGGCCGAGATGAGGCGGTACTTTCAGGGTATCCGGAGGGATACGGGGATAGGGGGCATCGAAAAGGTTTTCGAGGACATGGACTCGGAGCTCTACAACATATATGCCGAGAAGATACGGATCGCAATGGATGCCGTGCAGGGCATCAACCTCATGGAGAGGGTGGTGGATTTCGACAAGATCGACGCGATACTTGAAAGGATCGAGGAGCTCAACATCGAGGATTCCAGAAGAGAGTTCGTTCTCAGGCACGCCAGGGACGTGAAGGCCCGGTACATGGAGAAGATGCGGCACCTGGACCGTGTCAAGTACCTTCTCGAGAAGAGGGCAGGCATCCTTAAAGGCGCAGTGGACGACCTTCCCCGGGCCGAGAGGCTCGAATGCCTGCTGCACGAGATATACGACGAGGGGGAGAGACCCGGCTACGAGATCATCAACCGGGAGATGATAGAGAGGATCGCGGACATCCTCGAGGTGGAGGGCAGCAGGGTCATCGCCGATGCGGAGAGGGTGAAGGAAACTGGGGGAGAGGAACTGGAGGAAGAAGGTGGGAAGGACGAGGTTGGGGAGACTGACGGGGAGCCAAAAGAGGGAGACATCCGCGAAGTCGAGCAGGGGGACGAAGAAGGCCCACCCGATGGCAGGTCCGAGAAAGGCCCGGTGTCGGAGGAAGCGTTGGAAGTATTTCCGGAAGCGGAATCCGATGGAGAAGGGGATGTGGAAGATATCCCCGAAGAGGGTTCCGAGGGGAGCCCGGAGATCAGGACCGATGATGGTCGGAACAGGGGGAGGGACACGGAACCGGATGAGGGATTGGAGGGTGCTCCGGCGGGTGACGATGATGAAGGTGTGGAAGCGGAAGCTGCATCCTCTACAGAAGATGACGGGGTCGTAACGTCGGGGGACGAGGAGGAAATCGGGGTCGACAGGCTGCTCAATATATACCGCCAACTTCCCGAGGGAGAGGTGAGGGACGAGGTGAACCGCCTTCTGGACGGGATAACGGCGGATCTCATATTCGACACAACACATTACACGCCCACAGAGGTGTCACTGGGGGACGATATCCTCGAGATCATTGAGGATCTCAAGTGGCAGATCGAGGCCCTTCGGGTGCAGAAGGCATATTTTCCTTATGGAAGCCAGGAAAGCGCGGATGACGGAGCAAGGGAGCGGCCGAGACGTATAGTCAAACGGGTCCTCAAGAGGGTCGTGAAGCGTCCCCAGAGCGAGCCGAAGAAGGAGGGCTCGGGAGAAGGGAAGGGGAACCGCCCGGAGGAAAGGTCCGATGGATAGCGGGTGATCGAACCGCGATTTTTCCACGAGGGTATCCCGGCCTGGTCTTTTTGGTTTTAATCGGAGAAATCGTATAAAAAAAATTATGTAATAAATAAACGATGGAAGAACTGCGTTCCCGGTGTTTCGTCCGCCCGACGTGTTTCATTCTGTGGCGGCGGATACGGCGAAGGCCCGATGCTCGATGCCCTCCTGGACAGAGGCCGGGCTGGGCATACGATGGACAAATGGAGCGCGGCAGGTGTGGAATATGGTACGATCCGGAAAATCCTTCCTCATTTTCGGTGCGGTCATGAGCGTGATCGCCTTTGTGCTGCTGATCATTGGTGCGGTGAGTTATTACGGGACGGATGGATACACCGACCCGAATGACGTGAAGGTGGGTGATGGAAAGGGTAATTTCACCATCACGCTCGAGGCCGAGACGGACTACCAGGTATGGGTCACTTCAAATCGAGATATCGATGTCCTGGTATGGTACCCCGACAGAAGCAGTAGAGCCCCGGTGGACGACTACTCCTTGACAGAGAGAGACGAATGGAGGCTCGTTGCCGAGTTCACGACCCTCGGGGCAGGAGAATATTTCATCGTCGTGGAGTACGAGTCCACCGGCAATGAGGTGAACCAGGGGGAGATAATCGTGACCCCGGTCATCGACACGCTGGACGAGGACTCCTGGGCGGCCATGGGAGCCATGGGCTCGATGGTCGGCTGCGGGGGCGGCGCCTGTCTTGGCCTACCGGGCCTGGTTCTCCTCATCGTGGGCATCTGGATGTACTCCACCAGGGAGAAGAGGGCCAGGAAGCACAAGGAGAAGAAGGAACGCCAGCGTGCGGCCACCAAGGCCTATCTCGCCTCCCAGGGTCAGACATCCACCTTCGAGAAGTCCGATGACGGGGCCGGCCCCCCGGGCCAGGGGAACGACTATCAGGCCCTCTACGGCAGCCCCCCTCCGCGATAACTTTACCCGCCCCCCCTCAGGGCCCGTCCGAATTGGACGAACCGTATCAATAGGGAGTTTCCGCCGAATTCGGAATGCATAACGAACCGAAAAGAAAACGTCGATCGATAGGAGGGAAGGGAGTATCGATGCCCCGATTCCACCCGCTTCTGGTAATACCGGGCGCCCTGTGCTATGCGGCGGCGTTCATGTGCGACATCTTTCTCGCCTCCACCTTCGGTTTCGGCATTTCTTACCTCAAGGTTCTGGGGGTGGCGTTGCTCGCAGCCGGGATGGCGATATCTGTGGCGGCCCGTATTAATCTCTGGCGTTCATACCATTTCGTACCGACGGCCAAGAAGCTCGTCACCACCGGCCTCTATCGTTACTTCAGCCATCCCATGTACGTGGGGAACGAGCTGTTCTTCCTTGGCCTGGGCACGGTTACCGGTTCCGTGTGGGGTGTGGCCGTGGCCCTCCTGGTCCTGCTCCCCCTTCACGTGGTAAGGGCAGGATGGGAGGAAAGGATTCTCCGGGAGCGATTCGGCGACGAATACGGGAAATACAAGAAGAGGGTTATTATCTGAGAGATTGTCAGGAAAGAGCATGATTTCCCCCGCATCCTCATTGCATCCAACCATCCATCCATCCATCCATCCATCCATCCATCCATCCATCCATCCATCCATTCATCAATATAAACACATCCCGCAGGTGTTATCACGGAATACTCGGTCGAACTGGGCAGCAGGGTCCTTGACAGGGAAGAGGCCGGGGGAAAGGGGGCGAACCTCTCCGTGCTTCTGGCGGAGGGTCATCCGGTACCCCCTGCCTTCGTCCTTCTCTCCGCCGCCTACTCGTTCTTTTTACGGCATAACTCCCTGGAAAGCGATATCGCCGCCATATTGGAGAGGATCCGGGCCGGCAAGGTGAGTGTCAGGGGCGGTTCGTCGCATATCAGGCTGCTTATCGAGCGCGGCAACATACCTCCGGCCATGGAGGATGAGATACGGCAGGAGTACGGGGGGCTCGTCAGGAGGAGCGCTCGTTTCTTCGGTCGCCGCGTCCGGAGGGCTGGAGCGAGAAGGATCGCGGTGCGCTCTTCGGCAACGGCGGAGGACCTTCCCGATGCATCCTTCGCAGGGCTCCAGGATACCTTCCTGGACGTCACCGGCACGAAGGAACTGCTCTCGGCCGTCAGGCGATGCTGGTCGAGCCTCTGGTCGGAAAGGGCCATCTCCTACAGAAGGGAATGCGGCATATCGGACGAGGGACTGTCCATGGCCGTTGTGGTCCAGACCATGGTCCCCTCCAGGCACTCCGGCGTTCTCTTTACCGCCGACCCGCTCCTGGGGGACCGGGATAGCATGCTGCTGGAGTACGCTCGGGGAAAGGGCGAGGACCTGGTATCCGGCCGGATCGAGCCCCTGAGGGTCCATCTGAACCGGCGAGACGGGGAGCTCAAAGAGGTCGGGGGGGAACGGGATGGCAAGACATCATCCGGGGTCGGCACACCCCTTTCACGAAAGCGGATCGCCGATATATTCGGAACGGGTGAGAAGATAGAGGAACTGTTCGGCAGCCCCCAGGACATCGAGTGGGCCATTTCCGGTGGAAGGACATATATCCTGCAGTCGCGCCCCGTAACGACGCTTTATCCCCTCCCGAAGCAGGTTCCCGACTGGTCCTCACCCCACGTCTACGTGAGCTTCAATGCGGCGGAGGGAATGGAATCCCCCCTCACTCCCCTTGGCGTCTATTGCATCAGAAAGACCTTTTCCAGGTTCCGTACGGAGGGAATGACCCGCGATGGCGCAGATGCAGTGACCTCCGTGTTCGTGGAGGCGGGAGGACGTATATACTGCGACGTGACGCCCTTTCTGCGGAGCAGGCTGTTCTCGGTCCCCATGCGCTACGTGATGAGAGAGTTCTTCTCCGGGGAGATGGACGGATTCCGCGAGCTCCTGGAATCCGCAGGGGGGGATGAGGCTCCGCCCACCCCCTTTCGCGAGGATGCCCGTTACCTCTCCATGCCGCTCCCGGCAGCGGGAAACCTGCTGCGGGCCATAATATCTCCCGAAGGGGCAAGGGAGCGATACCTGAGGAACGTCGAGAAGGTCCTGTCGAGGGCAGAGAGTGACCTTTCCGGCGTAACGAACCCGCAGGAGCTCATGGCAGTGATGCACAGGCATCTGGACTTGGTGTTCTCCAGGATAATACTGCCCGCCATACCCCTGGGCATGGTGGGGGCCGCTGCCCTCTGGCTGCTCGAGAGAACCGCTGGAAGGACGGGAGGGGGGGCGGATCCCATGGGCATCCTCAGGGGTGCGCCCCACAACCTCACCGTGGAGATGAACCGGAAGTTACAGGACATGGCTGGGATGATATCATCGTACCGGGCCGACGGCATCCTTGCGGAGACTGATCCCGTGAAGCTGTCCTCCATGTACATGCGCGGGGAGATGCCGGATGCCCTCCTGGTGGAGCTGGAGGGCTTCTTCCGTATGTACGGGCATCGCGGACCGGAGGAGCTCGATGTCGGGAGACCGAGGTGGCGCGAGGACATGGAGGGCCTCTTCGAGATACTATCGGGTTTTTCTCCACCCGGTAAGACCCGAACGGGAGGGAAGCGGGGCTCCGGAACGAGAAAGGGTTCCCCCTCGTCTCCATCCCCCGTCCGTCCCGGTGGAATGAGGCGTATGCTGGCCGGATGGGCCAGAAGGAGAATAAGGGCGCTCGGGGGCCTGCGGGAAGCGCCGAGGTTCTACACGGTGAAGCTGTCCGCGCAGCTGCGGGAGCGGATCCTCGCCGAGGGAGAGAGGCTGGCCCAGGGAGGAGTGCTGGACGATGCCACGGACATATTCTTTCTGCTGCCTCGGGAGCTGATGCTCGTCCTTGCCGGGAAAGGCGCGGAGTTCCTCGATGCGATACCGGAGAGGAGGCGCAGCTACGAGGGGTACCGGCGGGGTCGGCGTTTCCCCCTGTTCATGACCGACAGGGGCAGGGCGGCGTATCCCGGCCACGGGATCATTGCCGAGAGCAGCGAAGGGCGGAACGTGTTCCAATGCAGCCCGGTTTCCCCGGGAAGGGTCAGGGGCAGGGTGAGGGTGTTGCGGGACCCGGCAGCCAGGCTCGGCCCCGGCGAGATAATAGTGTGCCGCATGACCAACCCGGGCTGGACCCCGCTGTTCCCGTCCGCAGAGGGCCTCATCATGGAGATCGGGGGTGCGGCCACCCACGGGGCCATCGTGGCCCGTGAGTTCGGCCTTCCCGCGGTGGCGGGATTCCCGAATGCAACGGAGATACTCTCCGACGGAGAGGAGATAATTGTGGACGGGGGCACGGGCAGGGTGGTGAGGGTGGGCGGTGGCAGACGAGGTTCCCCGTTAAAATAGGTGTTTTACCATCGAAAGGTTTATGCTAGCAGTACCGGATGTCGATGCGTATGAGAGACGTTCCGAACGGTTTTCGAACAGGCTCCCTTGCAGTGGCAGTTATGTTCCTCATCCTGTTTTCGGCCTCGTTCCTTCCATCAACGATCCAAGATGTTCCTGCCGCGAGGGAAGGAGAGGTCGCGCCTGCTGAGGCTGCACCCCCCTCTGGCTCGAAATGTCGCGACCCGGACAGGGTTCTCATTACGGGGGCATACCCCGACACCGTATGGCCCGAGGCGGGTGGCGTCATCCCGGACGAGTTCGTCGTGATATCGAACGATGGCGGTTCTCCCGCGTCCATGTCCGGTTGGTCTATCTCCGACGGCGAGGGTGAGGCGTTTTTCCCCGTGGGAGCATCGATCCCTGCAGGCGGTTCCCTTCACGTGACGGCGAACGGAAGTGCTTTCCTCGGGAACATGGGCGAGCCTGCGGACTTCGAATGGCACGATACCGATCCCGGAACGCCCGACATGGTCCTTTCGGGAAACCTCTGGCTCGCGAACCTCGGGGACGAGATGATGCTGCGGGATGCCGGGATGCAGGAGGTGGACATGGTGGCGTGGGGTGACGGGGAGCATAACGATGCGGGGTGGTCCGAGGGTGCCCGCTCCCAGCGAGGGCGAGGTGGTGACGCGGAACAAGGTCGGCGGGCTCGGTGAGTTCGAGGACTGCGATACCTGGGACGATTGGCTGCACTGGCGTAAATACTGGGCGGGGCAGTCGGCATTCGGTCCCGCATCGTTTCGCGTCGCCGGAGAGGTCACAGCCTTCGTCTCGCCCGATTCGAGCTACGATGTCATCGCAAGAGAGATCGATTCGGCCCGGAGCTCGGTCGATTTGGAGATATACCAGTTCACCCACTGGCACCTGGCGGAACGGCTCCTGGCGGCGCTGGAAAGGGGGGTGAAGGTGAGGCTCCTTCTGGAGGGGGGCCCGGTGGGATGGCACATGGAGAACTGGGGCGAACAGAATCCCGACGTGAACCAGGAGAAGTATATCGCAACGGAGCTGGCACGGAAAGGAGCGCAGGTGCGCTTTCTGACCACCGATGCCGACGCGCACGTCAAGAACCGTTATTACTACGTGCACGCAAAGTACGGTGTCTTCGACGGGAACCGCAGCCTCGTCATGACCGAGAACCTAAAGGAGAGCGGCGTTCCCACCGATCCCTGTGCCGGTAACAGGGGCTGGGGCGTGGTGGTGGAGAGCGAGGATCTGGCGGAGTACCTGACGGCCGTATTCGAAGATGACTGGGACATCCTGCATCCAGACGTATTCCCCTTCACGCCTGGCCACGAGAAGTACGGCGATCCGGTGACGGGCTTCGAGGTGAATGTGAGCACGCCGGGGGCGATTACCGGGCCCACTTCGATCCCATCACCTCCATGGGTCCCATGAACGTCACCCCGGTCATCGCCCCGGACACCTCCCTTCTTCCGGGCCGGGGCGTCCTGGGCCTCCTGGAGGGCGCCCGAAGCTCGGTCCTGGCAGAGCTTTTCTACTTCGACGAGGACTGGGAAAAAGACGGTCTTTCCGGCACAAATCCGTATATGGAGGCACTTCTGGACGCCGCCAGGCGCGGATGCGGGGTGAAGGTGATACTGGATTCGAGCGATTACGACGGGAATATGGAGCCTGACAATACGCCGTCCTGCGCGTATCTCAACGAGCTGGCCCTGGACGAGGGACTGGACCTCGAGGCCATTCTCATCGACACCGAGATGACCAACCTCAACAAGTCGCATAACAAGGGGCTCATCGTGGACGGAGAGAAGGTGCTGGTCTCCTCCATCAACTGGAACATCAATTCCATAACCAACAACCGAGAGGTGGCTCTGATACTGGAAAGCCCGGAGGTGGCCGCCTACTTCGAGAGTATCTTCATGTCGGACTGGGAGAACCGGCCCCCGGTGGCGGTGGCGCCCGGAGACATTTGCATCCTTCCCGGCGGAAACGTGACGCTGGACGGTTCATTATCGTACGATCCCGACGGCGATCCCCTTGCATACTGCTGGAGCCATTCCGACGGACCCGTCCATCACGACGTCCTCTCGGAGAGAACGTTCGATACGCCCGGTGTCCACGTGGCCACCCTCGTGGTGGAGGACGGCAGGGGCGGTTCCGATGCCGACGTTGTGAACGTCACGGTGAATACGCCCCCCGAGGCCGTGATCTGCGATCCGGGAACCGCGAGCTTCGACGCGGGAAGCATCCTGCTGCTGAACGGAAGCTGCTCGTACGATGCCGACGGGGATGATCTATCCTTCGAGTGGAGCTTCGGGGACGGTACCGGGAATGCCAGCGGGGAGAGAGTCACCCACGTATTCACAGAACCGGGGACGTATGAGGTGACGCTCGAAGTGACCGACGGATTTGCATCGGACAGCGATTCGATACGGATGGCGGTGGTCCTCCCGGAGAACCGCCCACCCCTTGTGTTGATAACATCCCCACGGGAAGGGCAGGTGTTCGAAGACGGTGATGGAGTTCTCCTGGATGCCTCCGATTCCACAGACCCCGACGGTGATCCCATCTCGTTCGGCTGGGAATCCAACGTCTCGGGCCCCCTGGGGACGGGAGCGAGATTGCTTCCGGAACTGGGGAACGGCAGCCACCTCATAACGCTGAGCGCCCACGACGGTATGGGTCACGCGGTCCGGCTCACGAGGAACATAACTGTGAAGGGAGCGGACGGACCGAACGGGTCGGATGGGCCGGATGGGCAGAACGGGCAGAATGATGACGATCTGCCCTCTTTCCGCATCACCATCGTCCATCCCGAAGAGGGGCAGGATGTTGGCGGGGAGTTTGTAGTGGAGGTGCTTGTGGAGATGCTTTTAAACGGGACCGTGGAGCGGTCTGTGAACGTGAGTTTCCTGGGTGAGGGAGATACGGTCATGCTGCGGATGGGTGATGGCGGGTCATCGCCCATGGGACCGAAAGAAAATGGATGGGAATACCTCTGGGATACCAACGCCGTTCCGGACGGTTGGTGTAGGATCACCGCCTCGGCCCTCATCAACGGCTCATGGGGTCGCGATCACACCATAACCGTGAACGTGAAGAATGGACCGGGCTGGACCCCGCCGGAAGGGACGCCCATCCGTGCCGATACGGACGAGGGGTGGCCGTGGTGGCTGCCGGTGCTCGTGCTGGCGGGTGTGATGTTGGTTCTGGTGGCGATACTGCTTCGGGTCATACGCAGGAAGAGGAGGAGGGAAGCGGGCGGGAACGACGGTCGGTTGGAAGGGAACGATACCGCAGAGGATCACGGTGCCGTCGTGAACTGGGAAAGTGAATGACCTCGTTTTGAGTTGAGCGGGGAGAGGGTGGATGAAATGCACGAAACGACTGTAACGAGCGGTAGAAAAACTCTCTTTTGGTAAAAGGGCCTGATAGCGGGGTCGGGGAGGAAGGGCGGTAAACGCGCACGCAGGGCCTTTTACAGGAACAATATTTGATGAAAATGTAGGGGCCGTCCCGGTCCCATGGTCGGCATGTGCCGACCTTCATATTGCTGTTTCAGATACTTTTCGTTTATTTTATTAATTTGATGTCGGACCCGCGCCTACGCCACCCCTGTTCCACCCCCCGGCTATCGGGTCCTTATAGTGAAGAGAGTTTGTTCGCCGATAGTATTAACCCGACATTTTTAATATTCATAGGCGGTTCCGCTCATCCCAAAGGAGGAGAGGATGATCTATGAACCATGATGTGGAAGTACCCGATCCCGTAAGCACCCCGGATCGCACCCGCGACGACAAGTGGTACGGCGTCCCCCCGAAGGGAGAGCGTCCCCTGCCTGGAAAATGGAGATACGTGGCGGAGATATTCTGCGTTATACTGTTCGAGTTCGTCCTGTGGGGCATATACCGCTACTTCAGCGCACCGTACATAAGTCCCTTCGGCACCCTGAAGTTCTATACCGCTCACGTAATAGCCGCCCCAATCATACACCTCATACCCATAGTGCTGTACTGGAGATACTTCAGAAAGGAGAGAGGGCATCCCTTCACCTTCACGCGAACGCGCATAATGAGCGGCGTTGCCATCGGCCTCCTCAGCGCAGTGTTGTGGAGGGTGCTGGAGATGTTCAGCGACGATTTTTTCATAACCGTGGCGGGAGGCAGGGTGTTCGGCACCCTGGGCTTTTACAGCCATCTCGACACCACCACCGTGCTCCTGTTCGCCGTGATGACCTTCACCCATTTCTTCATCGTGGGTCCCGTGGAGGAGCTGGAGTTCCGCAGCTTTACCCACGACCAGGCCGCCCGGGTGCTGCCCAACTGGCAGGCCCTGGTCTTCTCGTCCGTCCTGTTCGGCCTGAGTCACGTCCCCATCGCCCTCACCGTCTACAGGATGCCGCTGCATCACCTCATAGTCGCCGAGATAGGGTGGATGAGCGCCGGCGCCGTGTTCGGGGCCCTATACATGTGGTCCCGTAACATATGGGCCTGCATAATAATGCACGGCATGGGGAACTGGCAGCTGTCGGTCTTCGGCATCAGCAGCAGTGCCACTGCCGGGGGGATGGGCACCATGACGTCCATCTTCGTGGGCAGTATTTCGCAGCTCCTTGTCAATGCCATAATGATACTGATATTCTACCTCGTATTCCGCTATTACTGGGAGCCGCAGCGGATGGCGGAGGAGAGTGGGAAAGGACCGACCGCTTCCCTTCTCGACCGCATTCGCCCGTATGATTACGGTCGGAGACCAATCGGTAATACCTCTATGAAGCTCACGGTCTTCTGCGTCGGAGTGTGCGCCATAATCATGCTTGGCACGTTCACCGTGGGTGACACGGCCTTCGTCAGCGTGAGTTCTTATTCGTACTCCTCGCGTTCGGGGGTGGTGGACATCTCGTCCCTGGAGGTGGTGGAGGACCAGTTGGGCGATATCGGCTATCTGGTGGAGCTGGAGACCGAGACCATAACTATAAACTGCCAGGAGGGGCGCTACGTCAAGGCTGTCCACGCCACCGTGAGCTGGACGGACGAAGATGATTTCAGGCAGGTGAGGCTCTACGAGAACCAGCCCGACACCTTCTCGGTTCTGGTGACCGGCCCCAATGCGTCGGGAACGGACCAGGGTGCGAATCCCCGTAACGGGGAGGGAAGCATATCGGCGGGGGTGGATTTTTCCGACGAGGAACTGGAGGAACTGCTTGTGGACGGCAACTACAGCGTGGAGGTTGTGATATGCCTCGAGAATGTGGGGAACTACGAGGCCCGAGCAGGGATAGGTGTCGGCGGGTACGTGGACGACGGCAATGAATACGTTTACGATATTATGATCACCTGGCTGGAAGGACCCATCTGATCATAAAGGATCAGGTTATTCTATCGCGAAGGAAGAACAGCCCAGCCGTAACGGTTGCAGCTATCCCGTAGGCTGCCAGCGTTCCCCAGATAAGGCCCAGTACGGGATACAGAAAATGAATGGCCGCGGCATAGCTGACCACGCTGGGCGTCCCGAAGGTCATGGATTTTGCCATCCCCCTGGCAAAGCGGGGGCCGTGCTCCCTTGCGGTTATGAACATGGCGGAGGCCAGTATGACCGGGAACACCGAGAATATACCGCTGACCACCGTCCCGATGTTGGACAGCATGACGGCAATGGCAATTATAACGCCTGCGAGAATGCCCCTTGCGGCCAGCTTCCCGGGGGTGTAATGTATCTTCACCTTGCCCAGTGATCCGATCCTGCGATAGCGTTCCATGATGAGGAGGGACAGCAGCACCAGTACCACGTATATGGCGATGGATATGAGTACGTCATCGAGGCCGGACAGATATAGCAGGGCCGAAAGGGCCGTCCATACTACGAAGGATGTGGCGAAGGCGACGGGTAGCGACCGTTCTATGAGGAGGGCGAGGACCAGGAGAAACACCATGTTGATCCCGATGACGGCAGGCACCACGGCGACGGAATCCGAGGCGAAGTCGGCCCCCTTGCCCAGGTAGATGAACACGAAGGCCACCACGATGGTGGAGGGAAGCGTGCCCAGTATTCCCCCGACCTTTGTACCGAACCGCTCGGCGATGACGGTTATGGCCACCACAACTGCCGAGGAGAGGACGAACGACAGGGCCACCTGTACAGGAAAGGAGACCATGGAAACGCGCCCATGGGTTCGGGTTATAAAATCCTTTGTGCCAGTTTTACTCCGTCGTCGGCATTGGATCATTTCGACTGCTCGTCCGACGCGTCCAGAAGGGATGATTTTTGAAGATACAGGCTGGTGGTCGCTATGTTGGCGGATATCTCCGTTATCCGCTCGCACGATTGATTGATGCTGAAGAGATGATGTATGACCTCCAGGATGGGCTTGTCCGCCAGCACCCGGTATCCCTTGTCCCTGGTGGACCTGATGGTCATTGTCTCCACGCGCCTGATGAGGTTGGAGACGTAATCCTGCTGGGGGGATGTTCGCAGTTCCTTCTGCTGCCGCCGTCTGCGGATCATATCGAGGCATTGAAGCACCGAGTCCCTTCGCTCCAGCGCATCTATGACCTGCTCCAGTGCTTCGAAAGATGGTCGAACCGATGTTTTCCACAGGTCGAGATACAGATTCCAGAGAAATTCCACCACATCCTCATCCTGATCCCGAAGATGGTTTCCCACATTCTGTGAATGATTGATGAGATACTGGATCTCATCATAGGCCCGCTCGCAATACTGAATGATGAGAAAATGGCCGATCTGCTCCATCTGCGGAAGGTCCCATGCGACGTTCAACGCCTCGGTATAATATCGGTCCATGTTCGCCTCGGTCCTTCTGACCCCGTACACGGCATCCTGCAGCGCCTCCAGGCATTTATCGACCTCCAGTTTCTCGAACCTATTCCCGAGATCCTTGAGCTGCTCGAGGGATTCCATCAGCGTATGGGTGCATCGCGCCACCGTCTGCCGATTCGTGAAATGAGGGAACACGAAGGTGCATCTGTAGGTACCGGAAGTAGTGGTGTACTGGTAACCCAGCTGCCCTGCCAGATGCTCCAGATCGCGCCTCAGGCACGAGTCGAGCCCGGGCTCTTTGGGTTTGTCGATGTCTATCTGCACGTATCGGTCCGAGAGGGAGAGTGAGATGAGGTATTCCTTGAGCTGCTCGAAGTAGTACTCCTCGTCCCTCCCGGAATGCATCCTGTTCCGGTGATACCAGGGCAGTTCCCCGATATGTATTCTCTTCCGTACGTAGTCCGCGAGGTCCAGCTCCTCGTTCTCGAGCCCGCTGCGGTGAACCACGAAGGCACGGCGATTGACGGGGGTGAACAGAACGCTGTCTCCCTTCCATCCGAATGTTCGACGGTACACGATGGGAATGTTCATGCTGGAATTGTAGGTTCCCTTGAGGTCTAGAAGGCGCGGCTTCAGGGCCTCTTCAATGTTGGGTTTGACCGGTTGTTTTCCTCGCCGTTTCTTCATATTCCGATAATTATTCACCTTTTACTTAAACCTTTATCTAAAAAACGCTAACAAGTATCTTTTAGGTATTAAATTCAATTTTAGTTCAAAATTATTAATATAATCACTATTTCAATATTTGAATCGACGAATAAACGGGTCGGTTTATCGTCAGATTCTGGAGGCAAACCATGATAATGTTATACGTAGCCTGTGGCATCGTGTTATCGATGGGTCTGATATGGTGCATCGGCATCCGTGTCATACCGAACAACAAGTGTGCCGTGATAGAAAAATGGCGTTCGCGCAGGGGTTCCATCAAGGGAGGAGTGATAGCCCTCAAGGGCGAGGCCGGTTACCAGCCCGAGGTACTTCGCGGGGGCATACACTTCAGATCTCCCCTCCTTTATCGGATACACAAGATCCCGCTGGTGACCGTCCCCCAGGGCCAGGTAGGTTACATATTCGCCCGTGACGGCATACCCCTTAAACCCGAGCAGACCCTGGGAAGGATCGTGGCGAAGAGCCAGGACTTTCAGTCGGTGGCGGGTTTTCTGAAGAACGGGGGACAGCGCGGCCCCCAGCGGGGAATACTGCGGGAAGGCACCTATGCCATCAACCTGGCCCAGTTCGTGGTCATTCTCAAGGACACGATATACTATCATCCCGTGGGGAACAACGATCTCGATACCTTCCAGAAGATGGCGGACATGCTCCGGGCCCGCAAGGGTTTCACCCCCGTGGTGATCAAGGGGATCCAGGATGAGACGGGTATAGTGACCGTCCACGACGGGCCGCCGCTGCCCTCCGGCGAGATAATCGCCCCGGAGGTGGGGGACGAATTGAAAAGGAACCACAATGATTTCCAGGACCCCGAGAAGTTCCTCGAGGCAGGCGGCCGCCGGGGCAAGCAGTACCAGGTGCTGGTGGACGGGACCTATTACATCAACCGGCTGTTCGCCACGGTGCAGCTGATACCCAAGACAGTGGTTCCGGTGGGCCACGTGGGTGTGGTCGTTTCCTATATAGGGGGGAAGGGCAAGGACTCGTCGGGAACGGATTACAAGCATGGCGAGCTCGTGAGGGAGGGCTGCAAGGGGGTCTGGAAGAACGCGCTTATGCCGGGAAAGTATGCCTTCAACACCTATGCGGGCAAGGTCATTATGGTCCCCACGACCAATATCGTTCTGAAATGGATGACCGACGTTATAGGAGGGCACAAGCTTGACGAGAACCTCTGTGCCGTGGACCTCATAACCAAGGACGCCTTCCAGCCCTCGCTGCCCCTGTCCGTCGTCATACATATAGACTACCGCAAGGCGCCTCTCGTGATCCAGCGGTTCGGGGACGTGAAGAAGCTGGTGGACCAGACCCTCGATCCCATGGTGGCGGCGTACTTCAAGAACATCGGACAGACGAAGACGCTCATCGAGCTCATCCAGGAGCGGAACGAAATACAGCGAATGGCGTCCAGCGACATGAAGCAGAAGTTCCTCCATTACGACCTCGAACTGGAGGAGGTTCTCATCGGCACTCCCGCCTCGTCCACGTCCGACAGGCGCATAGACAAGATCCTCGAGCAGCTCAGGGACCGTCAGATCGCCCTGGAGCAGATCGAGACGTTCGAGAGACAGGAGAAGGCATCCCGGAAGGAAAGGGAGCTTAACGAGGCCCGGGCGAGGGCCAGACAGCAGACGCTGTTGACGGAATCCGAGATATCAATCAGTATTGAGGCCAACAAGGGCAAGGCGGAGTACGAGCGCGCCGTGGAGGAAGCATCGCGAATAAAGGTGCTGGCCCAGGCGGATGCGGAGCGCGAGGCCAAGATAGGCATCGCGAAGGCCATGGCCATAGAGGAGCAGGTGCACGCCTACGGCGGGCCGGACTACCAGGTGCTCCGCGAGGTGACGGACCGGTTCTCCCAGGCGGTGGAGCGGTCCGGGGTTGACGTGGTTCCCCGAATGGTGGTGTCCGGCGGCGGCACGGAGGGGAGGCCGTATTCCGCCTTCGAATCCCTCATCGCAATGCTCATGGCGGAGAAGTTCGGCGTGCCGCTCACGGACGACGGACCGCGAAGCAAGGAGACCCGCAGGATACGGGATGAACTGAACATGACGCTGGGGGATGTGATCAACACCGGCAGAAAGGGAGCCGGGGCGGGTGGTGGTGCATGAGGCGGTCCCGTATGGCATCGGAGAGATTCTGCCTGCAATATTATTTATACAAAAAGTAGTTACCAATAACGCTATGTCGTCTAAGATAATCCTGGTCGATTCCTACGCCGCGCACCTGAAACCCATGGAAACCTCGGCGGTGCCCGACCACGTCAGCGATCTGCTGCCGGATTACAGGATAACCTGCATTCTCGGACGCGGTGGATTCGCAACGGTGTACGGGGCGAAGGGGCTCCACGGCAAGGAGGTGGCCCTGAAGCTGCCCACCATGGCGGTGGCCTGCGAGACGCTGGATGATGCGATCTATCGGACCTTCAATTCCGAGGCGGACATCTGGAAGAAGCTGAGGCATCCGAACATCGTGGAGATATTCGAGAGCAATATACAGCCCCTACCCTACATCACCATGGAGAGAATGGAGGGTGGCTCGCTTCGCAGGCTCCTCGAGATACGCGAGCTTATGCTGGGAGAAGTGCTCAATATCATGATACCGGTCCTAGACGGCCTCTCATACGCCCATCGAATGGCCACCATACACCGGGACCTGAAGCCCGAGAACATCCTGTTCACGAAGGAAGGCATACCGAAGATAACCGACTGGGGCATAGGCAAGTTCCTGGCCGGGGGGGCCGCCACCCAGACGTACGTGTCCAAGGGAACATTCACGTACAGCGCACCGGAGCAGTTCGACAGCCAGAGCTTCGGCAAGGTGGACTGGCAGACCGATATATTCCAGATCGGGGTCATGTTATACGAGATGCTTTCCGGCGAGAATCCGTTCCAGGGCGACGACATGGCCCAGGTGCTGGGAAATGTGATCAACCACGAACCGGAGTCCCTTTGCTCCCTGGACCAGTCCATTCCCCCGGAGCTCGACAGCATCGTCATGAAGGCATTGTCGAAGAGAAAGGAGGAGCGCTGGGGGAGCGCCGACGTGATGCTCTACGGTATAAGGCAGCTGGCCGAGGGAAAACCCATCACAGTGGACCTTTCCCGTGGCGATGGAGTCGGAAAGGGAGAGGGGGAGAAGCATGCCGGGTGGAAAGTACCGGAGGGAGCCGGCAGGGCAAATACCTGCCCGGAATGCGGTAACTACATCACGCCGGAGAACAGGAAGCTTCGCTGCAAGAGCTGCCAGGGATACGTCTGCCAGGAATGCGAGAGCTGGATAGACAAGGAAGAAAGCTACAGGGGCTTTCATCTCCATATGCGCTATCCTCTATGCGAGGAGTGCTACCTGATGGAGCTGGTGAATCACAAGGATCACATAGGCGAGCTCGTGGAGGAGGATGAGCGTAAGAAAAGAGAGGCTTCCATGAGGGAGCAGAGGAAGCGGGAATGGGAAAAATGGTATGGTCTCGTAACCCCCGGGAACGCCGTCGAAAGGCAGAATATATGGGCCGAGACAATGGACGTTCCGGTGAATTACACGGATATCTTCGGAACCGAATTCGTTCTGATACCGCCGGGTGAGTTCTTCATGGGCTCCCCGACCTGGGAGGATACGAGACCCATGCACAAGGTGCGCATCGAGAAGGTGTTCTACATGGGTGTCTGCCCGGTTACCCAGGGATTGTGGGAGAAGATAATGAAGATGAATCCGAGCCATTTCAAGAGGGGGGCCGTATTCAAGGAAGGTCCCCTGAAGATGAGAACCCGGCCCCTTCACCCGGTGGAATCGGTATCGTACTTTGACTGCGGAAGATTCCTCGAGCAGATCAACGAGATGGACCCTACCGTCAGATACCGGCTGCCAACGGAGGCTGAATGGGAATATGCGGCCAGGGCGGGAAGTACCGGGAACTATACCTTCGACGGCGACAGCGCATATCAGTTGGCGGAGTATGCCTGTATATCCGAGAGCTCCTGGGGAAGCACGCAACCCGTGGGAACCAGGAAAAAGAACCAGTGGGGGCTCCACGACGTTCACGGCAATGTCTGGGAGTGGTGCTCGGACATCTATGACCCGACGTACTATTCCCTGTCGACACCGGTGGACCCCACCGGCCCCATCCACGGCGTCTTCAGGGCGATGAGGGGCGGCAGCTGGGACTCCCTTTACAACACAACGAGCCTCGCCTATCGCGGCTCACAGTCCCCAAAGAGGCGCCGGAGGACCATAGGTCTTCGACTGGTGTGCGAGATCAAGAAACTGAACCGGGTCTTCGAGCGGGTGACGAGGCCGGGTAAAAAGAAGAAGAAAAAGAAGAAGAAGTGACAGCCGCCATGGAATCACTCACCCTTATAATTTTAAATATGTCCACCGACATATGTTCCAATCCGGAGACCCCCCAATGCTCTTTCATTACACGAAAGCCATCCTTCTCTCAATCGTTCTGATACTTCTATCCGCAGGGCTTTCAGATTACACTGCGGAAGCAGATGAAGACCTCTACGATGCAAATGTCGGACGTAACGGCGGTCATGAACGGGTTCGGGGGATCATCGTTGTCAACCAGAACGGCAGCGGGGATCACACGCACATTCAGCAGGCCATCGATAACGCCGCCGAGGGGGATACGGTGCTGGTGAAGGCGGGAACATATAACGAGACCGTCACCATCGGCAAATCCATCGACCTGATCGGGGCCGGTTCGGGGAATACCACCATCGACGGCGGCAATAAAGGAGACGTTCTCCGGATAGATTCCGACAGTGTGAACGTCAGCGGCCTAACCATTACGGGCAGCGGGGAGGCAGACGGGGATGTGGGGATCGAACTGAACGGGGTGGTTCACTGCCGCATTGAGGATTGCACTGTGCTTTCCAACCTGGACGGAATATCTCTTCGCAACGGAAGCAAATACAACATCCTTCTTGGCAACTCCATGGTAAGAAATTCCCTCAATGCCGTGTGGCTGTACGTGGACGCGGGCGGGCATAACGTAATAAGATCGAACACGATGAAGGAAAATGGCAAGGGATCATCATCCGATTATCCCGCCGTATGGATGGGGACCGATGACAATGAGGTGACCGGCAATCTGATATTCAATAATGGAGGCTCCGGCATTTATTTGTATCAATCATCGGACAACATCATTGTGAACAACACTCTGAATGAGAACGAGTACAGGGGTATCAGCCTGAGGAGCTCCGATGATAACGTCATCGCCAGCAACACCCTCTCCCTCAATTCGAATGGCATCCATCTGAGGAAGGAATCAACCTGTAATATCATATTGAACAACATCTGCTCAAAGAACGATGAGTACGGCATCTACGTTTCGGACTCCAGCTCCAATACCATCACGAGGAACAATATCACGAACAACGATCAAGGCGTCTATCTGGACAGTGACTCCGAGGAAAATGAAATCTATCAAAATGATCTTATCGGCAACAATCCGGGTTATTCCCAGGCCTACGATTACGGCCAGGGAAACCGGTGGAGCAGACACGGATGGGGCAATCACTGGTCGGACTGGAGGAACCCCGACGATGACTCCGATGGTATAGTGGATATCCCGTACGAGATCGAGAGCGGCGGGGAAGTGAGGGACGATCACCCCCTGGTGCAACCCGCTTCGGGAATCGACATCATGGTCGATGCGGGCCCGGACATACACGTTGACGTGGGTCATACGGCCAGGCAGAACTGCAAGGTCCTCTCGGCAAGCTCGGAGATCGTGAACTTCACCTGGTCCTTCAGCTGCGGGAATGCGGAGATAAATGTTACCGGTCCGGCTTTTTCCCATACCTATCAAACACCGGGTACATACATTGTCATTCTCGAGGTGACGGATACGCTGAACAGGACCGCATATGATGAGTTGAAGGTCATCGTTCGGGATTCGAACCCCCCTGTGGCCAGCGGCGGTCCTGACGTCACGGTCGAACAGCACGGCACCGTTATCCTCAACGCCTCAGGAAGCTCGGACGACTTCGGGATAGTCGATCATCGCTGGAGCTTCACCTATGACGGCCGGGAGGAAATTCTATCCGGGGTCAATGCAGCATTCACCTTCCATTCCGCGGGCACGTATCTCATAACGCTGGAGGTGATCGATGGATCCGGAAATATCGGAACGGACACGCTGACGGTCACCGTGAAGGATATCACGCCGCCCACGGCCAATGCGGGTCTCAACAGGACCGTCGAGCAGCACAGATGGCTGACATTCGACGGTTCCAGGAGCAGCGACAACGTTGGCATCGTCAACCACACCTGGACCTTCGAGCACCTGGGCACGGTGCAGGTGTTGTACGGCCCCAGTCCCCGTTTTCTCTTCGATAGCATGGGTATATATGACGTGAGCCTCGTCGTTCGGGACGGAGTGGGGCGGCAGGACGATGATAAAATGCTCGTCATTGTGGTGGACGGCGAGGACCCAAGGGCGGATGCGGGTGACGACCTGTCGGCGGATGCGGGGGATGTGGTCGACTTCGACGGCTCCGGCAGCACGGATAATGTGGGTATAGATAATTACACGTGGATATTCTTTCACGGGGTGGACATCGAGAAACTGTACGGCCCCAGCCCGAGCTATGTATTCACTCGTCCGGGGAATTACACCGTGACCCTGAAGGTCAAGGACGGCCGCGGCCAGATGGCGGTGGACCGGATGAACGTATCCGTGGCGGACCCCGGGGAGCCTACGGCCCCCGTGGCGGAGGAGGCGGGCGAACCAAAAGAGGAGGACGCGGATTTCCCGTGGTACTGGATCGTCATGGCGGTCGTGGTGGTGGGGGTGGTGGGACTGCTGTATTCATATGTCACAAGGAGAAAACGCGGTGATAGGAGCCCTTGAGAACGCAAGGGGTTGCGATATGCTGAGGCCGTCATCACCCTCGCGGCGGCAACACTCCCGGACCGCCGTACCGGGGAGAACGGTGGGCAGGACGGAAGCAGTGGCAGACGGGTGGCGGAATCGCAGTGACGCGGGAACGATATCAGTGGACCGGCAGGGCAACGGAGATCATTGCCCTTTGCCATGTTGGAGTTCCTGGCCTTTGTGATGTTCCCGCCCGCACAACTTCGCGAGCCCGCACCTCGTTATGCGAAATTGTAGTGAAAAGCATAAAAGAAACCGCCTGAATAAATTGCCTGAAAGAAGAAAATGGATGTTTTCATGTAAATATATAAATAGTGCACCTAATGTATGTATATATGAGGTATAGAACATGTATGTCAAACGAACGATCTCCATTCCGGAGAAACTGGCCAAGGAGGCTGAAACGTACCTTATCGGGAAATATTACGGAAATCTATCGGAGGTCATACGCGATGGAATTCGGCAACTGGTATGCGAATACAAGAAAAGGCAGGACGTTGATTCGGTCATACATCTATACCGGGAAAAACGGATATCCCTCAGAGAGGCATCGGAATTGTTGGAATTGCCATTGAGGGAGACCCTGACGATACTGGCCGAGAGAAAGACATACATCGATTACGGAGAACAGGAATTGATCGAGGATCTGACATGATCGTCGTTAGCGATGCGACCCCGTTGATCCATCTATCCAAGATCGGTGCCCTTGATCTGATAAAGGACCTGTATGAAAAATGCTACATCACCAAAATAGTATACAATGAGACCGTCGTGGAGGGGCGGAAATACGGGCATATCGACGCAGTTCCGATAAAAGGTGCGATCGGGGATTGGATGGAGATCAAAAACCCGAGCGGAGATACGGGTCTGCTGATGGAAAAGCATTCGATCCATATCGGTGAAGCTTCTTCCATTCTCCTAGCAAAAGAGCTATCCTTCCTGTTATTGATAAATGAAAGGGATGGCCGAGAGGCGGCCAAAAAGGAAGGCGTCTCGGTAAAAGGGACCATGGGCATCATTGCGGACGGAGTGAAAGAGAAGAAAATAGGCGTCAGATCCGCAATAGCGATGTTGAAAAAGTATGAAGATGAACCTAATGAATTCTGGCTCGATCCACAAATCGTGCATAGAGCGATCAACATGATCTCGGATCTATAGCTAAGTATCGGGGATGATGTTACCTTTAAATATCCCCACGAACATATGTTCACCCCGACATTTGTTCACATCAGGAGACCTCCCGATGTTCCCTCGTTACACGAAGATTATCCTGTCCCTCACCATTCTCGCCCTCTTGCTAGCGGGCCTTCCCAATTACTCCGCCAAGGTAGATGTTGTACCTCACGGAGGAAACGACGGACGTGACGGTGGACACGGACGGACCCGTGGGACAATAATCGTCAATCAGACCGGCAGCGGGGACTACACGCACATACAGTGGGCGGTGGACAATGCGAGCGAGGGGGATACGGTGTATGTTGAGGCGGGGGTGTATCATGAGAAGGTTATCGTAAAAACTAGAATCAATCTGGAGGGTGAAGCGGCTGCCCGCACCGTGATTGACGGTGATAATTGGAGAACTGGGCTGGTGGTAAAGGCCGATGGTTGCCTGATATCGGATTTGAAGGTACGGAACGGGAATAATGATCCTTGGAGAAATTTTCAATGCGGCATCAGGTTAAAATCAAGCAACAATACCGTGAGGAACTGCGTTCTTACGGGAAACGATGTGGGTATCAGGATCGAAACCAATGCATTCCTAAATCGGATAGAAAATAATGTATGTAATAACAATGATATAAACGGAATAAGCATCATTTATGATAATGAAACGAACATGAACAAACAGGTATTTTGGGTCATGAATAATACCTGCAATAATAATGACCGGTATGGAATATGTGTAGCTCGGGGTATGGATTCACAGATAATCAATAACACCTGCTGTTATAATTATCATGATGGAATACGCATTGTGAATAGAAGCGAGAACATCACTCTTTCGAAAAATAACTGTTCGATGAACCGACATTCTCTTTCATGGTATCCTTATGGAGCAGGCATATATCTCATGGAATCGAGCAACAGCACGATCGAGAAAAATACATGCAACAACAATTCATTCGCCGGGATCGTCCTATATGACCGAATGGGAAATCATATTGGAAATAATGTATGCAATGATAATAGGAATGGTATTGAAATAGATATATACTATTATACTCCATCTAATGAGATATTCATCGATCCGGTCGAGATAACCAATAATATTTGTACATCAAATGAACAGTCAGGGATCTCTCCAGATAGCAATTATGCATATCGCAATCGACACTACGTCATATCGAACAACACATGTGACGAGAATAATGAGTATGGAATAGTATGTGAAAGTAACAGCACAATTTTCAATAACACCTGTTCTTTGAACCAGATGTCCGGTATTTATTGCTTTGATAAAAACAACATCTCGAACAACACTTGTGGAAAAAACCGTGAAAACGGACTCAGGATCTGCGGGTCCAATAATGTTATTGATGGGAATTACCTACATAGAAATAATCTGCACGGTATTTGGCTTGAGGAGGAAGGATGGGGGTGGAGGATATGTATCAATAATACATTGACGAAGAACAGATGCGATTCGAACACAGATAGCGGCATATACATCGTTGATTCATCAGAAAATAATCTCTCTAATAATACTTGTATAAACCATGATAACGGAAATGGGATTTGGTTATATTCTACCCACGAGAATTCGATGGATTCAAACGATTGCAATAATAACAATATCGGGATTCTGGTGGATACTTCCGATAATAATGATGTATGCAATAATAATTGCGAGAACAATATCGATTTCGGCATTCATTTTTCTTCGTCCTCTAACAACCAATTGAGTTCTAATTATTTTCGTTCCAATATCATGGGAATTTTTCTGGATGGCTCAGACAACAACGATGTATGGTTGAATATCGTCGATGCAAACCTTGACTACGGTATTTGCACAACGGGTGACACAAACCGATTCTGGAATAACACGCTAAATAAGAATATTCATCCCGGTATCTCGATGTCATGGGATTCATCAAATAACCACGTGTATGGCAATTACTTCTTCGATAACAATCCCAGTGGAAAACAGGCTTCTGACAGCGGATCAAACAACCGTTGGTATCTGGGAAATTATGGCAACTACTGGTCGGACTGGACATCTCCCGATATGGATTTCAACGGTATTGTGGATGATCCCTATGTACTCGACGGAGCACGTTCTAGCAAGGATCACTACCCATTGGTGAATCCCCAGAACGTTCCTATTCCAATCGCCGTGCTCGGAAAGGATATCATCGTTGATCAACTGGATGAGATAACCTTCGACAGCTCCATGTGCCTCGGGAGTCATCTCATTGTAAATTACACCTGGGAGATAAACCTTGAAAACGATACCTTCTTTCTGTACGGTCCCAATCCCACATACGTATTCGAAACACCCGACACGTATGTCCTGAAGCTCACCGTGTACAATGCTCATGGAATGAGTACGAGCGATTCTATTCTCGTATACGTCGTTGATTCGCTACCACCGGAGATATGGGACAGGGGCAACATCACCATCCGCCAACATGAAACAGTAAATTTCGATGCCTCGAACAGCACGGACAACATAGCAATCGAGGATTACAAGTGGAACTTCACCTACGGCGGTGAGAAGATATCCATACCTGGACCTATCGCCGATTTCACATTCCACGATGCCGGGGTTTACGAAATCGCACTCATAGTCACCGACCACATCGGGAATGCAGCCGTGGACCTCTTCACCATCACGGTGCTCGATATAACGCCGCCCGTGGCGATTGGCGGGGGAAACCTTACCATCGACCAAGGCGACAACGTTACACTCAACGGTTCACTCAGTCGCGACAACGTCGGCATCGTCCTGTACGAATGGAAATTTCAATACGGTGACCGTGAAATATCGCTGCAAGGCCCGATGTCATGGTTCGTGTTCGAGCTCGCTGGAAACTACACCGTCACGCTGACGGTCGACGATGCAGTGAACCTGAAGGATGCGGATTCAATGTGGATAAACGTCATCGATACCGAGAATCCGGTCGCAGAGGCAGGGGAGGATATCACCGTCAATGCCAGTAGCCTTGTGAGGTTCAACGCCGGGGGCAGCACCGACAACTCAGGCATCATCAATTACACGTGGACATTCGTGCATGACGGCAGCTTTATCAAGCTGTACGCTCTCTCGCCGGGATTCGTCTTCGCCGACCCGGGCAACTACACCGTAAGCCTGACCGTAGAGGATGCAATGGGCAACCGGGGCGTCGATTATGTGAACGTTACCGTGCTGCAACAGGACGGAAACGGAGGAGGGAACGTAGGGGACGACGTGGGGCCGGGCGACGATGATTCCGGTGATGACGATGATGACGGGGCCGAGGAGTCCAGATATGATCGTGGTGTTATCGTTCTGGTCGGAGTCATAATGGTCGTCTTTCTCATAGCCGCCGGATTTCTGCTGGTGAGGTACATCGGGAAAGGTAAGGGGGGAAAGTCCGACGACAGTGACGGATTGGGACGAACGGAGTATGATGATGGAACGGAGGTGGGGGGAGAGGTGCAATCAGTAGGTGGAGATGAAGCGGACGAAGAACCGGACGGTGAAGATTAACAATTCACGATCACAGATATTGTTTGCCTTCCATTCACCATTCGTCCTGTTAGATTTAAATATCCTCACCGATATATATTCACATCCGGAGATCCCCCGATGTCCCTCAGTTACACGAAGATTATCCTGCCCTTCATCATTCTCACGCTCTTAATCGCGGGATTTCCCAATTACTCCGCCAAGGTAGATGTTGTACCCCACGGAGGGAACGACGGACGTGACGACGGTCACGGACGGACCCGTGGGACCATAATCGTCAACCAGACCGGCAGCGGGGACTACACTCACATACAGTGGGCGGTGGACAATGCGAGCGAGGGGGATACGGTGTATGTTGAGGCGGGGGTGTATCATGAGAGGATTAATGTAAGAACGAGCATTAATCTGGAGGGTGAAGCGGCGTCGCGAACAGTGATCGGCGGCGGCGGTAGTGGAGACGTGGTGGTTGTCAATGCAGATCGCTGCACGATATCGGATATGACGATACGGAACGGGGGTCATGGCTATGATCCTGATTATCGTAGTAGTCTCAAGATCAATTCGAGTAACAATACCGTGAAGAATTGTGTTCTCACCGGGAGCAATATCGGAATAGGTACGACCCCGACCGCAACTCATAACAGAATATCAAATAACGAATGCAATGATAATTATGCTACTGGAATAAGGATATTCGGAGAAAACAGAACGGGTGTTGGGGAACATGTATATTGGATATTGAACAATACGTGTAATTCCAATGGAGGGTGCGGGATATGTGTTTGGGGCGGGAGGGATTCAAAGATAAGCAATAATACCTGCTTTTATAATCGTGATGGAGGAATATATTTAACCAATCGTACGGTAAATACTGTGA
>CAYRFL010000030.1:0-41352 GCA_964423515.1 uncultured archaeon
ATTTGCACCTGTCGCCGCCGCCGCATTTGTTGTCTCTTCGTCCTCTTCCTCCGCCCATTCCTCCTCTCCGTCATCATACCACCCGCCCTCGCCCCCTACATCGTCGATCCATTCATCTCCTTCATCATCATACCATCCGTCCTCATCCCCTGCGTCATCGATCCATCCTTCTTCCCCGTATTTTGACCGACCGTCCAGATCTCCATCTTTCTTCCACTGGCCATTCCTTTTCCTGAAGAATATGAGAAGCACGGCGATCAGAACGATCATGAGGCCGACCGTCGAGATTCCGCCCGTGGAGGAAAGGAAACCTCCTATCCCCTCACCCTCGGTCCCTTCCCCTTCCCCGTCGTCATCCTTCTCCCGGATCTCCAGCACCCTGACGTACAGCGTATGGAAGGCTTCATTGCCGAAATCGTCCTTCACCGTCAGAGTCACAGGATAATTCCCCGGGATATCGAATACGTATGACGGCCTGGGGCCGTAAAGAATGACCTCCTTTCCACCGTAATCGAATATCCAGGTGTACCGGGCGATCCCGATATTATCCGTGGAGAAGGTCCCATCGAATGTAAACTCCGTATCTTGAACGATCGTCTGGTTTGATCCCCCATAGGCTGTCGGCTCATCATTGTCATCGACACGGACGATCCTGGTCTTGCCCAGAATACGGTTGGACCATATATCTGTCACATTGACGAAATAGGAGAGATCGCTTGTATCGTGATCAAGGATTATGGCACCGGTCCAATTTCCATCACCCTTCGTATCGAACAGCTCAGTCGTACCACCCAGCGTCCCGTGTTTCCAATTTACCATGACCGAATTAATTCGGATATTGCCCAAGGCGAAAAGATCGAAAAAGAACGGATCCCCCGTGGTCCCTATTCTCTGGTTGTTATCGCCCAGAAGCCGAGAGTTTTCGATATCGTCAACCGTAACGACCAGTGTATCAGTGTCCCTGTAACCGGCACTGTCCGTGACCTCAAGGGTTATCATGTAAACTCCAGGAATGTGAAATGTATAATTCGCCAATCTGCCGCAACGATGAATGTCGGTATCGTTATAGTCGAACGTCCATTCATAACATATAAGGGCATCATTATCCCTGGATCCGGAAGCGTTGAAGAAAGCTGTTTCTCCGGGACGGACGACGATGTCATCACCGGCATCTGCTATTGGTGAGGTCGTGTCGTTCACGATCACCAGAACAAGGTCCGTGTCCCAGTTGCCGTTCCTATCCGTAACCTTCAGAGAGACATCGTATGTACCACAATCATGGAAGGTAAAGCTGGTCCGGATGCCGTAGAGAGACTGTAATCTACCGCCGTAGGAGAAGATCCATTCGTATGATATGATCTCGTCCCTGTCCGTGCTGCCGCTTGCATTGAAGGAAGCAATCTCATGCTGCGCTATGACGATATCATCACCGGCAGCGGCCACGGGTCCGGTGGTGTCCCGGATCCGGACAGACATGGTGTCCCAATCCCAATTCCCCTCGTCATCCATCACATGGAGTATGACCACATACATTCCGTAAGTATCGAATACGAACTTCGTCGTTAACCCATAGAGTTCGATCTCGCTCTCACCAAAAGAAAAGAACCACGTGTAATTCACGATGGCGACGTTATCGGAACTGCCGTTACCGTTGAAAAAAACGACATCCCCCGTGTCAGCGACCTGGTCCGGCCCTGCATCGGCAATGGGGGCGGTGATGTCCCTCACGGTGACGAGCAGGACATCCGTATCGATGTTTCTATCCATATCCTCCACCTGAAGGGTTACCTTATAAACACCCGCCATATGAAAAGTGAAGGATGGGGCGACATCGTACAGGGTCACGATCTCATCATCATGAACGAAGGTCCAGCTCCAGTTGACCACGCCCTTATCGTCCGCAGAGCCGCTGCCGTCGAAGATCACCATGGAATGCTGATCCACCGTAATGTCCGGGCCAGCGTCCGCCACGGGCGGCGAAAGAACGGTAAGGTTTACCGGTATGGTCAAAGTGCCCTCATTCGGGTCGTTGGACCGAACGGTAAGGTTTGTTTGATAATGACCCGCGGAGAGTAGCGAGGCATTGAGCGAGACGGTCACATTCTCCTCGTCAATGGGCGCGACGATACCCCGATCCGGTGCGACCGAAAGCCAGGTTGATTCCTCCTCTCCGGTACCTTCGATTCTGATATCATCGATCTTCCAGCCGGTATAATTGTTGTACACCTCATCGTAGGTCTCGAAATAGAAGCGGATCTGGACGGTATTGCCGGTATATGGACCGAGGTCCAACTCAGTTTCCCTCCAACCACCGCTATCCCCGGAAGCATTGGATCTCAAGTTATCCCAGGAATACCCTCCATCGGTGGTTATTTCCACTATGCACAGGTCATAATCTTCCTCGGTCTCGAATATCTCCCAGAAGCTCAATGATGGAGAAGGGCCGGTGAGTTCGACGGGGGGCGAGATCAAATGGTTCGAGATCCAACCGACGTCATAGTTGCCCGTGGCTTCATCCGCGCACCACCAGGCGTGGGAGGGGCTGTTGAAGTCGGAAGTGGTGATGTGCCAGAGGTTGGAACTTCCATTGTCTGTCGTGTTTGTCCACCCGTTGGTCCCCCTCTCGACATCCTCGCTGAAAACAGCGATCTCGGTAATATTGTAGTACAGTGTTCCCAATCCGTCATTGGATATTGTCAGGTTCTCCAAGACGACCTCTCCGGTCAACATGGTCAGGTTCAGTTCCTGCGGGTATATCTCGATGTCGGACTCTGCTGTGATATCTATGCTATCGTTCAGCCAGTTGTTGTTAGTTCCCGTTTCACCGGGTACCGGTATGGCCCGCATACCCACCACGAACGTCTTTTCCACCATCGGTATCCAGTCAAGCGTAATGGTCTTCTGCTGAGCACTTATAAGACCAGGGATTGTAGTTCTGTTCCGAACTTCTCCGTCCACAAACAGTAATATCTCGATATTGTTTTCGTCGCTGGTGCCCTGGTTGAGCACGGTCGCGTTGACGGAAATGGATTTTCCCGCCTCACCGTACTCCGGTACGCCGATGCCGAGAACACGTATGTCGTGGGGAGCGGAAAGCACGGTGAAGTTCACGGGTATTGCGACCGTCCTCTCGTCCGGGTCGTTTGAAACAATGCGCAAGTTATCCTGATAAAAACCGGGAGAAAGAACCGAAGAATTTGCATTCACCGTCATGTTCGATCGGTTCCCCGGCGTTACCGTCCCGTTGACGGTCGAAACCGAGAGCCACTGGGACAGGAGCGTATCGCCGTAATATTTTATACCGTTGCCCACCACCATGTTCGCATTGTTCTGGACAAGCTCGTAATAGTCAAATCCTATCAGGATCACGTTTCCGTTCCTCACTTGTTTGTCAAGAACCACGGGATACGTCCCGTCATCCATAACCACACAGGATTCGGAGGTGACGTATCCGCTTGCTCCATTCGGGGCATTGAAGGAGTTGGACAGACCCGTGGCCAATGGCGAGCCGGGGTCATCGATATAGACCGTATTGCCTGTGATATCGCGGTAACCGGTTATATTCATCAATCCGGCCCCTGTATAGATGCCATAGGATTCACCGGAATAATCGCAGGTTATTATGCATCCGCCCCTGTCCAGGAAGTCATCCAATGTGGAGGCCCAGTAAGAACCGACGGATTCCATTGTACTGAGCCAGGCGTCTTCCTGCTCGGGGATCAACAGTATGTCCTTGTCCTCCAATCGTGATCCCAGTTGCCTGTAATCATCCAGCATTGCTACCGTATAATCCGTTGTCACCTGATCGATGGCAGACAGCGTATTCTCGTATTCACCTCCATTGCTCATGTCGGCAAATTCGACATAGACGAGTACGTCCTTTGCTCCTCCCTTGCCCCCCAGTATCTGAAAGTCGAGCGGGCCGAGCCCGTCGTTCCCGATGGTCAAGCTCTGTGATAATACCTCACCGGTCCTCCCTATAAAGTCTAGTTTAACGGGATCGAACCAGATATCGCCCTCGGCAGTGACCTCGATCGTATCGTTCCGCCTGTTGTTCGCCCTGCCGGTCTCTCCGGGCACCGGCACCGCGTACATCTCCACGGTGTAGGTGGCCTCTCTCATGGGCGTCCACGAGAGGGATATATCCATCTGGCCCCCGCTGTTCAATCTGGAAACGACGGTATCATTCACCTGTCTGCCGCCCACAAGGAGCTGTATCTCGACATCGGTCTCGTTGCTGGTTCCCTGATTGAGTATGGTGGCATTGACGGAGATGGATTTTCCCGCCTCCCCATGCTCCGGAACGTCGAGCGATAGTACCCTTATGTCGTGGGGCGCGGAGAGCAGCGTGAGGTTCACGGGAACGAGAATCGACGGACGATCTGGGTCGTTGGTCCGGACTGTCAGATTGGATTGATAGTAACCCGGGCCCAGGGAAGAGGTGTTCACGGTTACGATGACGTCCGTTGCACTTCCCGGCATCGTCGTCCCGTTCTTTGGAGAGACGGAGATCCAATCACCATCGAGGCCGATGACGTACCCGATGTCGGGTATTCCATATATGGAGGAATTGATACCATATTGGGGAAAAGAATCTTTGGTGCCGAGGTCATATACCGAGGAGAGGACGTTTACATCGTCATCCCCCGTCCAATTCGCGTCATAGTAATAACTGTAGTTACAATACACTGTGATTCGATAATAATGAGTGCTGGTCAAGGGAACGGGGTCTATCTCCGTCCACTGCCATTCGGACCCGCCATCCACTAGCGCCTGGGCGAGTTTGTTGCCAACATCATCCCAGAGGGTGACCCAGCATGCCTCGTCATCGGGTACGTTCCTTCCCAGCCTCGTGACGTACATATTCTGGCTTCGAGCCTGAAATCTGTAACCTATGTTCAGATTTGAAGTGGGACTACTGGGGAGACCACCTGTCGTTCTTTCCTCGAACGGGTATTGCAGACCTCCGGAAGCGGTAATGTTGAAATACAGGCGTCCCAGACCGCTGTTACCGATGGTGAGGTTATCCCGAACCACGGAACCGGTCATGGCGGTTATGTCGAAATCCACGGGATCGAGCCAGATATCCGACTCCGCCGTCACGTCTATCGTGGCATTGAGTAAATTGTTGAAAACCACACTTTCGCCACCAACCGGTACAACATGGATACCCACGGTCACGCTCTTCTCCGTCATGGGCACCCATTCCAGGGTAATCGATGTCTGCGCACCCGAGGACAGGGAAGAAATGGTCGTCATGTTCTTCAACACGTCATCCACCAGCAACCGTACCTCGATGTCAGTCTCATTGCTGGTTCCCTGATTGAGTATCACGGCGCTCACCGAAACAGGTTTTCCCGCCTCTCCCCCTCCGGGCGTGATCGTTTTCAATACCCGTAGATCATGGGGTGCGGATAATACGGTGAAATTTATCGGGATCCTGACCTCGTTCTCATCCGGATCGTTCGAAACGATGGAGAGATTCTCCCGATAGAATCCCGGTGAGAGCAGGGAGGCGTTCGAGATGATCTCCATATCAATCTGGTCCATCGATCCGATCGTACCGTTATCCGGGAAAACGGATAACCAGTCCGGGATGGGTCTTTCCCTGATAAAACGGAGCGTTTTGTATTCCGGTAGAGCACCGGCATATTCGGTGGCGTATGTGCCATCGCCCTTGTTCAGGGCGGTTTCCCATCCACTGGCGGTCGGAAGGCCCTGGTAATTGAGATCTATCTTTCCGTCCTCATACAGGACTATCTGGAAGTCATTGCTGCCGCCGCTGTTGAAGTGGGGAATATGATACCAGGTGATCACATATCGGCCTGGCGAATCGAGTTCCTTGACATAAACGCCGCCGCTCATATTTTCCGGATACCAGTCATCGCCCAGGACCATGATCGTATTCGGCCAGGATGGGGTGGGAAATACGATGGACCCGGGGATGCTGCCGGAAGAATACGAAAAGCTGGCCCATCCATTCGAACAGACGTGTACGCTATCATACGAATCGTTGTAGAATTCAACGGTAAATGGCAATGGTCGCGTAACGAAGTCATCATCGCCGAGAGTTAGCCGCGTACCGCCGTTGACGCCGTCAAGCCAGTACGGGGAGGGTTCGGAAAGGGTGTAGTTACCCGGATCGGGGGATCCACTTGAGACGTTGTAATAACGATTTCCCTGCCCGGTATTTTCCATCGTAAGGTTGACGGAGGTCGCGGTCCCCGTCATTGTAGATATGTTAAAGCCGTGCCTGTCAACCCGGATGTCCGGGTAGGCTATGACCTCTACCTTCAGGAACCTGTCGTTGTTCGTAGTGTCATTTTCGGCAGGCACCGGTGTGATCTGTATCCCAACCTCATATGTGCCGGGTGTATCGGGAGTCCAGTGGAAAGACACGTCGGTAGTGTTGTCGGGTGCAAGAGATGCTATCACCGTATTGTTCACGGGAGTGCCGTCTATGGTAAGGTTGACATTGATATCGGTTTCGGTATTCAGACCGTCGTTCCAGATCGTGCAATTAACAAACGTGGATTCCGGGAAGGGCACCGGGCTTCTGGTCTCGATGGGTTTGGCCGCCACGTCGTGCTGGTATTTAACGGGTTCTTTCAATCTGACGGCAGGATCGCCGAAAAGGTTCGTCTCATAAATGGCGTATCTCAACCTTCCATTATAATCCGCCAGTGCGTGGATGGAATCTTCCTTCGAATCATGGTTGGCCTTGCCAAGTTCCTGGATCAGTTCTCCGTACAATGCATCGAAGAACTCCCTGTCCAGACGCTGGGAGGGGCCGTTGAGGTCCCATGCTCCCCACCCGTATCTAGAGTTCATGATGACCGCAAAGGCACCGTTGGGGGCGGTGACGAGATGCTCGGCCACACAATCATAGTTCACATAATCGCCCCAGTCGTTCGCGTTATCGAAGGAACCTGCATAACAACCCTGGCTGTAGGCGAAGAAATAGACTGAGTTCGAGAGTGTATCTGCATCCGTGTAATTGATCTTCATGACCCCGTCGTTGAAGGCATGGCCGAGATGATTTATGTAGTGGACCCCGCCGTCAAGGGCGTTCACCAGATCGTTGAATGTCCAGCTTTCATCTCTCTCGTATATGGTTGTGACGTTGAAATCCTCCGGAATGCCGGAAGTGTTGTAGCCGTAGCTGCTCGTTCGATTTCTCACCTCGTCCTTGTAGTTCCCGCCCCAGTTCGCCTCGCCACCAAACCCAAGGTATTCTCCGAGGAACAGAACGTTTTCCAGTGCCCTTGAGGTGGATTGCTCGTATTCGAGGGTCTTGCGGACGAAATTGGACAGTTCATCTTCATCATCCACCGGCGCCCTTCCGACATAGACCTCGGCCACCATGTCGACATCCCCACCCCCGGGTCCATCGTTGATTTCCCCGAATATCCCGTCCCCGTCATTGTCAAAGTTACCGTCCAGGCAGGCATAGTACAGGTCCGAAGCGATGGAATCGTCGCAGTAAAGGAGTCTTACAGGTACTATCAGGTCCCCGCTCTCCCCGCCGACGTCGGCACCGTCGGCGTCTCCTCCGAGAAGCACGTATTCTATTCCCCAGTCGCTGTATGCGTATGTGATGAAATTCCGTATCTTTTCCTGGTTGTCCGCTCCGGGGTAGGATGCATATATCTCCTCCACGGTAACGATGTTGGTCTTCAGCCCATGAGCTGTTCTGTAATCCGCCAGATCCCGGAACGTGTAAAGCCCTGTGGAGTTGTTCAGATCTTCGCTGGTAATGATTACCATATCCCATGTGGACAGGGGAAGGTTCCTGGTTGGGGAATTCCGATAGGTGGCTGATACATGAGGGTTATCCACCATATCGTTAACCTGCTCGAAGTCCTTTTTAAATCCCCTGTAAAATGTATTTCCCCCCCTATCCCGGATTGTGCTGATAACGACGTTGATCTCGTTATAATAATACAGGGTCCCCGTCAGGGGAATGTAATGGACGGGATACAGGTTCAGGTAGAGAATGGAATAACCGCGGAAGTTCTGCACGGATACCTCATCGTGGAGTTTGCCCGGATAGGGTCGATCGGAAGAATACACATACTCGTTTCGTGGGGTTCGGGCGGAAGTGAGCGTTCTTATGTCCTCCCCGGTAACGGGGAGTCGGACGGGTTGTTTTTCCCAGTCCAGATCGTACCTGCCTTCCACGATAATCTCCCGGTTATGGGTCACGGAAACGTCGGACAGGGAATCCCCGCAGGGCAGGAGAATCTTCAACGGTTTCATCGGCAGGATCGGGTTGCCGACGGAGGCCAGGAGGGAAGTCCCTGCCATATCCACCCGGTGGATTCTGCCTGAACCCGAAATAGATGGCGCCTCGAAAGAATAGGTATAATCCAGGGCGACTCCGGTAGAATCATCATTCGTATCGATTTCCGCATTCTTGTCCATGGATGCAGGTACAACAAGGGGGCCGAGAAGCATTGATATCATTACCACAAAGACCCCTATCTTCATTCCGATTTTCTCTAACACGGTAACATCTCCGGTTAAACCTAATGCGGAGCATAATTTCTGATGATTGCTGGAAAATGCAGTATAACATATCTCTTGAACTTATATAAAGTTTATAGGACAATCATCGAATCATACATGATCCTCCCGGAGATCGCTCAGGCGTATGGAAGATAATGTATCAATACCCATTCCTCTCTTACCTCCACCGATTCACAAAACCCCCTTGTTCATAAGCGCCACCAGTATAACCGCAAATCCGACCACCGGAAATATCTCCGGAATCACTCCAATTATCATCTTTTTCGAAAAGACGCGGTCGGGTTGGGGGGCAGGTTGACGGCCCCTGCACCGGGCAGCCCTTATCCGGCCTATATCGATAGTCTTCATGCTCTTCTTGTATCTGGTCGGTAGATAGCCCTTCAAGATGGTAAAGATGCTCAGGCCGGAAAAGATCAGATAGGCGTAGAACAGGTAGTCCGCATCGCTCTGTGATAGAACCAGCTCCACGGGCTGCAGGATCCCAACCCCCAGGAACAGGAGTATCGAAAGTGTCAATCCATAGACCGCGCTAGTCATCGGGATGGATGTCAGAATGAGATATTTACCGAACAGAGTTGGATCATCTACTACTTTTGGAACCGCTTCCCGGTACATGAGTGCCATGCCGATGCACATGAAGAGGGATGAAAGACCCACCGCCAATCCCGCACTTAACAATATCCTCTGTTCGACCTTGGGAGCGAATTCCGCTTCCGATATCGCCGCGAAGATGAAGATCAGCAGGCCGAATGCTAATCCGACGTATGACATGCTTTTCATGATCATGATCCTGGATTTGATCCGTGTTTTCTCTTCATCCCAATTCTTGTGATCTGGCCTCTTTTTATCCATGGCCGGGACCAACAGTTTGTTCATCACGACCATGTCTATCAGTATTCCCAGAGCTGGAAGTCCCAGTACCAACAGTCCGAATATAAGCAGGTCCATAACGATCACTCTCGCTTGACCATGTAAAAGTGGATCGAGATTAGAATGTCATGTCGTTATAAAACATTTGTTACCATGATTATCCGACTCCCCTCAATCTCGGATTCCCATTTCAGGCTCGCCTTCGGCTCGCGCGAGGGCGCCCGCCCTCGTTGCGGACTACTCTTATTACGTTTTTGTTGTATTTATAGCGGCCTCGCATGCGCCTTCACCACCCCTTCTCCCCACCCCGGCTATCGAGTCCGCTTAATTGAAGAGAGCATACATCACGATCGTATCGGGTGTGTCATTCTCTTATACCGCACAAAATAATAAATACCCTCGCACCCGTTTCGGAATCGATCACGGTCCCTGCGCCCCCAGCGAGGTGAATGTGTGGAACTGGGAAAGCCCGCCCGAATTCGGAAAAGATTCTACCGGAACGAACCGTCGCCCCAGAGGATACTCCTTTTAAGGCTCGCCTTCGTGGCCGTGCTGCTCCTCCTGGTGGCCGGTATCTTCTGGGTCTTCGAACGGGACGACATCGAGGACAGCCACGACGGCGACTTCTCGTACGTCGATTCGCTCTACTTCACCATCGTCACCGTGACGACCCTCGGATACGGCGACATAGTGCCGGTCACTCCCCGGGCGCGCCTTGTGGACGCCCTGGTGGTCACGCCCGTAAGGATCATCGTGTGGGTTCTCTTCATCGGGACCGCATATCAGCTCGTGATACAACGATACCTGGAGATGTACAGAATGAACCGTGCCTTGAAGAGAATGAAGGGACACGTGATAATAGCGGGATTCGGCACCACCGGTGCCTCTGCCGTGGAGGAACTGCTGCACAAGGGCTATGACGAGAACAGCATCATCGTCATCGAACGAGACGAGGAGAAGGTGAAGGAGGCGGCAGACAAGGGGGCCACGGGCCTTCTGGGGGACCCATCCAGCGAGGAGCTATTAAGCGAGGCTGGCGTGAAGGACGCCTCTGTGCTCATCATAACGACCCCCCACGACGACAGCAACGTTCTCATCACTCTCACCGCAAAGGACCTCAATCCAAAACTGCACGTCATCTCCAGGGTCAAGCAGAAGGAGAACATCAAGCAGCTTGAGCGGGCCGGCGCCGACCTCATCATCTCCCCGTCGCTTACCAGCGGCAACCTCATGGCCATGGGCGTGGTCAAGACCGCCCACGTGAAGCTCATAGGCGACCTGCTCACGTCGAGAAGGGGCTCCAATGTCCACCAGAGGAAGGTGAAACCGGAGGAGGTCGGCAGGAATCCCAAGAACCTCAAGGGTTTCGTTGTGATAGGAGTGGTCTCCGGCGGGAAGAACATAGGTCCTGCCGGGCTCGACTCCGTCAAGCTGAAGAAGGGCGACGAGATCATCATCATAGGGTGACGGGGACGGATGATGCCATGCACCGGGCATAGGACATCAGGCATCAAGCATCAGGCAATAGATATCAGGCATTTGACTGGAATAGAGGGAGATTCAAATGGCGAAGCTGGGCATACTTCTGTACGGATACGACGAGGAAAATGCAGGGGTCGTAAAGACAGCTCTCGACGATCTTCTCTCAGAGAACGTTGCCGTCCTGTCGGGCTACGGGAAGGAGGAGCAGACGGTCGCTGACATCCTGAAGGCCGGTCCCGGCGGCGAGCTGGCGGAAGCCGAGATGAAGATGCTCATGTTCCTGGGATTTTCGGGTGACCAGATAAGGACCGCTATGTCGGGCTTTCCCGCTGGCGAAGGTCTTCCGCGCCCCATCTTCTGCAGCCTGACCGAGAACAACATGGGATGGCCGCTGCGCGATCTCCTAGAACATCTGATGGAGGAGGATCGGTACTGGCGGGAACGAAAGGGAGAGGCGGGGCCTGGCGGGGATGAGAACGGGTAGGTTTTTCGCTAGACGTGAGAAAACGATGAAAGGGCGCGGGTACTGGAATCAAAGGAACGGATTCACCACAGTCCTCAATGATGACCTTCCAGCATATGATGGTAATGCCCCACCGGCATGAGCGATCCGAAGGCCCTCTCCACCACCTCCGGCAGTGCGGGATGGATGTGCATCCCGTCCATTATGGGCAGAGCGCTCCTGTCGCGTGTGTACATCAGGTTGATAATTTCCTGTATGAGTATTGAGGCATGGGGGCCGATGATGTGGGCGCCCAGTATCCCGTAATCGCTCCGGCGGACGATCACCTTGGCGAAGCAGTCCTTCACGCCCATTGCCTGGCCCTTGGCGGTGTTCTCGTACTTCTGGAATCCTACAAGGACGTTCTCCTCCCCAACGGCCTTCACGGCCACCGCCTCCCCCATCCCCACGCTGGCGATCTCCGGGTAGGTGAACACGGCGCTGGGAACCGCGTGGTAATCGACCTTCACGTTCCTTTTCAACACGGCATTGTAATAGACCACCGTGGATTCGTAGTTGGCCGCGTGCTTGAAGAGGTGTCTCCCGACGGCATCGCCGAAGGCCCAGACGTTCCTTTGAGAGGTTTCCAGGTATTCGTTCACGGAGATCCAGCCCCTCCTGTCGGTTTCGATGCCCCCCCGTTCCGGGTGAAGTATGTCCGAGTTCGACACCCTGCCGGCCGCGATGAGCAGAGTGTCCGCCGTGACAGCCTCGAGCTTTCCCGTCCCCCTGTGGTCCACCAGGATCTTGATCCTGCCGTCCCCGGTCTTCCGTACTTTCTTCACCTCGTGGCCGGTTATTATCCGCATGTATTTGCTCAGTTCCTTCTTGGCGAGCCTCGATACCTCCGGCTCCTCACGAGGAAGGAACTGCGGATTCCTTCCGATCACGGAGACCTCCGAGCCCATGGCCGAGAAGAAATGACCGTACTCGGCGGCGATGTAACCACCTCCCACGATGGCTATGCTCTCCGGCAGCTCGTTCATCTCGAGGATGGTGTCGCTGGTATGGTATTCGATATCATGGAGACCCTGTATCGGCGGGATGAACGGCTTCGAGCCCGTGCACAGGAAGATCATTTCAGAGCGTATCTTCTTTCCGTCCACCAGAAGGGTGTACGGCTCCGTGAACTCGGCAGTGGACGGATAGTAATCTATGTTCCTGGAATGCGAAAGCCCATCCCTTATCATGTTGATGTCCTTGTAGATGTGCCCTCTCATGCTCATCATGATCTTGGAGAAATCTACGCTCCTGATCGTCGCATCAAGGCCGAACTTCTTCGCCTTTCCTATGGTCCTCACGAGCTCCGCGGGATACAGGAGGAGCTTCGTGGGTATGCATCCCCTGGTGAGACAGATGCCTCCCGGTTCGTCCTTGTCGATTATGGCAAAGCGCAGCTCGGGATTCCGCCTCTGCATGGCGCTGACGATGTTCATGGCGGAGCCCGTACCAATGGCGATGGCGTCGTATTCCAGCATAATCTCACCCGAGTACTGTTTTATTCCGCTATCCTCTCAAATCCCCGGAAGTATCCATTTCGATCCTCCCGGGATGTGCCTCGGCTCGCTACGAGCGGACTGCTATAAATAGATTTGTGCTTTGGCGGATTCCGTGGGTTCACCTGCAACATCAACGTGATTCTGCTACCGGATGTCCGGTATATTCTTCCTGCCACCCCCCTTTTGGTGACAAGATTTTAATCTGAAGACGAGGCTTACTGGCCCGTCTTCCTGGTAAAGTCGAGCCAGGAGGGCTCGGCTTTACACAACAATGGCAAATTCAACTATAAGGAGCGTCTGAGCATGGGTCGGGAAGAAGCCCTGAAGAGGATAAGCGAGGCCGAGGAGGCCGGTTGGGACCACCTCAATCTGTCATATTATCAGCTGGATGAATTTCCCGCGGAGATATTGAATATCCAGAATCTGAAGGACCTCTATCTGATAAAGAACAGTCTGACATCCCTGCCAGCGGACATCGGTAGGCTTCCGGAACTCAAGTACCTGTTCCTGGGGAAGAACAAGCTGACATCCCTTCCCGACGACATAGGCAGGCTTAAGAACCTCCGAGTACTTCATCTCGAGGGGAATCAACTTGAAAGCCTCCCCGAGGAGTTATGGGAGCTCGAGAGCCTGCGCGTTCTGGACCTGTCGGAGAACCGGCTCACCAGGCTTCCGCCCGAGGTGGGAAAGCTCCGGAATCTCCGGACGATCATCCTCGACGGCAACGACATCGAGGTTCTCCCCGACGAACTGATGGGACTGCCCAGGCTCGACAGGGTCGATTTCGATCCCAAGACCGCCGAAGAGTAGTTATTTTCCAATTCGGGTGATGGTCCATGGATACGGAGCCTTTGGCCGAAATCCTCCCCGATCTGCGGGATGCCACCCTTTCAGACGTCGATAATATCATGGACCTGTACGAAGCCGCAATGGTACCGGTCTGGAAGAGATACGGAAGAGATTACGATCTCGCCAGGGTTCGGGAGAACATCCGCGGCAGGCTTGGCACCGATGATTATTTTCTGTGGATATTGCCCGAGGGGCATCCGGATGACGGTGCGGGATTGAGGGCATATATGGCCTGGGAGGTTCACCGGGACCATACTTCCGGGCACCGGATCGCCCATCTCAGGATGATAATGGTACGTCCCGGGCATCGCGGGAACGGCATTGCTTCGGCACTCGTCGAGGAGTTCGAGAACCGGGCCAGAAGCCTCGGGTGCACCAAGGTCCTGTTCGACGTCCTGAAGGGTTCTCCGGCCAACACCTTCTACGAGAAACAGGGATTCCGGCATTGGAGCAATTACATGGAAAAGCATCTCTAACCGCCCCGTGCCACCGCCTCGTCCCCCATGCGGATGTTCTATGGGTATCTGTCCTTAGACTCCCTCCGCAGCAGCCTGATCCCCCTTTTCGATACGGCGATCTGGCGAAGCATGTAGAGAACGATAATAAATAGACCGAAGACCACCAGGATGAGAATGAGGAATTCACGCCCCTCGAGCATATCATTGACGTAGGCGAGCCAGCTGGCAATGATGGTAAGTGCTCCGACCGCAGTAGCCAGCACGGCGAACAATCTGTAGGTTCTGATATTCTGATGTGAGGCGTCCAGAAGCCCGCTCTCTTCGATTCCGCAGCTTGAAGCAGTGGAGAGACCTCCGTCCACTATCCCGTCTTTCGTATCCATCCGAGATATCTCCGATTTCATTCCCGTTCCCGTTCTCAAGGCGCACAATGCTTTTTCCCCGTTGCGCTCCCTTTATCACGTATTGTAATTATAGGCGCCCGGATAATATGGATATCCGGCGTTCAGTGTTCACGGAATCGCGTGAAAACGCAGATACCGCTAAATTTATCTGTGAAGATGGGAATACCTGGACCATCTTACTGGTAAAGACGTGCCAGAATGGGACGGCTTTGCACAACAATAGCGATTAATACCAGGGAAGTGGTCCCATGATCAGTTTCATACTGTTGAACATAGAGCCGAGTAGAGAGAAGGAGATCTATCAGAAGCTCTGCTGTGTCCCGGAGGTAAGGGAGCATCATCCTCTCTTCGGCGAATACGACATGATAGCCAAGCTCGAGGCAAAGGATCTGGACGCCCTCGGCGAGATAGTGACCGACAAGATAAGGGCCATAGACGGCGTAATGGACACCAAGACCCTTCCGGGGGTCGAGTTCGCAGATTAACATTGTTCGATGTTACCCGATCCGTCATTCCGCCGGGGAATTGATGATCGACCGATATAGGAGGCCATCTGGATGAGACTCGAGATAATCAAGGGAGATATAACGGGTCTAAAAGTGGATGCCATCGTGAATGCTGCGAACTCCGGACTACTTGGGGGAGGCGGAGTGGACGGGGCCATTCACAGGAAGGCGGGTCCCGGTCTCCTGGCCGAATGCAGGGAGATCCGTCGTAGCACATTTCCCGAGGGGCTTCCCACCGGAAAGGCGGTTATCACCAGTGGGTACGACCTACCGGCAGGGCACGTCATTCACACGGTAGGTCCCGTGTACAGCCGCACGAAAGACCGATCTTCCCTTCTTCGTAGCTGCTTTATAGAGAGCCTCCGGATCGCTGAGGAGAATCATCTGACCTCCATCGCCTTCCCTGCCGTATCCTGCGGTGTATACGGATATCCCAGGGAGGAGGCTGCCGGGATCGCAAAGGACGCCATCGGTGGTTTCCGGTACGGGAGTATCGATAGGGTCATCCTCTGTCTCTTCGACGAGGAGACCTACCGGATCTTCAATAAGGCCTGATCGTTTTATCCCCCAGGGATCACGGGTCCCCGATATCACTTGGAGAGAAGTGAACGGGACGGCCCACAGTTTTTTCCTGGCTCGGATGGATCCATGCGGAATCCAGCAGAATCCAGCACCTCGCCTTTTTTCGATCGAAACGCATTTTGGAGTAATTGTTATATACACCCTCAGTAATCCCCCATAGAAGATTTCCAGCGGCAAATTACCGGGTTCGGGAATGGAATAGGATAGAACCGTTCCGCTGATTTCGAGGAGGCGTTGATTGAGATACAGCCGCTACGAGAAGGCACGCATTATTGGAGCAAGGTCACTTCAGATTAGCCTTGGGGCACCTGCTCTCGTCGATGTACCGCCGGATATGATAGATTCTCTCCAGATCGCACTTCACGAGTTCGAGAAGGGCTGCACGCCCATAACTGCCATCAGGGAGAAAAAGTCAAGTTAAATTACAGAGGAAGTGCAGGTTATGGAAAAGCAGGTTGACGAGATCGCTTCCGACGATATGTTCCTCACGTCGGGGGTCCACATCGGCACGCAGCAGAAGAGCGCGGACATGGTACCCTATATTTTCAAGGTCAGGAATGACGGTCTATATGTACTCGACATCAAGAAGACTAGAAAGAAGATCGCCATGGCCGGAAAGTTCCTCTCCAAATACGGTCCCGCCAGGATACTCGTCGTATCCGCCAGGCAGTACGGGCAGAATCCCGTGAGGATGTTCTCGAAGTACGTGGGTTCCAATTGCTTTGCCGGCAGGTACATCCCCGGCACTCTTACGAATTCCCAGCTTCCCCATTACAAGGAGCCAGACGTTCTGGTCGTCACCGATCCCGCCGCCGACTCCAAGGCGCTCCGGGAAGCGGTGAGGAACGGAATTCCCGTGGTGGGTTTTTGTGATGCCAACAATCATACCAGGAACATCGACCTCGTCATTCCGGCGAACAACAAGGGCAGGAAATCCCTTGCCCTGATATACTGGTTGCTGGCCAGGGAGATACTGAAGAACAAGGGTGCGATCAGGGATTATGCCCAATTCGATATAAAGCCCGACGAATTTGAGGCGACCCTTTAAGTATCGGTACCCCGAATAATAACCGGCTCAACATTTCTTTCCCACGGAGTTTCACCTCTCTTGTTATAATCGCTCCGTTGGCCGAGTCAATGTCCCATATCCGGGGTGACAAGCCATGAGGAAACCCGCAGTCGCCGGCCGCTTCTATCCTGCCAAACCGAAAAAACTCCGAAAGGATATAGAGAAATCCTTCAGACACGAGCTGGGCCCCGGTTCCATCCCGGAACCGCCCGCCGTACTGGTGGGCAACGTGCTGGGAGGTGTTTTTCCGCATGCGGGCTACATGTTCTCGGGGCCCATAGCGGCACACTCGGTCTCCGCCTTCGTCAGGAGCGGCTTTCCGGAGGTATTCATCGTCATAGGCCCGAACCATACGGGCATGGGAGGCGGCCTTGCGCTCTCGGACGAGGATTTCGAAACCCCTCTGGGCGTGGCGGAATACGAGGAGGACGTGGGGAGCATATTCATGGATTGCGGCATACCCGTGGACAACAGGGCCCACGGTTACGAGCATTCCCTCGAGGTACAGCTGCCCTTCTTCCAGTATTTCCAGGAGGACGTTCGCATGGTGGCCATAAACATGGGACGCCAGAACCTGGATAACGCCGAAAAGGTGGCGGAGGGGATAAGGAGAGCGTCGCGGGAGTTCCCGGGCAAGATCGGCGTCGTTGCCAGTTCGGATTTCACCCACTGCGGCTACAGCTACGGCGTTCCGGTCCCTCCGGGCATGACGGCGGGTGAGTATGCCAGGAAGGAGGACGACAGGGCGATACGGAAGATACTGGACATGGACGGCCCCGGTCTTATCGATACCGTCAAAAGGTTCGACATCACCATGTGCGGGTACGGACCCGTGGCGGCGATGCTCATGGGCCTTTCCGGAAAGGCCAAGGAGGCCAAGCTTCTCAAGTACGCCTCGTCCTACGATATCATGCCCAGCGGTTCCGCAGTGGGGTACGGCTCGATAATCCTGACCAAATGAGCGATCGCCCTTGCTGATCCCCTCGATCTTGTCGAATTCCGTATCCTTCCGATGACCACCACGAAGGTATTACCATGGTATTGAGCGAGCGAATACATAGGACCCTGCTTTTCTTCCTGTCCATCCTTCTGATCTTCATTCTGATCTTCATTCTGACAGTTCCGCTGACGACGTCGGCCCAGGAGGACGAGGATGGCGAGGGCGATCCCCGCGACGACGGTATGTCCACGATAGGTTACGTCGCCCTCGGGGGCTTGGCAATCTCCCTTCTCCTGGGCACGGGTTCATTCTTCTTAATACTGTGGGACACCGCCCACAAGACAATGAGCACAAGGAATTGGATGATCGGTCTAGTCTCTATGATAGTTGGTGTTTACTTAATCCCGGGCCTCCTCGTCGCTTTCCTTCTTCCCGGATGGACCACGGTATTATACATCATCGTATGGCCCGTTGGATGGTGCGTTTACTTTTTACTCTATGACAAATACCGGAAGAGATCGGTCCCTAAAATAGAAGCCATCCCGGAGGTCTACAAGGTCCGGACCGAGAAGCTCTGGAAGACGGTGGCGGTGTTTGGCATACTGATATTTGGATTCCTGATGGCGAGCCTGGCTATCTTTTCAATCATTCAAGGGGGGGGGATTGGCGAAGGCCTCGGCGAGATCATCTCGGTCAGTATTGTGTCATTGATCACGGGAGCAGCATTGTTCAGTAAATGGCTCACACCGGGCGAACTTATGATCGATCGCAACATGGTCCGGATGAAGGTGGGGAAATCGTTTCATCAGATGCCATGGGATCGGATCACCGGCCTTCGATTATATAAGAAGGTACTCGGGCACAAGTTCCTCGGGGAAGCACTAAATGAAAGGGTGGTACATGCCGTCAAGATAAGCGACCCTACGGACAAAATCACGGTAACCTCGGAGGACATCGGTGAGATAGAGTTCAAGCGAATGCTGTTCGTTCTCATGTACTATAGGGCTTTGACAGGATCCAAAGCCTGCTTCACCTTCAGGGACAAGCTGTCGAAGGGATGGTACGACAAGTTACTCCCCCAGTTGAAGCGCCAGCTCCCGAAAAATTACCTCAAGGAAGCGAAGAAGAGCATCCCCGGCCGAGAGCCGGCCACTGGAAAAAGCCCGTGGCAACGGAATGTTGCAGCTTCCGCAGGGAGCGGCAATGCCGAAGAGGTCGAAAGCGAGTTCGTGGCCAGTGACGACATGTACGGATATGGTAATCCGTCAACCACCGATACATCCGGTGGGCTGCCATCCTTCGACGATTTCAGACGCAATGCTGGAACTTCCCCCTCGGATACCACACTCATTCGGAAACCGCTGGACATCAACAGCTCCGAGAACGTCTGCCCCAGCTGCGGCGAGGAGATTTATGGGGATGGTGAATATTGCACCTTCTGTCAACTCCGGACATATGTTGAGCCTTGAACGGCATTGCTTCCATGAAGGTATTACCATGAGATTCATCCAGCGAACGCACAGGGCCCTGCTTTTATCCATGATCATCCTTCTGATCATCGTTTTGACAGTCCCGTTGACGGTGTCGGCTCAGGAGGACGAGGACGGAGAGAACGATCCGGACGATGACATGCCCATGACCGGATACCTCGTTCTCGCCGGAGCGATGGTATTTTCCCTTCTTGTCGGGGGGGGCGTGCTTTTATACATTCGGCGGGACACCGCCCACAACACCATGAACACCCGGGGATGGACCATCGGGCTAGTTGCCATGATAGGCGGCATCCACATCGTTTTCGGACTTCTCGCCACTTTCGCATTGCCAAAGTGGTGCATCGCGATCTACGTGCTGGCAAGGATACTCGGATGGTGCGGATACCTGATATTCTACTTCGTCTACAGGAAGAAATCGGTGCCCATAATCGAATCCGTTCCGGTGGTCTACACGGCCAAGACCGAGAAGTTCTGGAAGACGGCGGTTGTGTTCGGGATACTGATATTCGGTTTTATCACCACGGCCGGCTCCGTGTTCATGATGTTCATCCTGGAGGAATGGGCGGAGAGCATCCAGTTCCTGGTGGTGGGAATAATCCTTCTGGTCTGGGGGGGTGTGATGTTCAACAAGTGGCTCACCCCGGGTGAACTGCTCATCGACAAGGACAGGATACAGATGAGAACGGGAAAAAAGATCCGGCTCATACCCTGGAGCCGGGCGACCATATTCCAGCTTTACAGGAAGGTCGTGGGTGGTGGGCGGAACCGCAGGGAAATAGAGGCGATCAGGATCATCAGCCCTGCAGACGAGTTCGAGGTGACCACGGAGGACATCGGCGGCGACGAGTTCAAGCGCATGCTGTTCGTTCTCATGTACTATCATTGCATCAACAAGGCCAGCACGAAATTCGTGTTCAACGACAAGCAGTGCAAGCAGTGGCACGACGCTTTCCTGCCCCAGCTCGACCGGCTGCTCCCGAGAAGGAGCCTTGAGGAGGTTGCGGGGGGCTCCGTGGGAGGCATCGATAATCTGGATCGAAGGAACTTGGATGGGCAGGCGGTTCACGTTGATCCCGGGAGCGGCGATATGTCGGATATCGAGAGCGAGCTCGCCACGAGCGTGGACCTGTACGGTCGGGCTCCGTCGGCCTCCCGGGAAGATTCCGGGAAGCTTCCCCCCTTCGATGATCACGGCCGTGATGTCGGTACGCCGCAGGCCGGTGCGACGCTGATACAAAAACCCCCCCCCATTCACCGCTCCGAATCGATATGTCCGCACTGTGGAGAGGAGGTATACGAGGATTGGAACGTATGCCCCTTCTGCCATACCCCGAGATAGTCAGGGCGTACGGACGGGTGTCTATTCCACAACGATGGCTGGCTTTCCCGGCAGGGCCTTTGCCGCCTTCGGCTCACCCGATCCCTCCTCGTCGTACACCTCGACCTCGGCGGAGAACTTGGATGCCAGAATTACCCGTACACTCTTGAAGTATTCGAGTTCGCCTTCCTTTCCCAGAAGGATGTCGGGGGCCAGGCTGGGTTTCTTGAGATAGCCCGCGAGCATCCGTTGTATGGCCTTTCCGTGCGGTCTAAGTTCCTGATGCTGCATCATTGCCTTCATCAGGGAGCCGTAATCCTTGGTGCTTTCGAACTCCCTCCGGAACACCTCCACGAAGCGGTACTTCCAGTCGGCCGAAACGTAAAGTTTTATCCTCTCCGGCGAGCGGTTGCCGATTATCTGGAGTATATCGCCGATATCCTCCATTATGTGGTCGAGCATCTTCCAGCGGAACTCTGCCTCCGGGGTCAGGGCCGTCCCGTCGTATTCGGGCCACGGATGAAGGGAAACGAATCCCTCCTCTCCCGTTCTCTCTGCAACTTCCTCCGCCATATGGGGCGCAATGGGAGCGAGCATGTGAAGGACGGCCCGGCGCGCCTTCCCGAACACTTCCTGATTCACCCCCCTCTCCCTGTAGCCGGACAGAAGGTTGATGAAGCTCATCAGGCCGTTTATCGCATCCCTTATCATAAGGTTCTCGATGCTCTCCGTAACGTTTCTTATGGTGGCGTTCATCCTGTACTCCACGTGATCTTCCCGGGCATCCCGACCTTCCTTCATCTTCAGGTTTTCGTCCAGGAGGAGGTGATAGGTCTTGACGAGGAACCTGTATATGCTCTCCACCCCCGCATCGGACCACTCCAGGTCACGCTCCGGATTGGAACCGAATAGAATGAAGAACCGCGCCGAATCCGCTCCGTACCTCTCCATCATCTCGTCGGGGCTCACCGTGTTCCCGAGGCTCTTGGACATCTTGGTGCTCCTAAACTCCATCTCGCCCGAACACTCCGGACAGTTCTTACCGTCCGCCACCTCCCTGTGATGCAGGAAGATATTGCAGCGGGAGCAGTAATGGGCCTCCTTGGTCACCATGCCCTGAGTGAGCAGTTTGCCGAAGGGCTCGTCGAAGTCCAGAAGGGACAGGTCGCGTAATGCCTTGATGAAGAACCTGGCATAGAGAAGGTGCATCACCGCGTGCTCGATGCCTCCGATATACTGGTCGACGTTCATCCAGTAATTGACGCTGCTGCGCGTGAATGGAATATCTGTCTCCCGTGGGGAGCAGTATCTGAGGAAATACCAGGAGCTGTCCACGAAGGTATCCATGGTATCCGTCTCCCGCTTTGCATCCCCCCCGCATTTCGGACATTCCGCATCCAGAAAGGACGGGGAGGAGAGCATTGGATTCCCCTCGCCGGTGAAATTTACGTCCCGGGGAAGCTTCACGGGGAGATCGGGGACGGGAACGGGTACGATGCCGCAGGAATCGCAGTATATAACGGGGATGGGGGTGCCCCAGTACCTCTGCCTCGAAATGAGCCAGTCCCTGAGCCTGTAATCTATAGTGGGGCCGCCCTTGCCCATCTCCTTTAATTTCTCGGATATGTATCTCTTGGCCTCGTTGCTGCCGAAACCCGTGAACTCGCCGGAATTGATGAGCTCACCCTCCCCCTCGAAGGCCCGTATCATCTTATCGGCGTTCAGCCTGTATCCGGGAGGTGATATGACCACTGTGATGGGAATGTCGTGAACCTTGGCGAACTCGAAATCCCTCTGATCGTGTGCTGGCACAGCCATGACGGCTCCGCCGCCGTACTCGTAGATCACGAAGTTGCCCACATATATGGGCACTTCCATCCCGTTGACCGGATTGATGGCGTACTTGCCGATGAACATGCCCTTCTTCTCTTTCGACGCATCGAGCCTCTTGAACTTGTCCTCGGCGATAACCTCCTCCAGGAAGGCGTCGAAATCCTCCTCGTACTCCGTTCCCGCCACCCATTCCCGCACCCGGGGATGCTCGGGGGCGTAGACCATGAACGTTACCCCGTAGAGCGTATCCGGCCTCGTCGTGAATATGGGTATCTCCTCCCCGGAGCCCTTTACCTCGAATCGTATGAGGGTTCCCTCGCTCCGTCCGATCCAGTTGACCTGCATGGTCTTGACGCGCTCGGGCCAGTCCAGCCCTTCGAGGCTCTCGAGCAGCTCGTCGGCGTATTTCCTGATGGCGAAGAACCACTGCTCGCGCTCCTGGGCAATAATGTCGGATGAACACCTCCAGCACCTGTTGTTCACCACCTGCTCGTTGGCCAGGACGGTCTCGCAGCTGGGGCACCAGTTCACGAACGAATTTTTCCTCGTTACGAGCCCGTTCTTCATGAACTCGAGGAATATCCACTGGTTCCACCTGTAGTAATCCTCGTCGAGGCTCTGTATCTGGCGGGACCAGTCGTAGCTCAGTCCCATCCTCTGCTGCTGCTTCTTTATCGAGACGATGTTCTCGCGGGTCCACTTCTCCGGCTCCACGCCGTGGAGTATGGCCGCGTTCTCGGCGGGAAGGCCGAAGGCATCGTAGCCCATGGGATAGATGACGTTGTATCCCCTCATACGCTTGTACCTTGCCAGACAATCGCCGATGGAGTAGTTGCGAAGATGGCCCATGTGAAGGCTGGCGGACGGGTACGGGTACATCTCGAGGCAGTAGAACTTCTCTCTGTCCTCGTCCTCAATCGCTTTGAATATTCCTTCCTTCTCCCACCTCTCCTGCCATTTTTTCTCTATCTCCGACGGCTTGTATTCGGGGCTCAATGCTCTCACCTTGTACTTCGATGCTCTCCGCATAACTAAATGATGCGAACGTGAGGTTATTCTGAATAAAATATCTAACCTTTTCGATATTATTGATGCTCGGTGGCGGTTCTAAGTCTCGAATGGGGATGAAACCCAAGAAAATCGTTAGGAGTACTCTCTTCAATATGAGGGCTCGATAGCCGGGGGGAGGGTACGGGGCGGTGAAGGCGCACGCGAGCCCGATATCAAATACTTAATAAATTTCATACGACTGCGCAATAACGAGGGCGGTGCCCTCGTGGTCGGCGTCCCGCCGACCTTTCGGTTGTGGGGCGTGTTAATTTAATATTTATTTTTTTATGTAAAAGGCCCCGCGTGCGCGTATACCGCCCCTATTCCCCACCCCCGCTATCGGATCCTTTTACTTTTAAGAGAGTCTGTTCACCGATTGTATCTGACGCTGAAGATTCTTTTCCTCTCGGTTGAGCATCATATATGCCTCTGCCCGGATCGACCCGATCGAACCGTGCAACATCCCATTTCTCGAATCCACTTCAAGTCAACGATTCAGCTTCCTCCCGCGGTTCTTATGAGTAAATATATAATTCAGATTAATGTTCATCCATTCCTCCAAGGAGGGCGTGACAATCGACGACCGGAGCTATCCAGATATACAGAACATGACATCCGAGAGGTATTTCATCCTCAGCAGGGTGGGCATTACCGGCCTGAAGAAACCAACGGTGGTGCAGAGGAAGGGAAAGGTCATCAATCTCATTCCCACCTTCGACGTGTACGTTGACCTCCCGGCGCATCAGAAGGGCTCCCACATGTCCCGGAACGCCGAGGTGATAAACGATATCGTGGACCAGAGCGTTCGCTCCCCGGTGGAATCCCTGGAGAAGCTCGGCGAGAATATCGTTGATGTACTTCTAGCCAAGCACGATTACGCCACATATACACAGGTGGACATGGAATCGGATTATTTCATCGAGAAATGCACACCTCTCGGCCGCAAGAGCCTGGAGAACTACCGGATAAGAGCCTCGGTCAGAAAGTCCAGGGAAGGGGGAACCACGAGGATACTGGGTGTGGAGGTGGTGGGAATGACGGTATGTCCCTGCGCCATGGAGACCACCCGTGAGATGCTGTCCTCCAGCTTTCCCGAGAAGCGGGCCCTGTTCCATGATATTCCGGTCATCTCCCACAACCAGAGGAATGTTTCCTCAATTGAGATGGAACTGAACTCCGGCACCGACGTGGAGGCGGACGATCTAATAGAGATAATAGAGTTGAGCCAGAGCTCGCCCACGTTCGAGATACTGAAGAGGTCCGACGAGGGCAGGGTCGTCCTTGACGCCCACGAGAATCCCAAGTTCGTGGAGGATGTGGTGAGAGACATACTGCATCACATAATCCAGCGATATCCCGACCTCCACGGAGAGACCAAGATCAAGGTCAGGAGCATCAGCGAGGAATCCATTCACAAGCACAATGCTCTGGCGGAGCGCATCACCACATTGGAGGAATTGAGGAGATGAACCAACGATACGATTTCTCACAATATCATCTATCATCTCGCGGTACTTCATAACCATCACCGCAATCATCATAATCATCACCGCAATCATCATATTCATCATCGTAAGCATCATCACCATAATTCCATGGGCGGCGGCAGAAACTACAATACCGTGAGCTCACATGAAGAACGAAGTAAGATTGCTCGTTGTGGATGACGATGAGTTCATCCGGGAGGGACTCACAGAGCTACTCTCCAGGAACGGGTACGCGATAGATACCGCCGATTCCGGGGAGCAGGCCCTGGGGAAGCTGGCCGATAGCAAATTCGATCTGGTCATCACGGATATCAAGATGCCCGGAATAAGCGGCCTTGAGCTATTAAGTGAGATCAGAAAGCACAATCCTTCCATGGCTGTGATCCTGGTAACGGCCTTCGCCACCGTGGAGACCGCCATCGAGGCCATGAGGATGGGAGCCTCGGATTTCGTCACGAAGCCGTTCAAGATCGACGATTTCCTCCGCATAATAAGGACAAACTCACCCTGTCCCGACGACCCTCCGGAAACCGAGGAGTTGATGCACAACGAGACCCGGGACAGGATCTTCGAGTGCATTTCCATCAATCCGGGCATTCATTACAGGGGCCTGCAGAACCGGCTTCTTCTGGGGAACGGGGTTCTCAACTATCATCTCCGGTTGATGAGCGGAAAGGGTCTGATCCGTTCGAAACGCGAACGCATCTACAGGCGGTACTATCCAACTGTCTCCGGAAAGGGTATGACGGAAGAGAGGCTGTATACTCCGAACCAGCAGAGGATCGTTGATCTGATCAAGGATATCCCCGGGATCCTGCAGAGGGATGTCTCCAGTAGGCTGGGTCTCAGCAGGCAGCTCACGAGCTATCACGTGAACAAGCTGTGCCGGATGGGGGTTCTGAAATCGAAGAAGGACGGCAACAGTTCGAGGTTCTGGATCAAGTAGTGGAGTAGGAGCTCCATCCGTTTCCACCTTCGGCTGGGTCTGGGGGGGATTGTATAGTCATCAGCCTGGAATAATGTATAGGTGAATGTAAATGGTCGCAGATGTCATAACCACCTCGATCTCGAGGATATGGATGAACGAAGAGGGTATAGCCCATGTTGAATTACTGCCCGACGTGGTCATTGACATCGAAGGAGTTACGGATCACTTTCGCGCCTGTGAGGAGATCGGAGAGGGACGTAAGGTCCCGGTGCTCGTGGACATGAGGAACCTTCATTATGTGGATCGGGAGGCCAGAATGTACTTTGCCGGGGAGGTAGCAAGCAGTCTCATACGTGCGGTGGCCGTTCTGGAGGGCTCTCCGGTGAGCCAGATCATCGGCCGCTTCTTCCAGGGATTGAACAGGCCAACCTATCCCATTAAGGCCTTCGACGACGAGGGGGATGCCATGGAATGGTTGAGGGGGTATTTGGAATGACCTGCGGAAATGGTGATGACCGCGATGCGCGAATCGATGGCATCCTCGATATGATAAAGGAGATGGCGCTGGGTAATTTCGAATTTCACGGAGGGATCACTCATCGACATGACGAGATCGATGCTATCACAACCGGCATCAGCATGCTCGCGGAGGAACTCCGTGCCAGGGAACTGGAGAAGGCGGACATGGAGGAAGCCCTCCTGGAGAGCGAGAAGAAATATCGCCTCCTCGTCGAATCGCTGCGGGAGGGCCTCGGTATCGTGGACTCGGAGGAGAACATCGTCTATGCAAATCCCGCTTTCTGTGATATCATCGGATATGATGAGGACGAAATCACGGAAAGGAATCTCCTCGAGATAGTACATCCCGATGATGTGCCGGGCATGCTGAAGGAGACCGAGAAGCGTAAGGAGAATAAATCCAGCAAGTACGGGCTCAGGATAAGGAGGAAGGACGGGGCAGTTCGGAATATCGAGGTATACGCTACACCCTGGCGCGACCCGGATAATGATCTCAGGGGGACCATCGGCCTGGTCCTTGATGTCACCGAGGCGAAGCGGATGGAAGATTCGCGAAGGGACAGCGAATTGAGATACAGGACCATCTTCGAGAACGCTAACGACCTTATCGCCTATATCGGAAAGGATGGAAAGATCATCGATGTGAACGACCGGATCATGGATTATATCGGTTATGAAAGGGACGAGGTCATCGGGAAGAACATCTTCGAGCGGGGGATCATCTCCGGAAAGACCCTGCCACGCCTGATGGAGATGTTCTTCTCCGCACTGAGGACGGGCAGGCCCCTTCGATACCTGGAGACCGAGGTGCTCCACAGGGACGGCAGTTCCACTCCGATAGAGGTTAGCACGAATCTCATAAGGAAGAACGGACGGGCCGAAGGGTATCTCTCCATATTCCGAAACGTCAAGGAGAGGCTTGAGGCCGGAAAGGCGCTGCGCGAGAGCGAGGAGAAATACCGTGCGGTGGTCACCAGGAGCGACGATTGCATCTTCCTCGTCGATATCCATACCCGCAGGATAGTGGAAGCCAATCCCGCTTTAAGAAAGCTGCTCGGCTACTCGGCCGGGGAGGTTCAAGGACTCGTTCTGTATGACTTCGTCGCCCATCAGCGAAAGGATGTCGATGAAAAGATCGAAAGGATCATCAGCAGTGGGACCAGTTTCCTGGGGGAGCGACGATACAGGACGAAGACCGGGGAAGTGATCGATGTCGAGGTGGATGCCGGAATCATCTCGTACGGCGGCAGGGATGTCATCTCGGTGGTTTCAAGGGATATAACCGAAAGAAAGCGTGCGGAAAAAGCCCTGCGGGAAAGCGAGGAGCGTTTCAGGATGGTTGTGAACAATGCCTTCGACGCCATCTATATTCGCCGTAACAAATACTATGAATACGTCAACCCACGTTTCTGTGAATTGACTGGTTACGCCTGCGATGAGCTCACGGACCCGGAGTTCGACGTCAACGTCATGATAGGGGAGGAGACCCGCCGGTTCCTAGAAGAAAGGTACGAGGCCCGAAAGCGCGGTGAGGAGATCCCGAGGGAGTACGAGATAGAGGTAATGAACAAGGAGGGAAAGACGGTCTATCTGGATAATCTCGTCGTTCCCCTGGAAGACGGCAAGGGGGTCGGCAGCATTGGTTTCATGCGGGACATTTCGAGCCGGAAGCAGGCAGACATGGCTCTTCACGAGAGCGAAGAGAGGTATCGGACCCTCTTCGAGACCATGGTCCAGGGAGTCGTCTATCAGGATGTCTCCGGGGAGATCATATCCGCCAATCCCGCAGCGGAACGGATACTCGGTCTCAGCCTCGACCAGATGCAGGGACGAACCTCCATGGACCCCCGATGGAGGACGATCCAGGCGGATGGTACCGATTTTCCCGGGGAGGCCCACCCGTCCATGGTAGCCCTGAGGACGGGAAAAGAGATCGAGAACGTTACCATGGGTGTGTTCAATCCTTCACAAGAGGAATACCGGTGGATAAACGTCAATGCCGTCCCCCTCTTCCGTCCCGGCGAGGGGGAACCTTACCAGGTCTACACTACCTTCGAGGATATCACCGATCGGAAAAAGGCGGTGGAAGAGCTATGGAAACGGGAGCACGAACTGACCGAGAGGGTAAAGGAACTGAATACCCTCTACCGCATCTCGCGGCTCATCGAGCAGCCGGACCTATCTCTCGAGCTATTCCTCGATGAGGTCGTAACCCTCATTCCCTCCGGTTGGCAATACCCCGACATAACCGTGGCTCGGTTACGAATAGAGGAGGGGGAATTCTCCACCCCCGGTTTCAAGGGAACCCCGTGGGTGCAGAATGCTCCGGTATACGTCTTCGGAAATCCCGTTGGAAGGGTGGAAGTGGCATACCTCAAGGAAATGCCAGAAATGGACGAAGGGCCGTTCTCCAAGGAGGAGAGGGACCTCATCAATGCCCTGGCGGAGCGTCTTGGCAAGTATATCGAGGAAAGAAGGACCGCGGAAAAGCTTCTGGAATACCGGGACCATCTCGAGAACATGGTGGAGCGGAGGACCCGTGAGCTCATTCAGGCGGAAAAGTTGGCCTATATAGGACAACTGGTGGCGGGGATCGCCCATGAGATCAATTCACCCCTGGCGGTGATATCGCTGTATGCCGGAATGCTCGGGACCGATGCCATGGACGAGAGGACCAGGGGATACGTCGAGATAATCGCCTCCCAGGTGAATTCCGCATCGAAGATCGTATCGAACCTTCTTGATTTTACCAAGATATCACATATGGAACGCAGCTCCATGGACCTGAACCAGCTCATTCACCGGATAATCAGGGTCGTCGGTCACCAGCTCGAACTATCCAAGATATGCATCGAACATGACCTCGGGTCCGACCTACCCGCCATATCTGGCGACCGTGACAGGATCAAACAGGTCATCATGAACATCGTGATGAACGCCTATCACGCCATAGGGAGCGAGGGTACCATCACCATAACCACGAGATCGCTCCCGGAAGGATCCGTGGAGTTGGAGGTGGCGGACACCGGCAGCGGCATATCCCCGGAGGACATGGGCCGGATATTCGAACCCTTCTACACATCTCAGAGCGTGAAGGGGACCGGGCTCGGTCTCTCCATCTCGAAGGAGATCGTGGAGTCACACGGGGGTCATATTACCTTGGAGAGCGAGAAAGGCGTTGGAAGCACGTTCCACATCCGACTACCCGTTCACGGTGGGAAATCCGACCCCGGCAAGTAAAAAACCTGAGCCACAAGTCATATATAGATGTAAAAATGATGCACCAATCCATTCATATTTCTGTATAATGTTGCACGTCAAATCTCACCATCGCAATAAACAGAATATGAAGGCGATATCCTTGGAGAAGGCAACCGGCTCTTGGCGTCAGGACATTCCGCTCATCATCGGAACCCTGCTCAGCCTGGTGATCGTGCTGATGTGCATCGGGATGTGAGCTGCGAACATACCTGGATATACTCTCCTGCTCCGATTCATCTCGGAGAAGAAGAAGGCCTTGAGCAAATGATCACTCGAGTGTTCAATACCATCGCAATACAGTTATATGGAACCGGATATGAGGAATGATTCGAACCGAACCCGGAGGATTGTTACTTGAGATATGGCGCTATCTGGATGAGGGTCGCTCTTATCGATATTATTGGTATAGCCATACTGGTCAATGGATTTTTCATAAAAGATCTGCCCGGGACCGTGCTCATGGTACTGGGGGCGGCTATCTTCGTCGGCGCCACAATCCCCCGTTTCAGGGAGGCGGCAATAATCTCCCCTGTACTGTTTGGTCTACTGGGGTACCTTATCGAGGGCAATTTCATAGGTGGTATTATCGGAGCATGTGTGGGATTGATCGTCGGTGGAGGCCTGTCCTTCTTCCTCGTGAGATGGTCGAGGGAGATGAGGAAGAAAATCGACCAGACACTGGATTCCGCCCGGGCAAATATGGACCGAAACCGGAATTCTGCCATGACCAAGCTGCAGAACCTCGACGATATTCTCAAGGCATCCGGAGCCTACGTCAGCAAATCCAGCGCCTACAGGAAGGAGCTCAAGTACATCAAGGACCGGATGAAGAGCATTCGCTACAACAGCAACAATCCGAGGTCCATGGAGAGCACCGTATCCACCTATCTCGAGATAAACGGAGATCTGGACCGCCTGAGGAACGACCTGGGTCATCTCAACGGTCTTTCGCTGAATGATGTCGATCCCAAATCCAAAAAGGGTCACAAGGGACCCTACGTTCCCTCCGAAATGAGGACGTTGGATGCGGATAAATATTCCGAGACGTTCGGGAAGAGGGATAAGGCAGATGAGGACAAGAAGGGATTGCCGGACATGTACGGAGCGGGAGAGGGAGGCAGAGATACCCCGGATGGAGAACGGGTGAAGATCAAGACCTCAAGGAAATATTCCAAATCCCTTATGAGGCCCAGTGGGCGTCCGGTTGAGAAGAGCAAGAGAAAGGTGCTTCCGAATTACGAGATCACCACACATATCGGCTCGGGTGAGTTCTCCGACGTTTTCTTTGCCAAGAATGACGACGGACAGGAGATCGTCGTGAAAATGCCCCGCCTCCCCAAGAGCAAGAAGAAGGACCTGGCCACCCTGGCCGCTTTCATGACCAACGTGAAGCTCTGGGACAATCTCGATCACGACAATATCGTGAAGATGTACGAGAGCGAAGTGAGCCCGGCGCCCCATATCGCCATGGAGAGGATGGAGGGCGGTGATCTCGACGGATTGATGAAGACGCATAACCTCGACGTGGAGGAAGCCGTTCACATAATGCTGCAGATCTTGAAAGCCGTCTCTCATGCCCATGAAAAATCGACCATACACAAGGGCCTGAAACCCAAGAACATACTCTTCACGAGGGACGGGGTGCCCAAGATTGGGGACTGGGGCTGGGACAAGTTTTTATCATCATCGAATCCGCTGGAGTACTCCAAGAAACGGTGCCGGCTCGCATACTGTGCTCCCGAGCAGGTGGACAAGGCGAATTTCGGCAAGATAGACGAGGCCACCGACATATTCCAGCTGGGCATCATATTCTACGAGATGCTGACGGGTAGAAATCCGTTCTATGATATGAACGCCGATGTGATCCAGAGAAAGATAACCACCAGCGATCCGTCCCCGCCCAGCAACGTCAATCCGCAGGTCACCCCGGAACTGGACCTCATCACCATGAGGGCACTGTACAAGAAGAAGAGCAATAGATGGACCAGCGTGGAAGCGATGTACAAGTCTCTGTGTGAACTGGTGGATATCAGCAGCTAAGGCTACATTGGCGGTCATGGGCAGCCATAGGTTTTTTCCATGATGAAATCGGTGCAGCTCCTGTATCGGCAGATCTTTCATTCACGGATTCGATAACATGACCATGTACGAGGACCTGGCCACGCACAGATACACCGGGAACCTTTTCGAAATCGATGATTATTGACCTCAATAACATGATAAACATTATAAATGAATATCCCGTTGAAATACGGATGAATTGATTCATCCCCCGCTGGCCCGGATGAATCCGCATCCTATTCCTTGCATAGGTGTTCATATGTCCAAAGCAAAATCCCTTGCCGTCAAGCTCTCGGCCCAAGCGGTTTCTAAGAAGATCAAGAACATGGAATCCATACGATCCACCTGCCGTCGGGAGCTGGGAGCCATAAAATCCGTTATCAGATACATCATTCCCCTGGCAATGGATGATGATGCCGACGTCCGGCTTACAGCCTCGAAGCTGGTACTGGACTTCTCCAAGCTGGACCCCAAGGCGGTGGGTGCCGAGGCCAAGCCCATGATCGACCTTATGAAGAAGGCCTTTGGCATCAATATGGACGAGGTCGATATCAACTGGGAACCCTATGCCAATATATTCATAGCGATGGGCAATATATCTGAAAAGCACCCCGACATCGGCGGCCGGTTCGTCTTCCTCATGATACGCGCCCTCAAGTATCCCATCTATCATCCGGAGCGCCCCCTGGAGGGCCTTCACCTCCTGTACGCAGCCTCGATAAGGGCCATCGGAAAGCTCGGGGTCGTGACACCGGCATATGTCAAGGATGCGACGCCGCTGGTCTACAAGGCCCTCGTGGACTCCTTCAGATTCCAGTTCTGGCGAAAGCCGCTGAAGAAAAAGGACGAGGACATGAAATACTGTGCCACGGAGACACTTACGAACGTGGGGATCGTATCCCCGGGCCTGGTGGTGCCGTATCTTTCCACCGCCTTCCTGGACAAGGACAGGACTCTCATCAAGAAGGCCAGGGAAATACTATCAATGCTGTCGAAGAATCTTCCGCAACTATTCCCGGCCCTCATGGACGCCCTGTGCGTGGAAAAGAAGAAACTCAGGGAGCACATCACGAGCTTCACAGTCGAACTTGGAATGAAATACCCCGCATTCATGATACCCCAGCTCACAAGCCGCCTGGAGGACCCCCGCAAGTACGTCAGGTTCCACTGCGCATCGGCCCTGGGTGAGCTGTTCCCGGCGAATCCCCAGTACATCCCATCAGTAATACCCGTCCTAATAGATCATCTCGCTAACGACCCGGACCTCGACGTCCGCCAGACGGTATCCGACGCCCTCAACGTCATCAGCACCATAAACACCGAGATATTCAACGAATACCTGAAGAACGTCATAGACGCAATGGCCGACGAGTATCATCACGTGAGATGGAGGACCGCTCAGATAGTAAAGAACATCGGCGAGAGGCGTCCCGACCTGGTCTACGAATCCGTCCCCTACCTCATCGCGGGCCTCGACGACAGGCACGATCACGTGGGATGGAAGTGCAGGGAGGCCCTGGAGGTCCTTGGGGTGGACAAGGTGGAATACCAGCTCGTGGTGAGAAGCATAAAGGTGGTGCGTGACCTCATCAAGAAGGCCAGGGAACTGGCCAAGGTGGAAGTGCCGGACATCGAGAAGATGGTGGACGAATCCTCCGACCTGGCCAAGAGCTACCGCTTCAAGGAGTCCATCGAGCTATCGGTGAAGGCAAAGGAGCTCATAGAATTGAAGGTGCCATTCCTCGCCGACGGGGGCAGCATGCCCTTTCCGGGCCAGGTACCTCCGGGTTACATGCCCCAGATGCAGGGATATCCCCAGATGGGGTATCCGCAGAGACCGGGAGTCGCTCCCGGATACCCGGGGATGCCCCAGCAGATGAACCAGGCTCCCCCGCAGGCGGCCCAGGCTTCCGCGGAATCCCAGAACGAGAAGAACCTAAAGAAGTACGGCAAGCTGGTCCGAAAGGCCCTGGAGGATGGTGTGATCTCCGAGGATGAGGAAGTGATGCTCAAGGAGATGCGTGATCTTCTGGACATCTCCGCCGAGGAACACGAGATGGTTCTGGCCGAGGAGAAGGCGGCCATGCCCAAGGTGGAAGCCCCCCCGCAGCCGGAGGAACCGGAACCTCCGGAAGCGGCAGGAGACGTGAACTGGGACGAGTATGATACCTGGGAAGGGGAGGGTGAGGAACCGCAGGGAGAGCTCGACCTCGATGACGGCTATACCTATCTTCTCTCGGACGACGATCCCTCCGACGGCTTCGAATACCTGAAGGATGCGCTCGCGGCCGGCAGAAAGGCGTTGTTCGTAACGCGCAATCATCCGCGAAAGATCATAAGGAAGTACGGACTCGACAAGGCATCTCACATCTGGCTCACCAAGATGCCCGGGGAGAACAACCTGAAACCGGACCAGATGGGCCCCCTGAAGCACGCCACGGAGGATTTTCTGAAGAACGCAATCGGGGGAATGATGATGGTGGAGGGCCTGGACTATATCATCTCGCTGAACGGTTACGATCCGGTGATCGCATTCGTTCGATTCCTGAAGGACATGGCGTCGGTGACCGAAACCATCGTGATCATATCTGCAAGCCCGTCCGTCATGAAGAAGAACGAACTGAAGACCCTGGAGCTGGAAGTGGATTCGATACTTTAATCTACTCGGATTGGATTGTGGACGATGCGTATTTTCACACGGTCCCCATCCGTGATTTCTACCCTTCATTATAAACCGAAAAAGGAGAGATAATGCCCGAGCGTCTCACCGTCATGGAAGCCCTTCCCCAGGACGCCGGTCTGGGCAAGGTCCGTCTATCGGCCCGTGCGATGAAGAAGCTGGGGCTTTCCGCCGGTGACGTCGTTACGCTGACGGCAAAGCGCACTTCCTGCGGTCTCGTTTTCACAGACCACGCCCAGAGAAGGGATGATGTTGTCAGGCTGTCCCGGCAGAGCCGCCTGAATTGCGGGGTCGGCATCGACGAAACGGTACGGGTCGAGAAGGTATCTCCGGAATTGTGCCGAAAGGCCGTCCTGTCGCCCTCCCTGGGCCTTGAGAAGGGAAAGGACCTGATGACGCTGGGCCTGGAGGATTTCATCAGGGATCGGCTGCTGCGGCAACCGTTGAGTACGGGTGACTCCATAACTGTTACGGGGATAGCCATCGCCGGGAAGGGTATACCCTTCAGCGTGGTCAACGTGGAGCCCCCAGGGGTGGTGAGGGTGGATGAGAGGACCCGGATAGTCCTCGAGAAACCCTCGAATGGCGGGTCCGATGCACCCGGGGAACATACCGGCTACGAGGACGTTGGTGGTCTGGGCTCGCAGCTTGAGAACATACGCGAGATGGTGGAGCTTCCCATAAGGATGCCGGAGCTGTTCAGCTCCATGGGTATCGCGCCGCCGAGAGGGGTTCTTCTGCACGGCCCTCCGGGAACGGGCAAGACACTGGTCACCCGGGCCCTGGCCGGAGAGATAGGGGCTCGCATGTTCCACATCAGGGGCCCCGAGATAATGGACAGCCTCTACGGGAGGACCGAGCAGAACCTCCGGAACATATGGAAGGATGCCGTGAGCGCTTCCCCGTCCATAATATTCATCGACGAGATAGATTCCATAGCGCCCAAGAGGGAGGCGGCATCCGGAGAGGTGGAGAAGAGGGTGGTGGCCCAGCTCCTGACGCTCATGGACTCGCTTCCTCCCGACGGCAGGGTCATCGTCATCGGGACCACGAACCGCCCCGATGCCCTGGAAGAGGCCCTGCGTAGGCCCGGCCGGTTCGACCGGGAGGTGGAGCTTCCTCCGCCCAGCGACGTGGGACGTGAGGAGATATTCACCATTCACACCAGGGGCATGCCCCTCTCCGAGGACGTGTCCCTCAAGACTCTGGGAGAGCTGACCGCCGGTTATGTGGGGGCGGACATACAGGCCCTGTGCAGGGAGGCTGCCCTGGCCGCCATCAAGAGGGGCTTTGCTGACCCACATCCAAAGGGGGCCATCACAGTGGAGGCCATGACTGGCGTCATGGTGGCAATGCGGGATTTCAGGGAGGGCATGAAGAGGGTGGGTCCCTCCGCTCTAAGGGAGATAACGGTCCAGATCCCCCGGGCGACCTTCGAGGAAATAGGTGGCCTCGCGGGGGTCAAGAGGGACATTCGTGAATGCGTGGAAAAACCCTTTACCAACCGGGAGGATTTCCGACGTCTCGGGATCCGAACCCCCAACGGCATTCTTTTGTTCGGTCCGCCGGGCACGGGCAAGACGCTCCTGGCACGGGCCATAGCCAATCAGGTGAGGGCGTCCTTCATCTCCGTGAAGGGGCCCGAGATACTGTCGCGATTCGTTGGGGAGGCGGAAAAGAGGCTTCGGGAGATATTCAAGAGGGCCAGGAGGGTGACACCCTGTATCGTGTTCTTCGACGAGGTGGACTCTATCGCGGCGAACCGGGACGGGGACGGCGGGAAAGGAGCGAGAGGACATGAGAACATTACGAACCAGCTGTTGACGCTTCTGGACGGCATCGAGCGCTACGAGGACGTGATAGTCATCGGCGCCACGAACCGCCCGGGTCTTCTGGACCGGGCATTTCTCCGCAAGGGCAGGTTCGACAGGCTGATCTACGTTCCACCCCCGGAGCGGGAAGGCAGGCTGGCGATCCTCGGAATTCATTCGGACAGGCTTCCCCTGGGGCTGGACGTGGACCTAGGGGAGCTGGCGAGGCGTACTGAGTGGTTCTCGGGGGCGGACCTCGAGGGGCTGTGCCAGGAGGCCGCCATCGAGGCCTTCAGGGAATCCCCCGGAGCCGAGCGCGTGACCATGGCCCACTTCGAGAAGGCGCTTGGCCGCCTCCGGCACTCCATCGATAAAGAAACAATTAAATATTATAATACTATTAATAAAAAGCTCACTGGCAGGGTAACTACCGGGGATGACGACGACGCCCCCCTGGGTTACAGCTAATGAAGCGGGATCGTTCCCTTTGGGCTGCGATTCCGCGCACATTGTCAAGCTGTAAACCTCGACTTTCCGTCAAGGTTTCCACCGTTGACAATATCCAAATGGGTGGTGAGAGATGACTGAAGAGACTAAACGGTTTGTGACGGACCTCAGGGGCAAGACGATAATGAGCGCCACGGGAGACATCCTGGGTATCATCGACAACTTCGTGGTTGACACGGATTCGGGGGAGATCGCCCACGTGCTGGTGGCCCCCACCGAACACCTGGACCTGACGATGTATACCCGCGATGCCCTGGAAAGGATAGTCCTTCCCTTCGAGAAGATCAAGTCTGTGAAGGATGTAGTCGTAATGGCGCCCCTGTGAACGTGGGCGGCACCAGGAAGGTGATACTATAGCTTCCTCGGGCACCGTGGAGGTCAAGGGGCTGGAGAGAAGCTTCGGTCTTTCGATCCTACCCTCGGTGACGGTTCTCGCCGGCAGACTGGTGGTGGTACGGGAAGGCAGCTATCATGTTCTGAGGTCGAACGGCGGCGAGATCTCCTTCGATACGCTCATAAGTGCCATCTCGAAGGAGTACGAGAATCTTCATCTCGTCGATCTCGACAGCGTTACGAAGGGCAAGACCCAGCTTTCGATACTGAGAAATGCCGCGGACGAGCTCGACGTCTGGTATGACGGCGGATTCATGAACAGCGAGGAGATCTACGATCCCATAATGGTCGGTGCCGCCGGACTCGTCCTGGGCACGAAATCCCTGGAGAGTCTGGAGCCCGTCCTGGACTGCTTCGAGCTCACGCCCAACGTCATCTTCGAGCTGGACCACCACGACGGCATAATCTCTCCCTCTGACGAGCTGGCGGGAATGGACGTGACGAAGCTTCTCCGCAAGGTGCGCTCCATAGGTATCTCCGAGATCATCGTTGCGGATTTCAAGAGGATGGAGGAGGGAGGGGACCTGGACTTTGCTCTTCTCAAGAAGGCCGTATCCGCCGGGTTCTCGGTCTATGCCGCCGGAGACGTCACCCCAACGGACCTGGCGGTTCTCCGGGAGATCGGGGCAAAAGGCGCCGTGATGAAGCTGGAGTCCATTCTGAGGTGATCCCGCCGGTGGAAGCGGGAACTGCCTTTTGCTGCTCTGAACAGCAGATGATATTATCCGGGATCGGTACCAACATGGGTTCAATGGAGGAGACATTGGCATTCCTGTTCCGCAAGAAGGGCGGACGCCCCCTTTCGAGGGTGGAGATGGAGTTCATGCTCTCCATGGACCTTCGATGGTTCACCATGGCCCAGGCAAAGGAGATTCTTGTCCTTTCCGTCGCCGGGGGCTACCTCAGGGAGACCGGTGAAAACCAATTTATGCCGGCCTTCGATTGGGAGAACGTGCAGATACCGGCCCTATATCGGCCCGATTACAACGTTCTTCTGGCAGCTGTGAAACAATCCGCTACGGAGAAGAGCGCACCCGGGATGCCGGACGAACAGGTGGCAACGCGGTCGGATGCCAGGAAGGAACAGGTGGCAGCGGGACCGGGTGCTCCGACAGCTTTGAAGAGGGACCCGGGCCCATCGCTTTTCGAAAGGCTTCTCACGCATATCGTTACGGCCAGCGGAATGGAGAAGAAGAACGTCATCAGACGAATGAACTGCCTCAAGGAGATGGACGTCATACCCGAGGTACGCCTGATGCTGGTCGCCAGGGAAGCGGGAGTGGATACGTCCGACCTTACGGTCGAGATCCACGAGAGGATACGCCAGTACGCAAGGGGATAGGGGAATTATGGGCGGGAGAGACGTCCTGTGCTTTGAACATTCTATCTGGAACAATTTACGGAGAGAGTAAATGCCGATCTCGAAGGGAAACCGAATGAACACGTTTCATGTTTTCTTTGTAATGTCGATTACCTTGCTTCTATCGGTCTCATTTTTTTCAGTAGTTCGGGACGATGATCGGTCGAACTGCCGCGTATCGCCAGTGGATACCTCTCATGGGAACATCGCGTCGCCGGCCCTCCTTGCGGACGATGGATCTGGTATCGAAAAGGGTTCTTCGGTCGATTGTGAAAATATTTGCACAACTGAAACGACGGTCAGTGCGAACATGCGGTTGTGCATTTCATCAACATCATCGCAGGGCGGCTTCGCTGTCGATAATGCAAACGGCCCGGCGTCCCTTCCCGGATTTTCACCGCTCGAGGCCACCCCCGGCTCACGTGCGAACAAGGAATGGACCTTCATGGTCTATATCGACGGGGACAACAATCTGGAGGGAGCGGCTGTGGACGATTTCCTCGAGATGTCAGCGGTCGGTTCCACCGGTGACGTGAACATAGTGGTGCAGATGGACAGGAGAGGAGGATACGACACCAGCTACGGCGACTGGAGGGACTGCCAGAGGTATCTCGTGACCCAGGGCATGACGCCCACGGAGGCCAACGCCGTCTCGGACTGGGGCGACGGGCAGGGAGGCCGCGAGGTGAACATGGGGGATCCCAACACGCTCTACCAGTTCCTGGGATGGGGCATGGCCAACTATCCGGCCAACAGGTATGCCGCCGTGCTGTGGGATCACGGCGGGCAGTGGGACGGGGTGTGCTACGACGATACATCCGGCGGGGACGCGCTGAACATGTCCGATATCGAACTGGTGCTCTACAACATCTATCTTCTTCTTGGTAACAGCACCCTCGACATGGTGGGGTTCGACGCCTGTTTAATGGGGGCGGTGGAGGTGGCCTATCAGGTATGGGGATATGCCGATCACATGGTCGCATCGGAGAATCTGGAGCCCTGGGACGGCTGGAACTACCAGTGGTCCCTCCAGGCCCTTGTGAACGCTCCGCAGATGAGCACGGCCCAGTTCTGCGCTCAGATCGCCGACGATTTCGTGGATTCGTACAGGGACGGCCATTACAATGAAGATGACGTAACGCTCTCTGTTGTGGACCTCCGGGAGTTCCGGGATTTCATTCTCGCATTCAACAATCTCAGTTACGAGCTCTACGTAAATTTCTCGGCCTTCCAGAACTATATCGACCATGCGGCCTATCTCGTGGAGCTCTACGGCGACGATTACGCGGACCTGGGTCATTTCTTCAGCCTTATCAACGACACCATCAGAAACGATACCATCAACTCGCTGACGGCGGCCCTGGACGTAACATATGACAAGATGATAGTGCATGAGAGGCACTGGAACACCAGCGGGGGCGTCAGCACCCGCAACGCCTCCGGCCTTACCATGTACATGCCTTACACGAAGGACCGATACGACGATTCCTATACCGGGGACCCCTACTTCTACTTTCCGCGGCGAACGTATCATCCCGACCTCCTTTACGCCTTTTACGACCAGCCTGACAATACCGCGCCTTCCATCGACGACCTTCTGCCGGCAAATCCTCAACTGTCGATCTACGAGACCCAGTCGCTTTTCTTCAGGGTGAATTCGAGCGATCCGGAGGGCAATCTCCTTAGCCATCACTGGTTCGTATCCGATGAATACCGCGAGGATGCGACTGATAAAGAAATGTGGATCAACACGTCCTTCGGGGATGCGGGCGAGTACAACGTCACCGTCTACGTGATGGACGGGCCGTGGGAGGGCGTATGGGACGGGTTCACGCTATACGACGGCAAGGTATGGGATTTCACCGTTCTGGTGGACGACGTCATACCGGAGTTCCAGTTTTTTTTCATACCCGCCGAACACCCGGAGGACCGCCTGCTGAACGTCACCGTCAATGCCACGGACAATGTGGAGCTCTCCTCGGTATGGATGAACGTTGAGGGAGTGGGCAATCTCTCGATGAACCCCGGGGACGGAAGCGAGTTCTACAGCGTGATCAACATCACCGATCCCGGTCTCTACAACGTTACTATCTCAGTAAACGATACGCGGGACAACTGGAACTCCTTCATGTCGGTACTAGAGATAGTGGACACGACGCGGCCGTTGGCGGATGCCGGCGGGGACCGGATCGTGGACCAGCATACTGAAATAATCTTCGACGGCAGCGGCTCTGCCGACAACACGGAGATAGTGAACTACACGTGGAGCTTTTCGGCGGGTGGAACGGAGATATTGCTGTACGGCGTTGGGCCGGTCCACGTTTTCCACGAGGCGGGAGAGCACAACGTTTCTCTTATCGTTTCGGACGCATGGAACAACACCGATACGGATTTCTTATCAGTACTGGTACGCGATACCACCTCACCGGTGGCGGACGCCGGGGACGATATCGTCATCGACCAGCACCAGGCGGCCCTGTTCGACGGAAGCGGTTCTGCGGACAACAAGGAGATAGTGAATTACACGTGGAGCTTTTCGTACGACGGGACGGATATTCACCTGTACGGCGAGACCGCTGAATTCACCTTCGACATCGCCGGTACATACGAGGTGTCCTTATCGGTACTGGATACGGCTGCTCTATCATCCTTCGACCGGCTGTATGTCAGTGTGCGGGATATCACCGCGCCGGTGGCCGATGCCGGAGACGATGTTACCATCGAGCAGTACCATTCTGTAACCTTCGACGGGACCGGCAGTATAGATAACGTGGGCGTGGTGAACTACACCTGGAGCTTTCAGTACAACGGCAGCACTGTGGAGCGATACGGAAAAGATCCGTCCTTTCAGTTCGACCTGCCGGGCAATTATTCAGTGTACCTGACCGTTCTCGACGGCGAGAACAATACGGGTATTGATGAAATGTGGGTGAACGTTACCGAAAAATATGTTCCAGGTGG
>CAYRFL010000031.1:0-40000 GCA_964423515.1 uncultured archaeon
CACGGGACATGTTATTACTTCCTCGATTGAGTTGATTGATCTGCCTATCCTCGCTTCCGGCGAAGAGGGGTGCTCCGCTCGCGCACCTGACTTTTCCGGCGGAAGTGGGTAATTCTATCTGGGAAATCATACTCTGATGTTACTTGAATATATTAATCTTTCTCTCCCCATTGTCCCGAACCAAGAATGAATGAAAGGATCTATCCCGGTTTTCGGTCCATCACGGGGCATTGCAGACCACAGCGTTCTCCGGGGTGAGGTTGCCGCTGATATCGCCAACGGGTACGTTCTCCTTCACGAGTTTGGAAACCCGGTCGATAAGCCCCTTCCTCTTCTGGAGAAGGGCGTTCTCTAGAACCTCGTCGAGGGTGGAGACAGGTATGATCTTGATCTTCTTCTTGTATCTGTTCTCGATGAGCACGTCCTGCATGTTCGCCCGGGGAATGATGACCTTGGTTATGCCTGCATCCACTGCCGCCTCTATCTTCGCGGTCACGCCACCCACCGGCAGTACCTTTCCTCTAACGCTCAGCGATCCGGTCATGGCAACCGACTGATCGACGGGTATCTGCTCCAGAGCGGATATGACGGCCGTTGCGATGGATATGGAGGCGGAATCACCCTCGACCCCCTCGTATGTTCCTATGAACTGGATATGCACGTCGTTGTCGGAAATGTTCTTGCCCGGCCGTTTCTTGAAGAGTGCCGAGACGTTCTGGACCGCCTCCTTTGCGATCTCGCCCAGTTTCCCGGTTGCGATCACCTTCCCCTCATCTCTGGATGCGGCGGGCGTCACCTCCGCCACGATGCTGGTTATGATCCCCGAGAAGTCGGACATTCCGGTATCGGCTCCGAGAAGTGCCAGGCCGTTCACCTTTCCTGTCTCGAAACCCTCGATGGCGAAGGTCTTGTAATCCTTCTTGTGCTCGATCATGCGGTCGGCAACCTGCTGCTCCAGGGGCTTTGCGATCTTCTTGGCCATGAGCACGTGCTCCGTCCTCACGAACTTCGATCCCTTCTCCTTGGCTATGTCGCCCGCCACCCTCACGAGGCCCCCCAGTTCCCTCAGCCGCAGGGATATGTGTCCCCGTCGGCCGGCCCTCCTCTGGGCTTCCAGTATTATCTCTCCCACTGCCTTCTTGCTGAAATGCGGTATCTGCTTGTCCTTCTTTACTTCCTGGGCGATGAACCTGACGAGCTTCTTCCTGTTCTCATCCGTGTCCTTGATGGTGCTGCGTACATATATCTCGTATCCGTAACCCCGTATCCTCGAACGCAGGGCCGGATGCATGCCGCCCATGGTCTCGAGGTTCCCCGCAGCCACCAAAATGAAGTTGCAGGGCACCGGATCGGTCTTGACCATGGCCCCCGAGCTCCTCTCGCTCTGGCCCGTGATAGGGAACTTCCTCTCCTGCATGGCCGTCAAAAGGTTGTGCTGGGATTCGATCTTCAGTGTATTGAGTTCGTCTATGAACAGAACGCCGCGATGCGCCTTGTGTATGGCACCTATCTCCACTCGTTCGTGGGCGGGCGTTTCCAATCCGCCAGATTGGAATGGATCGTGCTTGACGTCGCCCAGGAGGGCTCCGGCGTGGGCGCCCGTGGCGTCGACGAACCTTTCCTCGGTCTTTTTCTTCTGATGCAGAAGGAGCTTGGGGACGATCTCCTCGTCCCTCTGCGGAGCGACCCCTCTCATGGCGATATATATCATGGCGGCGGCCAGGAGGCCGAAGAACAGGAACATGGGCTGAACGAAATATATGGCCGCCGCAATGGCCAGGCCTATGATCGCAGCCAGTATCATCCATTTCATCTTGTTCTTCTGCTCCTTGCGCATCCTTGCCTCTTCCTTCTGCATATCCACTATCACTTTCCCCTTACCCGCCGGAACCACCCGGACCTTTGGATTGTTGGGCTCCTCCTCGTTGTGATAGACGATGATATCCTCCAGGTTCTCCTGCGGAAGAAGTTCGGCCATGGCATTGGCCAGCATGGATTTGCCCGTCCCGGGGTCGCCTATGAGAAGAACGTGCCGCCTCTGCAGGGCGGCCTTCCTCGCTACGGCAACCCCGTCATCCTGACCGATCACATGGTCGATGAGCTTTTTCGGGATCTTTATCTTGGAAGTGTTCTTGAACTTCTGGGTCTTGAGCCAGGTTTCCACGTCGGGAAGTGCGGTCATCTGTTTCACCGGTCGGGAGATCGAGCCACGTTATACAATTTAACGCCGCTGAGATTGGTGATATGAATTCACCGTGACCTTAAAGGGTTTGGAGATTTAATTACTTTTCTAATATGCTGGTCATAACAATACGCGTGTCTATTAATCACAAATTAATAAATATCACATATTTTTTAACCCGGGACATTCGCGGATAGTAATTTCCGGTCGATGGGCCGGAAACAATTCAAGGAGGATAATTATGACCGGATTGGACGCTGATACCAGAGAGCTGATTCTTGAAAGTCTCCGGGATTTCTCGGAACGACACCTTCCCTTCGATTTTCTTCTAAAACTCGACCACGACGGCGAGTTCCCGGAGGATATCCTGAGGAAGATGTACGACCCGGAGATACTCGGCCTTCATCTAGTCCTGATACCGGAGGAACACGGGGGTTTCGGAGGGAGTACATATGACATTTACAGGCTCTGTGAGGCCCTGGCAAGGATCGACCTCGGGATCGCGACCTCCGTGTTCTCCACGTTCCTTGGAACCGACCCAATAAGGGTGGGTGGAACCGACGAACAGAAATCCAAGTGGATGAATCTCATAGCCGACGGGGGGCTCCTGGTAGCCTACGGGGCCACGGAACCGGATGCCGGAAGCGATCTGGGCGCCATCTCCACCAGGGCTGAACCGGTCGTAGAGGGCGGCGAGACGGTGGGCTACAGCATTACGGGCACGAAGCAGTGGATATCCAACGGTGGCATGGCGGATCTCTACCTGATCCTGGCAAAGGCGCCCGGGGGTTTCTCCTGGTTCATCGTCGAGAAAGGTGCCGATGGCTTCTCCATCGACAGCCCCGAGAACAAGCACGGTATACGAGCGGCGAACACGGCTGCCTTCTCCATGGACAATGTGCTGGTCCCCGCAGACCACCTGGTTGGATTGAAGGAGGGCCTGGGACTGCTCCAGGCCCAGTCCGTCTTTGGCTACACCAGGCTCATGGTGGCCGCCTTCGGGCTCGGGGCGGGCTGGGATGCCCTGGAGAGGGCGATCCGGTACAGCCAGCAGAGGATACAGGCAGGTTCGCCCCTCTCCGAGAAACAGGGCTATACCCACAAGCTCATCGTTCCCCATGCGGTGCGCCTGGAAGGCTGCAGGGCGTACGTCGAGGAGATCGCATCCCGACTGGATGGCGATGAGGAAGGCTTGCAGACGGAGGGGGCCATCGCCAAATACCTGGCAACGGAAGCGGGAAATGCGGCTGCCGAGGCATCGATCCAGGCGCTGGGCGGATACGGGTATACAAGGGAATACGCGGTGGAGAAGATCAAGAGGGACGTGCGGATAACCATGATATACGAGGGGACCAACGAGATAATGGAGATGACCATCGCCAGGAATCGATGGCAGGAGAACCTCAAGAGCCGTGGAAGCTATTACCGGAACCTCGCCGTGGAGATGGACGGGATCCACAGGGCCTCTCCGGAGGTGGGTGCCGATATCGCGGCAGCATCGTTCCGGGCCCTCAACCACGTCATGGAGAACTGTCGCACCCAGAGGCTGACCAGGAACCAGCATGTGTTCTTCAAGCTTGGGGAGCTCATCGCTACGGCCGAGGTATCATCCGGATTCTCTCGACGTGCGGCCCTTCCCGATCACGGGGAATCCGTCATGTTCGACAGGGATACCTGGTGCGCCATGGCAAGGATATTCGCCAGGAACGCAGTACTGAAAATAATTCTCGAAGGCATACAGCTGGTCATGGCTGCGGGAAGCGCAGATGCGGGCGGCATGGCCCGGGATCTGGACGTCAACTCCGCGCTGAGGTTCCAGGCTGGAATGATGAAGGACATGGATTTCGTATCGAAGGCGCTGGTAGATCGGTTCAAGGCGTGATCCGGCCAGCCCTGCACCGCCTAGCGCGGCTTTTCCGTATCTCCCGGGCTGCCCGGGGACAGAACAATATAAATATGGATGCCCGCGATTCATCCGATAATTTCAGTTGTTACCGCTTATCTGGAGGTTCCAATACATGCACTTCAGACCGTTCTTGACCACAGTCATCCTTGCAGCCATGCTCCTTCTTTTCATGAACCCGGTATACGGGGAAATAACCGGTCTCTCCATCGAGGATACGGAAGTATCGTCCAAGACATTGGCACCCGGCGATAACGGGCAGTATCGATGGACCGTTGGAAATGAAGGGAATAAAACCGTTCAGGTGATGGTGGACGCCACGGTCACCGGTACCGGGTGGAGTGCCGCCGTGGAGGGAAAGAGGCAGTTCGGCCTCAGACCCGGCAATAGGTCAGAAGTGGAGGTCATCGTCTCCCCGCTGACCGAGGACGCGGATGAAGAGGTGCGGATCACCGTCAGCTTCTCCGTTTACTCCGGAGAGGACAGCTATGATATGGTCAAGATAGTAACGGCCGAAAGGGAGAAGGACCTTCTCATTTTCGGACTGTTCGAGAACCCCCTTCCGTCGCCCCTGGACGGTCCCGCGGGGGATTTCGTGATCTCCCTCGTGCTGTGGATCATACTGATAATCATCGTCGTCCTCTTCATCGGCATGATGGTGAAACGCCTCACCCGCCGTACCAGGATGAAGATGGACGACATAATCATCGACTCCCTACGCGCCCCCCTCGTCGTCATTCTTTCGCTGTACGGAATAATCTCCTCCCTGGAATTCCTTCCAATCCCCGAAAGCGCTCTCAGCTGGCTCGATCTGGCCTATGGCATAGTGTTCACGATCATGGTCATGTACGTGGCCATCAGGATACTCTCCGCCCTGATAAACGCCGGGATAAAGGTATCGAACAAGTTGAACGAGCCCAGCGTGTCGAACATGCTGCTTCCCATGACCCGCAGGATCGGCTCTGCCGTCATATTCATCGTGGGACTCTTCACCATACTCCACCTCGTGGGACTCGACATAACCTTCTTCGTGACCAGCATGGGCGTGGTGGGCATAATAGTGGCCTTTGCCGCACAGGATACCATGTCCAACGTCTTTGCGGGCCTGCACCTCATGCTGGACCAGTCGTTCAAGATCGGCGATCGGATACTGCTTCCCCAGAAGATCGGAACGCTGTACAGCTCCTGGGGTGACGTTCTTCACATAGGGCTTCGTTCCACCAAGGTCCGCTCCACCGACGGGGTCATACTGACGGTCCCGAACAAGCTCATAACGGACAATTCCCTTGCCAATTTCAGCCATATACAGGAACCCTCTCTCAGGGCGAGGATACGTTTCGGTGTCATTCCCACCTGGACCAACGTGAAGAAGGCGGAGACACTGGTCGCCGATATAGCGAATTCTCATCCGGACGTACAGGAAAAACCCCGGAAACCCCAGGTGGTCCTGCGGGAATTCGGCGACTACGACGTCATCATGGAGCTGCGTTTCTACGTGGAGAGTCCGAGCAAGATGAGAATGACGAAATCCGACCTCATTCATTCCATCCTGAAGAGGTTCGAGGAGAATAACGTGCTGATGTCCACGCCTATGACCTTCAACGTGGAATCCAGGATCGACCCGGGACACATGGGTTTTCCCTCGCTCTCGGAGCCCTTTTGCTCAAAGGAAGAAGCGCCAGCCGGGTCGGACGGGAGATCGCGTGCTTCGGGTAGGAGATCGGGGGCTTCCGGCGGCAGGAGGAGGCGCAGCTCACGATGAAGGATCCTTTCACAAGACCAACCGCCTCATACACCTGATGAATCCCTTTGTTCGCATCACTGCTCCACAAAGATTCATTTCTTTCCCCAGATGAAAGAGAGTTCCTCTTTCCCCTTGCACCGGGCGAGGCTCGTGCTTATCTTCTCCCTCATATCGTTATCGCAGGCGGGGCATTCTCCCACGGTCTCGGCGCAGCTCAGGTGATATTCCCTTCCGCATTTGCATTCGATCCTTCCGGAACCTCCCACCATGGGACCAAGGCATATACCGCATGCCTCCTCCTTTCTTTTCCCTCCGCCCTTCGGCTGCGTAACCTGCCTTCCGACGTCCTCGGGCATAACGATCCTGGGTGCGGCCCGGCCTTTCCTGCCCTTCGTTCTCTCGACTATCTTCTCGAGTATGTTCCTGTATCCTGCGTCCCCCGCCTCGGGCAGGATGATATGACCTTCTCTGCGCGTATACGGTGAGGGATCTGTCCCGCCGTCCCCGGCCCCTGCTGCTTCCAATCGTTCATCGGGTGGTGATGGAGGGTCCTGGCCGGATGCACTTTCCGGGGGAACGGTGGTGCCGCCTTCCGACCGCACCGTGGTACCGGGCAGAGCCCCGTCCTCTTGTGTTTTCGGTTCCACGGACGAGCCGACATCGAGCGAAGGACCCCAGTTGGGTTGATTCCCCCCTTCCGCTTCCGATCTTGCGCCATCCGCCGATCGCATCGAGTTGCCTTTCTCTGTGCGCGAGAAGAAGGATATCTCTTCCTCGTAAGCGGGCGCCTCATGCGTTCCTGCCCCGTAGACACTCCCGGTCCCTGCCGGTGACGATGTCCCCGCTCGGGAGAAACCCGCATCTATCCACGATCCGGACCCAGCCCCTCTCCGATGCGCCGGTGTTCTCCCTCCTGTCCCCCGGGAAGACGAGCCGATGCCCCGTGGGCTCTTTCGGGCCGCGGTGTTTCCGGACGAGATGCCTTTCGAGGAGGATCCTGAAGTTCCACGCATGGAAGACTGACCGGAGAGGGGCTGGCCGCCCGACCATTCCTTCACCTCCACTTTCTTCCTGCTGCGGAATATAAGTATCAGCATTATCACGATAATCAGCAGGAGGACGGCCACCGAAGCGATGAACCACGGCTTGCGGACGGTATCCGCCAGTGAGCTCTTCTCGCCTTCCTTCCTTTCGGGAACCGTCAGCGCGAGAGCCTTCTCATCCGTTCGCGGACCCTCGCCCCTGGCGTTCACCGCGCTTATGGAATAGACGTATTCGAGGGCCGGGACGACGTCCTCATCGACGTATTCGATGCCTTCCACCCATTCTATCCTTTGAAGGTCGCCGTCGCCGGCCCTGCGGTACACGTAGTAACCCTCGATGGCAAGTCCCCCGTTCCGTTCCGGGATCCCCCATTTCAGCACGGCGGTCCCTCCATCCGCCACGACCCTGAACGTCAGGGGTTCCGAGGGTTTCCAGGAAATAACGATCTCCACCGTTATGGTGGGTGGGGATTCTCCCACGCCCGTCACCGCCACAGCATAATAACCGTAGGTTCCCGGAGCCGGGATCGTCGCGTCCAGGTATGTGGAACCCTTGGGGACGGTTGCGATGATGGAGCCTTCAACGCCCGGCTCCGAGCGGTACAGGCGGTACTTTGTGACCTCTGAACCTCCGTCGTGCTCCGGGCGGTCCCAATCCAATCTGGCTCCGTCTCCTTCCTGTTCGACCGTAAGATTGCGGGGTTCCCCGGGAGGTGCGAAGGGTGTGATGTTCAGCACGCCTGCCCTGGGCCCTTCACCCACCCGGTTGACCGCGGATATCCTGTAGAGGTAATTCCGGCCGTTGACGAGATCTTTGTCCGTGTGGAGGGTGCAATTGGCAGATACCTCGATCACCGTTAGATCATCATCCCCGGAGTTCCTGTACAGAAGAAAATGGATCAATTCCGCTCCCCCGTTATCCCATGGAGGATTCCAACGGAGCTTGACGAGACCGTCCCCTTCAACGGCGGTTAGGTTCTCCGGTTCGCCTGGTACGGTCACCGGGATCGATGAGTTGAGCTCCGAGAGAGGTCCTTCACCGTTGCTGTTCACGGCGCTGACTGCGTAGTGGTAGGTATTGCCGTTCACGAGGCCGTACAGGTCAGTGAAGTTCAGGCGGTTCCACACGAACCTGGGGAATCCAAGCGAGGTCGAACCGTTGCCTCGATACAGCATGTAACCCGTTAGAGCGGCGCCGCCGTCGTCCTGTGGCGGCATCCATCTCACCACCACGGTGGAATCCTCTGCCTCGCAGGTCACATTGATGGGGCGTCCCGGAAGGCCCGAGGGAATCGCGTGCAGGGGGTCCGTGGGAACACCTTCCCAGATGGCGTTCCTGGCGGTTATCTGGTAATGGTATGTACGGCCGTTCTCCACGTTCGTGTCATTGAAAGATGTCGCTCCCCCCGTGACATTCCCGTACTGGTACAGACTCGTTGCGTTTGGGCCGCGATAGAGGCTGTAGCCCACGAGGGGTCCGCCGCCGTTCATGAGGGGTTTTTCCCAGCTGGCCTCGATAAAGCCGTCCCCGGCCCTTAACCGAAGATCCAGGGGCACCGAGGGCATCCCCAGGGGGGTGGCGTTGACATACGGTGCGTTCGCGTTCTCCCCCTTAAAGTTCACGGGGGCTATGCGATAGTAGTACCGCTGGCCGTTGGTTACATCGCCATGGATATAGGCAGGCTCCGTGGTGCTGTCGAGGTAGGTAATGTTGAAAATGCTCTCGCCGCAGTATATATTGTAACCCGATATCGGTATGTTTCCCGTATCGTGGGGCGTCTCCCACGACAGGCAGACCTCCCCGTCCCCTCCCCCGGCGCTGACGTTCACTGGAAATCCGGGGGAATAGGCGTTCCGGATCTCGCCCAGGGCCCACATTATGGCATTGTAGTAGACCGTGTCCTCCTCTGCCCCGTAGAACGCACGGCTCCTTCCGAAGGTATGCTGTATCACATAGCCCGTCCCGTAGGGCCGGATCAGCAGCGCGGGAGAGTCGTCGTTTAAATAATCCAGTATGACGGTGGCATCGATCTTCTTGAACACATTCCTCCTAACGAGCTGCTCGGACTGCACGTTCTGGAAGGTATCCGGGAGGCCCCTGGCCACGGGATGGCCCGGCGCTCGAAGTACGAGGCGCGGACCGTAGGTCCCCAGGTCGACCGCCTCTCCCGGGAGGGAATCGTTGAACCTTTCGTCCGCGGGGTAATCCGCACATAGTATCTTCCCGTTCACTCGCACGGCCTCTTCGATGGCCCGGGCCGTGGCATTGGAGAAATCGTTTCCGGAATTGACCATTATTACGTCCACGTCATCCGCCACGAATGAGGATACCTGCGAGTCGAAGACCGAGCCGTTGCCGGGAGAGATGGCCGCTCCCTGCTTTACGGAGAACTCGTGAGCATGTTCCATGAGGTCGAGGCCGCCGGCCCTGCCGTAATAGGCAAGCATGACGGCCTCGTCCCGGTAACGCGGGGCATCATCCTCCCGGGAGGAGGGGTAAATGGTGTCCGGGGACTTTCCCCTGTGGATGTCGGGTATGGCATCCTCCTCCGATTCGGACATTTCGGCAAGATCGGAGATAATACAGATAGAACAGATGGAACCGGAGATTAGAAATACCGTAATGACAGCCAACGTTGCGGTTCTCATTCTCATGGTCAGGCCCTTGTCCCTTCGATCCCTCGATCCGCCGTCCCCTGCCCTCTATTCCCCTCCCTTCCCCTCATCCGTTCCACTGGTGAACAGGATGAATATCGCAAGGTATACGATGATCACGCTCACTACCGATAGAACGTTGCTCAGGAGCCCTTCTTCGATGCCCGGAAAAATGAATTCGAGGTCCAGGATGTTGAAGTAGTTCACGTGGGCGGGCTCGAGCTTTATAATCGAGTATAATATCAGGATGATCATGTGGATGGAAGCGGACAGGAGCATCAGTTTGAGAAGGGCGTCCAGGTATCGGTTCTGTACTATTCTGTTCATGATGGCAGGCTCCAGGCAACATCTTGGGTATCATTGGGATCTTGGATCGTTTTCCTCGACCGGGTGGATCGATGACGACCACAGAAACGTTCGATTTAGGTTATTGATATTATTTTATATTATTGATATCGATGGAAGAATGTGTGATTTCACGGGCGGAGGACGTGCGGATCCGGAGCACCCCGGAGTTTCTTTCCAACCCTTACATCCACCCGGTTCTCCGCGGATTACCGGTGGACTCATGGTTTCAAAGGACCGATACCGCTGAACACATTCATTCCATTGTCCCAAATGATTTTTATACAATTTACATGATAGACCGCCAGAGGTGAGTAGTTGGCCGATGCTTCCCGGAAAAAGTTGATCGTCGTAGGAATGGGCTACGTTGGCATACCCGCAGCAGCGCTCTTTGCCGACGTTGGAAAGTACGATGTGGTCGGCATCCAGAGGCGCTCCGAGCGCTCGGGATGGAAGATCGATTACCTTAACCATGGAAAGAACCCCATCGGCGGGGACGAACCGGATCTCGCAGAGCTCCTGGAGCGCGTGGTCCTCGAGAAGAAGACCTTCCGTGTCACCGACGATTACTCAGAGATACGCGACGCCGATTATGTTCTGATCGACGTTCAGACCCCTACCGACGATACTCACACGCCGCAGTACGTTTCCCTCAGAGAGGTGGCGGGGATAGTGGGTGGCTACCTGAGGGACAGCGACAGAAAACCACTGGTCGTCATCGAGTCCACGGTGGCTCCCGGAACCACCAACAACATCGTTCTGCCCATACTCAAGGAGGCGTCAGGCAAGAAAATAGACGAGGGTTTTCACCTTGCCTTCGCATACGAGAGGGTCATGGTGGGAAGGCTGTTATTCAACATCACGCAGCTCGCAAGGATCGTTGGTGGCGTTACGGAGCGCAGTACCGAGCTGGCCATGGAGCTGTATGCCGATATCGTGAAGGCAGAACGCCACCCCACTGATGCTCTGACGGCCGAGGTGACCAAGGTTGTGGAGAACACCTACCGGGACGTCAACATCGCCTTTGCCAACGAGGTCGCGCTCATCTGCGAGAGCCTTGGCGTTGACTCCTACAGGGTACGGGAACTGGTGAACACCCTTCCTCACATTCCGGGCAATGAATCGGCCAATCCTGTTCGCAATCTTCACTTTCCGGGGGCGGGTGTAGGCGGTCACTGTCTTCCCAAGGATCCCTGGCTTCTTCTCTGGGGCGCGGGCCGATACGGGAGGTTCGAGGTGGATGCTCCTGTGATAGAGAATTCCCGCAGGATCAATCGATACATGGCTACCCATACGGCCGATCTGGTGCTGGAGGGCCTCGAACGCTCCGGAGTGGATCTCGCCGAAGCCAGAGTGGCAGTCCTGGGTTATGCGTTCCTGGAGAACAGCGACGATACCAGGAACACGCCTGCCCGCGATGTCATCGAGAGGCTTCTGGAGGCTGGCCTGGAGGTATCGCTGCACGATCCTCACGTCCGCGACGAGGAGGAAACTCCCGTCCCGGTACAGAGGAATCTCTACGATGTGCTGAAGGGTTCGCATGCGCTGGTAATCGTCACGAAGCACAGGGAATACTTCGACCTGGACTTCCAAATGGCCGGCAGAGTGATGGCTGGCAGGGTGATGGTGGACGGCCGCAATGTGTTCGACAAGGGAGTGGCGGAGGAGGGGGGTTTTCTGTATCTCGGCATCGGCAAGAACAACGCCTAGACGGAACGTGCGTCATTCGAGCAGTTCCGGTATGTTCCTGTAGAGCTCCAGGGCCTCCGGGTTCTTGAGGGCGTCCCTGTTCAAAACCGGCCTGTTCTCGATCATTTTACGCACTGCCAGTTCCACCTTCTTGCCGCTTATTGTATAGGGTATGTCGGCTATGGGCAGTATCAATGCGGGTACGTGCCTCGGGGTGCAGTTGGACCTGATGAGCCTCTTTATTCCCGTGACGAGCTCCTCGGTAAATTCCGTTCCACCGGAGAGCTTTACGAACAGAATGACCCTGACGTCGTCATCCCAGGACTGACCTACGGCAAGGCTGTCCGTCACCTCGTCCAGCGATTCCACCTGCCGATATATCTCGGCAGTGCCTATCCTCACTCCTCCGGGATTCAGGGTGGCGTCCGACCTTCCGTATATGATCATCCCGTGGTGATCGGTAAGCTCCACGAAATCGCCGTGGCACCAGATGTTCGTATATATGTCGAAATAAGCGCCCCTGTACTTTTTCCCGTCGGGATCGTTCCAGAAGTAGATGGGCTGTGACGGGAACGAACTCTTGCAGACAAGCTCCCCCTGAACATTCCGTACGGGACGCCCCTGGCCATCGAAGACATCGACGTCCATTCCAAGGCCCCTGGTCTGGAGCTCTCCGACCCACACCGCTCCGATGGGATTTCCCAGGGCGAAGCAGGAGATGATGTCCGTGCCGCCGGAGATGGAAGAGAGGCAAATATCCTCCTTTATGTGCTCGTAGACGAATTGGAAGTTCTCGACAGAGAGGGGCGAGCCGGTGGACAGGACCGCACGCAGCGATGTCAGATCGAAGCCCTTCCCGGGCCGCAGGCCGGATTTATCCAGGGCGGATATGTACTTGGCGCTGGTGCCAAAGACGGTCATCCCCGTCTCCTCCGCCAAGGTCCAAAGAGCTTCCGGACCGGGGTAGAAGGGCGAGCCGTCGTAGAGGAGAACGGTGCTGCCCACCACAAGCGAGCTGACCAGCCAGTTCCACATCATCCACCCGCAGGTCGTGAAGTAGAATATCCTGTCGTCCCTAACGAGGTCGGCGTGGAGAATCAGCTCCTTCAGGTGCTGGAGGAGTGTCCCTCCCGCGCCGTGCACTATGCACTTGGGAACCCCCGTGGTGCCCGATGAATACATGATGTACAGGGGATGATCGAAGGGGAGCTGCTCGAATTTCACGGACAGATCCTTTTCAGACGAAAGGAAATCCGCCCACAGCACCGTTTCCGGGAACGATGTACCGGCAAGGTCGGGTACGGCTGAAGCATACGGTATCACCACCACCTTCTCTATGGATGGCAGCTCTCGAAGGATGCCCCCGATCCTTTCAAGGGAATCGTGCGTTCTGCCGTTGTAGTAGTATCCGTCGGCGGTGAACAGTATCCGGGGCTCTATCTGGCCGAAACGGTCCAGCACTCCCTTGATGCCGAAATCGGGGGAACACGACGACCAGATGGCGCCGATGCTCGCGGCCGCCAGCATGGCGATGACCGGCTCTATCATGTTGGGAACGAATCCCGCTATGCGGTCTCCCTTCTTTATACCGAACTCGCGAAGACTTCGGGCGAGCCGGGCGACCCCGTCGTGAAGCTCCCGGTACGTGATGCTGCGCAGGGGCTGTCCCTCTCCCTTGAAGAGAAGCGCAACCCTGTCATCGCGATATCTCAAAAGGTTCTCCGCGAAGTTGAGCCGGGCGCCGGTGAACCATCGGGAGCCGAGCATGTCCTCTCCATTCTGTAGTACCTCGTCCCAGCGCCTGGAGGCTATCACGTCCGTGAAATCCCACAGGGTCTCCCAGAATTCCTCCCGGTGCTCCACGGACCATTTCCACAGGTCGTCATAGGATGGGAGGGTCACACCCAGCGTTCGGAGGTATTCCATGTATCTCGTCATATTGGCCTTCTTGACCGCATCGGCGGAGGGCCGCCAGAGTGGTTTTTCTTCCATCGGATTCACCTTCGATCTCGTTATTATAGAGATGATTCTAGTGGATAAAATGTGCAATGGTGAGCGAATATAAAACGTTTGTCCCGACTGGTATTACTGGTCGCGGTCTTCGGGTGTTGACGCGTATGATATGTTTGTGGGGTTTCTATGCACAACCATATCATTTTTACCGTCAGCTTGCTCCCGATCCTTCCCGTGTCATTGGTCTGCCAGGTGCCCAAACGAATGTGTAAATATTTCGCACAGTCAAAAAAAATCGTCTTTTGGTTGTGAATTTTAAATGAACAATTTAAGCGCCTCTCATTCTCTCTCTGTGAATGATCCGGTTAATGCCGGCAATTGATATGTCGGGATGTTGCGATAGCCGGGGGATAATTTGGGAGTTTATCTAAAACATTAATTCAATAAATGCCAGCACGATATATATTGATAAAATAAATAAAATCCCCTAAATTCGAAGAATGATGTCTGATATCCTGTTTTTTCCTGTACGGGACGGTGAGGTCCGTGTTGGAGAGGGGAGATATGACCCCGTTATGGTCTCCAAACCGTGACGAAACGTCGGATCGGGGGTGACCGCTTTGTCCGGTATAGATCTCCTCGGTGTATGAATGGGAAGATCATTGGGGAAAATGGTGGGACAGTAAAAAGGCGAGACAGTCAAAATCGAAATAATGGTCGATCATGATAGAAAATAATGGATGTTAAGGACAACCCTTTACTAAATAATGAATAATGATATAACGCGAACAAAGTTAAGTAATTTCCTTAATTCTGAGAAAAAGCACTATTTTGATGAATTTCTGCTCGGATCGATGTTGATCCCTTGAATCCAGCCCCTGCCCATCACCCTTGATCGATCTGGTGGACATTGCGACACTTTACGATCATGGATCGATCGAGGGATTTTCTGTTCAAACGCCCTATTTCGGTTAAGTTAAGGTTTACCCCATATAAAAAAAAGGAATAAATGAACAATCTTAACAAAATAACAAAACTTCCCTACTTTATGAAATGCACGTCAGAACAGCGTCGTTTGCGGGTCATTTTCGGGCTTTTCCGGATTTTCATCCCCAGCAGCCCTCGTAACGATGGGCTCCACGGAGTAGATCACCTTCCCCTGCCAGCGAACCTCGCCAGTTGTGTAGATGGTATTCGATCTGATTCGCTGTATCATGGACCGAGTGAGGCCGTACTTGTCGGAGAGCTTTTTCAGCGACATCAGGGGCTCCTCGAAGTCCCGGAACAGTGCCTTGATTATTCCTCGCTTGCTCTCGTCCACCACCAGTTTCTTGCCTTCGCTCATGTAGCCGAAGGGAGGCCTCGACAGTGTTCTTTCCTCCCGTATGGCCCTGTTGATGCCGTCCTGTCTCTTCTGGCGGTACTTGTCGAGCTCCATTTCTGAGAGCACGTCCTTGAACTTGTCCAGGTATTTCTCCGTGGAGTCATCCAGGGCCATGACCGTGACGCCAGCCCTCTGAAGAATGGTGCGGATGTAGCCCATGAGATCGACGTTCCTGGCGACCCTGTCCCGGCTGGCCACCCAGACCTCGTCGATATCCTTGCTGCCGGCCATTTCCACTATTCGGGAGAAGCCGGGCCGCTTCTCCGGGTCGGAATCCCCCGATATGTCCTGGTCCTTTATTATCTGCACGAGCGTGTGCCCCTCCTTCTGGACGATGGGTGTGAGGAGGTCCACCTGGGTGTTTATGGTCTCCTCCTTCTCCTGGTCTTTTGTGGACACCCGGGCGTAGATCACTATCCTTTTCCCGTTCTTTATCTCGTATCGGGCGTATTCGTCTTCCTTTTTCTCATTTTCTATCGATATCATATCGAAACATCCCCTTTCGATAACGAGGTCGTTTAACATAAGGTGACCTTACGATACATTCAATTTCTATATATATTTAACGGTTGTTTTCCTATTACCTAGCATTCGATTGCTCATAATCAATAGAAATCCCTACTTTTCATGTGAAATATATATTTTTAACATTTGGGCTGATTTTCGGTGCGATGGGGCATTACACCATACTTTTTTGGTTAAATTCCCATAAACATGTTGATTGTAGTAATTGTGTCAATATGTATGTGGATACTATACTTGAATGAATAATACATATATAACTTTATTATAATGCTGAACTTAATGATGAAAATAAATAAAACGAAAATATATATCGAGTGATAAAAAAAATACAGGGAGGGCCGCTCCCTGTATCGATAAATGGGTCCGATCAGTGAAGTCTCTTCTTCAGTTTCTTCAGGAACTCCTCGAGGCGGGTCTGCTTTTCATCGATGAGGAACCTGGTTCGTTCCATAAGATATGCGTAGTTGGCTCCCGGCCTTTTTATCTGATGTGTGAGCACGCTCTTCCCGGAGGTCACTCCCGGTTTCATCACATCCCTCCGGGCCTCCCTTGTCAGGTTGTTCACGTACTCCATGACGGCGAGCTTCTTCCTCCATTTCTCCTCGGCCTGGGCCTTTAGGAGATACTCCCCGTATGCGTCCCCCGAATGGAATCCCCTGCTCACGATATCCCGCACCCTGGCGGCTCCCGTCCTTACCAGTATCTCACTTTTCCGGTTGGGAAACCCTACACCACTGTAGGGCACTACGAAGGTGGGACCGTCGGGTCCCTCGATCCTGGATATCTGTGCCACCACCCTGCCCCGTACGAGTATCGTTACCCTTCCCTTGTGGGATGCCACGAAATTCACGGAATGCGGATTCTTCATGGAATATGCGGTCATGGAGCCGTGCCTGGTATGGGTTCCGTCAGTATCGTGGTCGATACCCCCTCGCTTTCTCGCCTCGTCCGGTTCACCGTTGCTCAGGACCTTCATGGCCTTCTCGCAGTTCCTGGCCCCCATCGCTATCATGGAGCCCACGCGGACGACCCTTCCTTTCACCAGGGCGCCACCTCCATCCAGTGATACGAGGAGATCTCCGAGTGAGATCTTGACCGATCTGATGTTCACACACATTCCGATGATGTCCTTTCTTGTCTTGCCGACGAAATATTTCCTTACCGGTTTTTCCGAAGTGTTCACGGACAGCCCGGCCCCGTGGTCGAACCTCTGGGCGAAAAGGCTCGCAAAGGCCATGATATCGCAGGCGTTGACGAAATCCCCCGGACTGATCCCGGTCCTTCTGATCTCCTCGCATACGTAGTAGAATCTGAGGGCTTCCATTTCCTCTTGTTCATTCTCTTTTGATACCTCCTTTTTTTTGTTCTTCTTCATGTTTTTCTCCCCTAGCAGCTGGTTCATTTTTCCAGTTCATCGTGAGCTCGAATATTCACGTATCAGCATTCTGAGCCCTTCCCGTATCATATCCTCCTCGTCCACGAACAGGGGGGCCTTCTTCCCGTCCGCATCGGTCCGCTTTATCAACTGTCGGGACCTGTCCAGAAGCCCTCCCGGTATCTTCACCAGGAGATGCTCCATTCCCTCCTCCGGCCTGTGAAGGCGGAAATACTCGTCCAGTATTATCCGTATCATCTTCGAGCGCGTGGATATCTTTCTCTCGTCCTGCTCCTTGTTCAGAAGCTTGACCTGGTTGAGATGTATGGAGATGGATATCCTCTCCTTGTCTTCCTGCTTGTCTGCATTGACTCCCATCGTCTGTTCCCTCCTCGCTGTGGGGATCCCCCGGTATGCTCCACCCCTCCATTTCGTAATACATGTTTATTAATTCTGAAATCATTATGAAAATAATTGAGCGCACAGTGTATAAATGTTTCCCTCAAAGTGGCAGAAATAGGCATGAAATTGCTGTTTTCACGCCTAAATTCCATAATTCATACATCCGTGTTCAAAATGAGCCGACCTTGAAATTCCTTGAGCCGGCACGTGTTAATTTTACATGATCCGGAAGGGGCTCCAGGTCCCGGGAATAGGGAATTCCGGGAATTGATTTATATTTCGAGAGAGCCTTTCAGGTACCGGTGTGTTCACCATGAGATGGAACGGAGAGAACTGCCTTAAATGCGGCGCCTGCGTTGGCACCTGCCCGCAGAATGCCATCACCCTTCACGAGGGGATCGAGGTTGATGAGAGCATGTGCCTTCTCGTGATGGGAGGAAGCTGTGGAAGGTGTATCATGGTGTGCCCCGCGGGCGCACTATCGGAGGTGGAATGAATGGACCGTGCGGATGTGATAGTGGTGGGCGCGGGTCCCGCCGGAGCCGTTGCCGCCCGGTATGCGGCGGAGGGCGGGGCGGAGGTCGTCATCCTGGAGAAGAGGCCCGAGGTGGGCGTGCCGGTGAGGTGCGGAGAGGGCCTGGCCCCCGATTTCTTCCGGGAGATCGGGATCGAGACGAGCCCGGACTGGATCAGAAACCGCGTGAAGGGAGCCCGTTTCATCTCACCCGAGGGTCATATCTGGACGATAGAGGGAGAATACGTGAGCGACGAGGTGGGACTGGTGGTCGACAGGGACAGGTTCGACAAGATGCTGGCGGAGAAGGCCATCAAGGCCGGTGCGAAGCTCCACTTGAACTGCAGGGTCACCGGCGTCATTATGCGGGACGGGGTGGTGTCGGGTGTAAGGTACAGGAAGGACGGATTGAACGGGGAGATCCGATGCAGTGTCCTCATTGCGGCCGACGGCTATGAATCCAGGGTGGCAAGGTGGTCCGGCGTCGATACCGTTCTCGACCCCGGGGACATATGCACGTGCTTCGAGTACACTCTGGCGGGAGCGAACGTATCTCCCGATTACTGCGATTTCTACTTCGGAAGCAACATGGCGCCCGGGGGCTACGTCTGGATGTTCCCCAAGGGTGGGAACGTCGCCAATGTGGGATTGGGCCTACTCCTTTCGAGGGTGGATTCCCCCGGTTCCCCCAGAAGATACCTCGATGAGTTCATATCCTCTCATAGCGTCTTCCGGGAAGCATCTCCTATCAATACCATTGCCGGCGGCGTGTCGGTGTCGAGACCCGTCGAATGTACCGTGACCGACGGGCTGATGGTGGTGGGGGATGCGGCCAGGATGGTGGACCCCCTCACCGGCGGCGGCGTGGCCAATGCCTGCATAGCGGCGAAGATCGCGGGAGAGGTGGCTGCCAGGGCGATACGGGATAAAAATGGCTCGAAGGAATTCCTCATGGCATACGACACGGCCTGGCGGGAGCGCCTGGAGGAGAAGATGTACCGCAACTACATGGCCAAGGAGTTCCTCCTGAAGCAGACCGACGAGACCGTCGACAGGGTGGTGGAGGCCCTTGGTTCCACGACGATGGAGGAGGTGGGGACCTACCAGATACTTGCGGCCATATCCGAAAGATGCCCCGACGTTCTGCGGGAGATAGAGGAGTTCTACTTTGACTAGAACTGATGTTTTGCGTTTTGATTATTCTGGAAGATTACCTGACCGATATATCTCGAAGTGACCATTCGACTCTAACTAAAGCGGGCTCGATAGCCGGGGGGTGGGAAAGGGGAGGTATAGGCGCACGCGAGCCCGCTACAGTAAAATAAGATACATAATAACTAGTGGGGGCCGGTTTCCCGGCCCTACGGGTCGGCGTGACGCCGACCCCCATAATCTTGTACGTTATAGAACTCTAGCGAGGGCGAGCGTTGACTGTCGTTCGCTCGCCCTCTATTCCACTCTACATCATGGATTGTATCGGATATCTCGAAAACGCAAAAGTCCAGTAACTAAACATCAAGCGCCCTTTTCGTCCCATGCGCTGTCGGCGAACCATACCGCCGCGCCGTTGTCGGTACTGGATTTCACAACCCCGATATCCTCGAGGTTCCCAATGTGATATCTGATGGTGCGGGGCCTCTTTCCCAGGCGCTTTGCGATCTCCTTAACCGTTGCCCCTTCCATGGTCCGCAGCAGAGAGACGATCTTCTTCTGGACCGGCGTGACCTGGCAGCCCAGCTCGCTCATGCAGGAGGGATAGATGAACTTGAAGTTCCCCTCCGTTCTCGTCCGCACCAGTTCCGCCTCCCGCAGCTTCCGGACGTGATGGGACAGGGTATTGCCGGAAATGTTGAGGTCGTTCCTTATCCTGCTGTAATGGGTCCCCGGATTGCGTATTACGTAGGCGTATATCATCTGGCGAGTCCGGTTGTCCAGAATGCGCTTGCGCTTGATGCGCGTGTAAAGGAAGAATCCGGTGATGAAGAGTATGAACGCGGACCCGGTTGACAGGAGCAGAATAGTCAGACCGTGTTCGGTACCATCGCCATTCCCGTTTGAAATGATGTCCGGTGGTACCTCCGGCTCCGGGAACCAATCCTTAGGATAGGTCGCAGACTTTGTCCCCTCGGGTCCCCCGGTGCCCATGGAGTCCCTGGCATAGACCTTCACTGTCTCAGCAGCCTCAGTCCTTGTAGAGGTATACAGCGCCACGGCGAATATATCGAATATGTCGGCATCGCCTCCCTCGTTCCAAACGGCTTCAATGAGCACCCGGAGCTTATGCATCGGTATCCTTAGGACTAGGGCCGTACCATCATACTCTATCGTCAGGTTTATTTTCCCGACATCCACTATCTCCCCGGTTGTATCCCTTGCCGTTACTGCCCCGTTGAAGAACGTGAAGTTGTAGTAATACTCCATGGTGCCCGCATTTCCGTTCACGTCGAGAGCGGGTTCCGCGAATCCTTTTCCAACTATATAGAACGAGTAGAATATCCTCTCCGTTTTCGTGGCCTCCTGCATTATCAGTCCCTTGGTGATGAGTTTCATTATTAGGACGTTGTCATCGTTCTCGGTGGATATCCTGACCAGATTCACTGTATCGTAGGAGTTCTGGCTGTAGGCGCTGACCTCAATTGTTGGTTTGGCAGCACCTCTCTTCGTGCGGATAAATACGTCGTTTGTAAGGTCCTTGTTCTCTTTGGCCTTTGGGTCCCTTACGATATCCCCCTCTGCATCTATCATTTCCTCGGGCCATTCCGGCGGCTCCGGCACCACATCCACCACCACCTGGGTGAAGTTGTATGCCCTGTCCGCCGACTCGGGATTGTCCCAGACGTTCAGAGTGATGGTGTACTCACCCTCCTTGGGGTACTTCATCAGCCACATCTTGTTGCTGGCATCGGTATCGTTGGTGAAGTTGCCGTCCATGTTCTTGTCTATCTTGTCGTAGAAATCCCAGCTGTAGTTGAGGTGGTCCACTTCGGAGCCGTCTATGATGCCGTTCCCGTCCAGATCGTCGTCCGGGTCGTAGGAGCCCTCGGCACTGAATGTTATTTTGTTGTCCACGAAGGCCTCTCCATCCATGTCGATGGTTATCTTGATAACGGGTATGTAGTTGACGTAAAGCTTGAACTCGGCGGAATCGCTGGCTCCGAACGGGTCCTCTACGGTCAGTGTTGCCGTGAAGCTGCCGCCCTTCTCGAAGGTCCTCAAGACCGTCTGGCCGGTTGCATCCCTGTCATTGGTATAATCGCCGTCATCGTTCCCGTCCACCGTATCGTCGAGATCCCAGTAATATTTGAGATTGTTATCCTCGGTCCCGTCGATACGCTCGTTCCCGTTGGCATCGTCGTCCGGGTCGTAGGATCCTGTGTTCGTGAGTTTGACCTCGACGCTCCCCCCAAGTGGAAGGTTCGCATACACGTCCTCTTGGGCAATGGCCACGGGAGCGCGGTTTTCCCTGAACTCCAGCTCGTACGTTCCGCTCCCCGTCTTCGGTCTGACCACGATGTAATGCCTACCGTTGTACGATGCGGTGATGGTAATATTCTTCTCATTCTCTGAACCGCTGGTGCTGTCGATAAGAGTATCTTCGATCAGTTTCCCCGGAGTTCCAAGGGCATCCCGATCGCTGTAGACGTACATCTGGAAGTTCGTCTGCTCCGAATGGTCGAGGAAGAACACGTATGTCTTTCCGAGGGTGAGGTCGGCATAGAACGCATCCACCGCATCGGGCGCCACCATGGTCTCGGGCTTGGGCATGTTCTTGATGAGCGGGGATACGGGCTCCACAAGGGCGTCCATCTTCCATTCCTTGCCCGTTATATCGGGGGAATTGGGAAGATCGTCATGGGTCGCCCAGTCGCCCGTGTCGGGATCCCAGTAAAACGAATTGTTCCCCTCCGCTTCCGTATGCTGAAGGGTGAGATGATCGGCGCGCAGGGGCCTCATCTGTATGTTGTAATCCGTGTCCACGATAAGATATTCTTCCTCCGTGAATAGGAACTGCTGGGTCTTCTCGTTGCCGTATCTGAATCCCGTTATCTGATGCTCGATCATGGCGTCCTGGTCCTCTCCCAGCGAGCCTCGCTGCGCCACGACCTTGGCCTTGTATCCGGGCGCCTCGCTTAGATTGAACATCATCTGAACGCCCACAACGATGTACGGATTGTGATATGGATTCTCGATGTTGAGCCCGGCCTTCCTGTAGCTCTGAGGGCTCATGTACCACATATCGACGCCGCCGTTGGGATTGCCCGCAAGGTTCGGGTCCGCAGAGGCACTGGTGGCTTGGGCGGAGTTCGCGAAGAATATTATAACAATCAAAAATAGGAATATGGAAGGAATGAGAAATGTGGTCCTTTCTCGGTAATACTTTACCATTTATCTTCCTCTATGTGTCAATGGTCCTTGACCAATGTGACATTGGTGGTAAATAAAGGTCCGATCGGTTCGGTAATCGGAATTGGAATATGAGGAAATGGCTCCGTTTCCGGAGGAGGGATCACTACCCACCGTGAATCCCCTGCTACTGTTAACGGGTTTTGCGATTATATATTCTCGGTATTCTTTTCTATTCCTTTTCCTCGAAACCTTTAGCACTATTACTGTCAGGATGGCTATCGAAGCTGCACCCGTCAGCACTGAGAAAAAAATGAGCTCGAGGTGAAGGCCAACAGTTTTGTTTCGGTTCTCCGTTTTCTTTGTGTCATCGTTCTCGGTGGTCAATACCCAGATATTTCTGCCCACGGAGTCCCGGCAATATATCTCGGCTCTCTCTCCCTTGATGATGGTTGTGACGTTCTTCTCGACCACGGCGAATATGTCGAGAAGAAACTCGTCGTCTTCATTCGCCAGTTCCCGTAGCCCTGTCAATTGTGTGAAGGGAATGCTTACTTCCAGTACGGCTCCGTTCTTCATCATGGTGAAATGAACCTCGTTCATATCTATCTCGTCCAAATACGAACTCATCGAAATTTTCGTATTCCTGATAGTAAAGGAATAAATGGAATCTATCCGAATGTTGTCCATGGCAGATGGACTGAATTCCGGTTCAGTGTACTTATGATCAACAATGTGCAGATGATATGCACATTCGTCACTCATCTCGATCTCGCCCATGGCCTCGATTCCTATTATCAACCTTCCACCCTCCCCCCTCGCATAACATTCCCGCAGGTTCTGGGATGTCTCGTTTCCCACCTCGATCACCTCTTCTCTACCCGCCTGCCTGGTTCTTATAACGACGTCATCAACCATCGCTTCATTCATGCCGGGGACCTGATTTTCGTCAACATGCCTTAAAAGGCCATCTTCGGTGCATTCGGCCGGGAACAGCTCCGTCGGATCGAAGTATTCGATTATCTCTATCTGCCTTCGTGTGGAATTCACGGCATGGGTACCCGATTCCGGATCGTCCACCACGTTCAGCGTGATGACGTACTGTCCCGGGTCATCATACCTCATGAGCCACATGGGATTGGTGGCATCGGTGTCATTGGTACTGTTGCCATCGTAATCCCTGTCCTTTCCGTCAAAGAAATCCCAGTAGTAGGTAAGGTTGTCAATCTCGTCTCCATCGATAATGCCGTTGTGGTTACAATCGTCGTCCGGGTCGTATGATCCCTCGGCGGAGAATAGCAACCTTCTGTCGGTATAAGCGTTCCCATCCTCCGAGAATTCGATGTTCATTTTAACCACGGGTACATAATTAATGAACAGATCGAGTGTATCGCTATCACAGGAGCCATAGGGATCCTCTACTGTGAGGATGACAGTTCGTTTTCCCCCTTCCGTATATCTTTTTTCGACCTGCCTTCCGACGGCGTCACGGTCATTCAAGGGATCGCCGTCGCCGTTCGAATCAACGGTCGAATCGAAATCCCAGTAATAAAACAGATTGTTACTCTCGGGAGGTTCGATCATTCCGTTATCGTTCTTATCATCGTCAGGGTCAAAGGATAGTCCGTCCCGGAATGAAACAGAAACGCTACCCCCCATCTCGAGGTTCGCACAGACGTCATCGCCCGCTTCCGCCACCGGTGGCCGATTCTCGCGCAATGATAGTTCATAGGCTCCGCTTCCCGTCTTGGGTCGGACCACCACGTAATACCTGCCGCTGTACTCGGAGGTAAAGGCAATGTGCTTTTGAGCGTCATCATCGGAAGAGCTGGCCAGCAAGGTGCTTTCATCAAGGAGCCCTCCCACGCCCCCGGCGCCCCGATCTCCGTACAGATATATCTGAAAGTTCCTCGAGTCCGAATGCTCGAGGCCAAGGACGTATGTCCGGCCCATCACCATGTCGGCATAGAAAGCGTCAAGAGCATCGGGAGCGGTCATGGACTCCGACCTTGTGATGCCTACCACGAGAGGTGAAACGGGTTCGACCAATGCCCCCATCATCCATTCCCTTTCCTCCATGTTCGGCACGCCCGGAGAATCTCCATTCTGTACCCATTCATCCGTTGTAGGATCCCAGAAGTATGAATGCCCTACAACATCCTCCGTGTACTGCAGTGTCAAATGGTCGGCTCCCAGGGGTTTCAGCTGGAGGTTGTAATCTCCATCCAGTATCACGCATTCGTCCTGGTTGAAAAGGAAGTTCTGTGTTATCCCGTTCCCGGTGCGGAAACCCTCGATCTCCGCCTCCATTCTTGCCTCGTTGTTCCCTTCCAGGGTCCCTCTCTGGATAATCACTCTGGCCTTGTAGTCCGTTCCTTCGCTTGCATTGTAGGTCATCTGGATACCCACGGCAATGAGGGGGTTGTTGTACGGATTGTCCATAACGAGGGCTGCTTTCCGGAAATTCTGGGAATGCAAATACCACAGATCGACTCCTCCGGCGCTGCCGGAGGATTGGGGAGGATCTGCTTTTGCCGGGACCGCCTGAACATATTGTCCGGGTGCTATCACGAGAATAAATAACAAAATGGTGATAAGGACAGGGGATCTCTTCCCTATAACATTGCTGTCCTTCGAAATCTGCCGACAATTCCTCCTCATCAATTAAAAATTATTAAAAACCATATATAATCTCATTGGTGCAAGATTTTCCGAGATTCCCCTCGGATCTCCGACAGTTCTCCGCCGCCTATTCCTTTATTATCCTCAATGCTCTCAGGAGCCTGTAGAGCCTGCTGGACTGGATCATCTCGAGCTCCATGTGAAATCCCCTCATCTTCTGCAGTTCCTCCTCGGTATCGAGTATCTCCTCCTTGAGCTCCCCTATCCTTCTGAGCCTCTTCTGTATCTCATCGTCCGCCTCCTGGTCCTTCTCCGCCTCCTTGATGATCTGTTTCAGCGTCTGCTCCATGAACTTGTCCCTGTGAAGTTTCATCTCATCCAGCAGCTCGAGCTGTCGGCTCTGAAGCCGTGGCGTGCATCTTGAGCAGTAGTTCGCCGGAGGTCCGATCTTGGCATTCTCCCTTAGCATGGAGAAGAAATGACCGTACCAGACGTCCCGGAGCGCCTGTTTCTCCAGCATCCTGTGGGACAGGTTCTCCTGTTCCTTTTCCGTGTCGTACCAGGATACTGGACAGGGGCCTATCCCTCCGGTGGGTCGTATCACCATGCTGAGAAAGGGTTCGAGGCAGTACACCTTCCTGGGATCGAGTTCCCGTATCTCCTCATTGTCCTCCACCTCGCCTTGGTTCTTGCCTTTCTTGTCCTCCTTCCCGTCCCCGCTCTCCGGCGGTTCCGGTCTGAAGGGATTTTCGAGCGGTCTTATCTCCACCTCCATTCTCAGGGAGCGCGAAAGGGCATGAAGTCGCGGTATATCGTTCCTCAGACGGACCATCTCATCCTCGTCCAGGAGCAGTTCATCGGGAGCCCCGTTGTAATCGAGGGTCGAGATCACCAGTTTCTCAATACCCTTTCTCTTGCAGAACTTCATCATATTCCCGACATCGGCGAAGTTCTGGGGTATGATGGGCATGAATATGTCAACCACCGGAAAGGAGCTTCCCACCTCGTCCTTTATGTCCTGGAGCATCTCCAGGCCGTCCATTATCTTCGAGTATGCTCCCTCGGTATCCAATATCTCGTCGTTGGTATCACCCTCCGGTGAGACGAGGCAGATGACGATCCGGTCCCATCCCATCTCCACCACGTCGTTCACGAAGGGCTCCGAGAACATGGTACCGTTGGTGTGGAGCTCGCCGTAGCACATGCTGCTCTTTATCTTCTGCATGATCTCTGTTAGCTCGTTGCGCAGGAGCAGTGGCTCTCCGCTTCCCGTGAAAACCCATTCCTTGACCCCCAGTTCGCATCCTTCCCTTACGATCTTGGCCAGGAGCTCCGGGTGTACGTCCTCGTTCCCGCCCTCCTCTCTATCGATGTTTCCCCAGCATCGGAATTCCCTGATGTTGCTCCTCGATGTGGGATGCACCTCTATCCGGAATGGCGGTCTGGGTATTCCCAGATCCCAGTAGAGGGCCCTCGTAAGCTCGTTCTTCACCGTTTCTCCTCCGATGTTATGATTCCACGGTCTCTCATGGTCCGATCCGGTCATGCCATGTACATCTCAACACCAGCAACGCCGTCTTTTATATTTTTCTCCTTTTTTAATGCAAATTATTTTTAGGTTTGGCCCGATATCCTCGGACGCATGATCGTCACAAAGGCCCTTACGAAGCGCTTCAAGGGTTTCCGGAAACCCTCCATCATGGCGGTGGACAACATCGATCTGGAGGTGCCCGACGGCGAGATATTCGGATATCTCGGCCCGAACGGCGCCGGCAAGACCACCACCATCAAGATGCTGTCCACCATACTCCCGCCGACGTCCGGAACAGCTACCGTGGCCGGCTTCGACATCCTCAGGGAGCCTCTCAGCGTGAAGAAGCACATCGGCCTGATGCCGGAGAATGCCGGTTTCAACGAGAATCTCACGGGTTTCAAGGTGCTGATGTACTACGGCGAGTTCTACGGTGTGAAACGACGTGAGAGAAAGAAAAGGGCTATGGATCTCCTGGAGGACGTTGGGCTCGGAGGTGCAGGCCTTCGAAAGGTCAAGGGGTACTCCCACGGCATGCGCAAGAGGCTGGGTCTGGCGGTGGCCCTCTTCAACCGGCCGGAGCTGCTCATACTGGACGAGCCCACCTCGGGCCTGGACCCGCAGGGAACCTACGAATTCCGTAATAGAATAAAGAGCCTCAACCGCGAGGGCATCACCATCTTCCTCTCGTCCCATCTCCTGGCGGAGGTGGAGCAGATGTGCACCACGGTGGGCATACTGTTCAGGGGAAAGATAGTTGACGAGGGGTCCATCGATTACCTCCAGAATAAGCTGGAGGAGGGCCAGGCCGGGATGACGGTCACCTTCAGGTCCGGCGAGATAGACGAGGAGCTTCTGGGCTCCCTGCGTGAATCCGAGGGGATCCTGGCTGGGCAGAAGGTGGGGCAGGAGTACTTCTTCCGGGTGGATTCCCGCAGGCGGATACCGTACATCAACGGGAAGCTCGTGGACAATGACGTCGACGTTTTCTCCATAGACATCAAGCACGTATCATTGGAGGACATATATCTCAGCCTCACGGGAGGTGAATCCAAGTGAATCCCGGTACGAAAAAGGATACGGGCATGCTCGTGCATTTTCTCAGGGGAACCCGGGTCATAGCCAAATGGGAGTTCATCCAGAACATCAAATCGGTGCGTATGCTTATCCTGGTTCTGATCTTCGCACTCGTTATGATCGGTGGCGCTTGGGGCTTTTCAGCGCTCTTCGGGGGTTCAACATCTATTTCCCTCCCCGAGGACGTGCTGAAGGAGGCCATGGGTGACGTGTTCATCTCCGTTCACGTCCTTGACCTCGATGGAGGCAATATTTCCGATGACGTCCTCATTTATACATTCAGGGGCAACGGCGATCCGGCCGCCCAGCAGACCTTCAAGTTCCTCGATATCGAGGAGAACCGCATCATATCGGACGGCTTCAACTTCACCGATAATATGGGCAGTTCCGTCTATTACGGGCTTGCTCCCGGGGAATACATGGTCCAGCTACATCCCGGCATGGGTTATTCAGTCTTCACGGTGAAGGACGGCGCAGCCGAAACCTCTGAGATAAGCATTCAGCTCGTACCGGTCTATGAACTAGATCTGTCTGAACTGTCGATGGAAGACGGTATGGATGTCGAGAAATTATTCGAATCCTACAGAAAGGTAGGCGTCATCGCCAATGTTGTGGACGGGGAAGGTAGACTATTGGAGGGTGCCAGCATCTTCGTGGACGGAGTGTCCGTGGGTGTGACAGATATCAATGGAACGCAGCCCATCGATCTGGAACCCGGGGAACACTTCATTCATGCGGTATACGGTAATGCCGAATCGGAGGAGCGGGATGTGGAAATTGACGAACCAATTCCAAAAAAGACCTATTTCGCAGGCGTCCCGGCCTATCTCGGCCCCGATTTCGTTATAGTCCTTGTCGCCTCCATCGCCAGCCTGATAGCATCCCTGGCGGCGGTGGTCCTGTCCTTCGATGCCATAACGAAGGAGAGGGCGGAGAGGTCACTGGACGTTCTCTTGACGAAGCCGTTCCCGCGCGAATCCATTGTGATCGGGAAGTACCTCGGCATAACCGGAGCTATGATGGCCCCGTTCCTCGCGGTCCTGTTCGTCTCGGTATGGATAATATCCCTGGTATCGGGAAGATGGCCCACCGGATCGGTCATTGCAGCCTACATCGGGTTCATGGTCCTCCTGATCGCCATATACGTGGCCATAGAGATACTGATATCTGTTCTGGCCAAAACGACCGGAACCGCCATTCTGTCAGGGATCGGCCTATGGTTCCTGTTGAATATGCTCTGGAACGTTCTTACAATAGGGATCTCTGAGCTGTTCGGCCTCGAAGTCGCATCGGTATCGGACTATATGACCCTGTTGAATCCATCGACCCTGTTCCAAAGGTGTGTGCAAATAGTCTCAATCGATGCCCTGATAGCAACCTTCGGCCTGGAAGAGGTCAAGGGTCTTGCTGAGAGCTCCGCCTTCTCGGACTGGATATTCTACCTGGCCCTGGCTCTCTGGGCGGTTATATCGCTGGGGCTGGCGGTACTGGTATTCCGAAAGAAGGAGGACCTGTAGGAAGGATGTTGCGCGATCCCCTTAGGTACAGGTTATGATGCGTTGGGCCGCTATCGCTTCAGATAAGCTCGGTTATCCTTTCGACGATGATATCTATCTCTTCCCTTTCGATGACAAGGGGCGGGGCGAGCCTTACCGTCTGTCCGTGAGTGTCCTTTGCCAGAACGCCCAGATCCATCAGTCTTCTGCAGAACTCCCTGCCGGTGCACAGTTCCGGTGACATGTCCATGGCGATGAACAATCCCTTGCCCCTGAGCTCGCGGATGCTGTCGGTTCTGATGTCGTTCAGGCGTCCAAGGAAATACTCTCCCAGCTCGGCGGAGCGCTCGGACAATCCCTCATCCTCGATCACCTCGAGGGATGCCGTGGCCACCGCGCATGCCAGGGGATTGCCCCCGAACGTGCTACCGTGGTCACCGGGCCCGATTACATCCATTATCTCGCGGTTCGACAGGGCCGCGGACACGGGCAGGAGACCGCCGCCCAGCGCCTTCCCGACCAGGAGGATGTCCGGCTTGGCGTCCTCATGCATGAAGGCGAACAGCTTTCCCGTCCTTCCGAATCCGGTCTGTATCTCGTCGAGCATTAGAAGGACGTTCCGGGACCGACAGATGTCCCTTATTTTACGTAGAAAGCCCTCGTGTGGTATCTTCACGCCTGCCTCGCCCTGGATGGGCTCCACGAGAAAGGCCACCGTGTCCTCGGTTATTGCCCGCTCGAGGGCCTCCGCGTCGTCATAGGGTATCATGTCGAATCCCGGAGTGAACGGTCCGAAACCATCCCTGGTCCCGGGGTCGGAGGAGAATCCCACGATGGTCGTCGTGCGTCCGTGAAAGTTGTTCTCGCATACTATGATGCGGGCCTTGTCGGTAGCCACTCCCTTCCTCTTGTAACCCCACTTCCTGGCTATCTTTAAACCGGTCTCCACCGCCTCCGCCCCCGTGTTCATGGGTAGCGCTCTTTCAAGTCCCGCCATCTCCGTGAGCTTCCGGAGGAAGACCGGCAGGCGGTCGTTGAAGAAGGCCCTGCTGGTGAGGGTCAACCTTTCCGTCTGTTCTCGGAGAGCTGCCACGATCCTCGGATGCCTGTGACCCTGGTTGACTGCACTGTAGGCGGCGAGACAGTCGATGTATCTCCTGCCCTCCGGGTCGGTGACCCACACACCTTCTGCCTCCGATATAACAACCGGAATAGGCTCGTAATTATGGGCTCCGAACTGCCTTTCCATCTTCATGTACTCGCTGGACGATATCATTGTCATTTCTCCCGGGATTCGGTCGTCAGTGGTGAATCGGGTAACTGTTAAAAAAAGGTATTGAGTCGGATATCCCGCCTATACTATCTTGGCGAGCCTCTCGACACCGCCGGCCCCCCGAATGACCTCCCTCGCACCCTCCGGTACCATTTCCTCCCATTCCTCCCCCCCGGTCATGCTGGTTCTGATCCTCTCACCCTTGAACCTGTCGCGAGAGTATTCTCTCGGATGATAGATATCGTATCCCTTTTCCGAGAACAGAAGGTCGGTAAGGGACGAATTCCCCACCACCACGTCGAAGGGCGGCACGAGATCCTCCACATGGGCAACCCATACGTTGTACCGATCCAGGTCGTCGATGGGGATGATGAAACACTTTCCCGCCCATTCGGATGGCAGGGACCTTCGTATCATCAGGGCCCTCTCTCCCGCCGTGAAGGGATTCCTCGAGGTATAGCTCTTCTTTGCGGAGCCTATGGCGATTATCAGATACTCCGCTTCCCCGACGATCTCCTCGATGACACCGTAATGCCCCATGTGAAATGGCTGGAAGCGCCCTATGAATAGAGCCCGTTTTCCCTTTACAGTGGATGGATCTCCCATGTTTCAGTCGCCTCCGGTCACGTATCGTCATATTCCTATATCTATTTCTCCCTTGGCTCCGCAGACCGGGCATGAGATGGGATAGCGGTCCTCGGGATTCTCCGCAATAACGGTAACGGCTATGTTGAGGACCTCATCGCATTTCGAGCAGGCGAAATATTCATTCCTCATCTCGATGGCCCCGTCTTCATCGAGGCTGATCGCGGCGGTCAGAGGAACGTTACCCCCCACTTTCTTCTTTCCCTTCGAACCGGTTGAACTTTCGGTCTTCTCCCCTGTTCTCTCCTGTTCGGATACTCCCCTCATTGGCAGTGCTCTTCTCACCTCGGACAGGCGCTCTCGCACTGTCTCCTTTCCCGGCAGTTTGTCGGGAACGACATCAGTGACCCATTGTTGTAACCTGTCCCTGTAGGAGGTCGGCCCCCAGTATATTTCCTCGTCCATGTCAGGAGTCCGGGAGGGCGGCGCTTCCTTCCTCTTGAAGGTGACGCTCCCCCTTTTCCTCCTTCTGGCTGGCCTCTTCCTTCTCCGGCGATGCAAGGATATAAAGAATGCCATGACGATGAATAGTCCTATGATAACGATGATCACGATTATCGGAACGGCAGCCCCGTCCGAGACCCCATTCTCCTTCTTTTCATCTATCACTATGGTCATCTCGTCGGATTCCCACAGGCCGGTCCCGTCAGTCACGGTCAGGTTGACCTTGTATCGTCCGGGCTCGTCGTAGATGAATACCGGGGTAATGAGGCTGGAGTCCTCCCTTCCGTCCCCATCGAGGTCCCAACTGTAGAATATATCGTCCTCCGGATTTGGATCGTGGGTCTCCCTGCACGTGAAATATACCTGCTCTCCAGCCGAGTAGGTCCTCTTCAGGCGGTCTATCCTCACCACGGGGGCTGCGTTCGGAGGACTGAGCTCGAACCTGTGACAACTCACCGAGGGATTCATATTCCCCGCCATGTCGATGGCTGCCATGGATATGTAGACTACCTCTCCTTCCTTCAGATGTCTCAGATGTATGGGAGAGCTGGTGTACAGACCCTCGTCGTAGGGCTTCTTATCCAGTACATTGACGCATTTTCTATCGCTCAGGAACAGATAATAGCCCAGGGCATCCGGGATCGGGTCGAACCGGATCTCCACGACGTTGTTCTCCAGAGCTTCGATGGATGAGATCTCCACGGGGGACGGGGCCTCCAGGTCAAGCTCGCCAGTGATGGTATATGTCCTGTTGTATGAAACGTTGATATCCGTCATCTCCATGGTGAGCGATCCAGTACCCAGGTCGACGCTGGAACCGGCCAGTCTGAAAAGATCGCCGTCCACCAGCTCCGTGAAGACGAATGTCTCCGGGTCGAAGGCCGCTGCTCTCTCGCCGAAGCTGTAATCGAACTCGAAATTCATGGTGAAGTCGGTTTCATTGAGGCTGTCGGAGCTGATGTTGAAGAACACGTCGAGGGTTATATTGTCCAGGGGTTCGCTCCAGTTGAAGGGGGAATCGATCTCCTCCACAAGAAGGTCGGAGCCGTATTCGGACGTGAAGAACAGCTCCAGGCCGAAGGAGGTCCTGATGTACTGGGGCTTACCACCGCTTGTGTCCCTCGTAGCGATCAGTGAACATCCCGTGACCAGAACGAGGATGAACAGGGCAAGGATCGGGAGTCGAAAAGAAAAGGAACCGCTTCCAGTGATACATTTCCCCTGCCGACCGGGAATGTGGGCCGGGGGGATCCTCCCTGCCTCATTCCCGGAGAATCGGAGCCTTTGATGCCGGGATTTCCACGGATCATTATAGAATTCAACACCCCCGAAGCGATTTTTCCCTTGCATTTGACCTCTCTGGGTAACGTGATGGAAAAATAGGTAAAAGGATGCATCTAATAATGCTTTAAGACATTACTTCAGTAATCGTCCTCATATTCATCCTCGTCATAATAGTCGTCATCGTCATATTCATCGTATTCCTCGTACTCATCGTCGTAGTCGTCCTCCTCCTCGTATTCGGAATAGCTCTCTCCGTATCGATATTCCTGGTATACCCCTCCGTACCTCCCCTTCGGCTGCTGTTCCATTCGCTTCCCGGGGATCTCCTCTCCCACATCTTCCCCGTAATCATCGTCGTAGTCGTCCTCCTCCTCCTCGTACTCGAAAGAGTACTTGAATTTATCCGCATCCATCTCCTCGTCTTCATCCGTGTCCCCGTATGATGCTATCTGGAAGTCCTCCAGTCCAGCTCCGCCGTACCTGCCCCTTTTCTCTTTCGGTTTCTTCTCCCTTTCGAGCTGGATCTCGAGGTAGTTGATACGGTTCTCTACGTCCCTCATCTCATCCCGAAGGTGCCTCTGGCTGTTCCTGTACCTGGTGGCGAGATCGTTGTAGCGCCGCTGATCGATCTGCCCGTCCTCCATGTCCCATTGCAGCTGTTTCAATCTCCCGTCTATCCTGCCGATGTTCTCCCTGATCTCCTCCTGGTATCTCTCCAGTTCCACGAGATCGCTCACAAGGCCGCCCTTCTCCATCTTCTTCTGATCGTCCTTCTCCATCTCCTGCAATTTCTTTTTCTTTCTCTCGTGCTGCAGAAGCACATACGTTGCTATCATGAGAAGTATTCCCGCCGTCATCAGGGAAAGGATGGGGATGGTCATGGGGTCCATTTCGCTTTCGCCCGGTTCTATCCATTTCCCGGCATCGTCCGGATAGTAATCCTCGTTGTTGGGGTGCCCGTCGCCGTCCCTGTCCATGGGTGTGGATTTCTTGTCGTACGGATCGCTATGCTCATTTTTCTCCACGGTATCGCTATAACCGTCTCCGTCGGAATCCGTGGTGGGAATGATAGTTATAGTTATGGTTATGGTGTCATTGGATCCCTCGCCGTCATGGACACGAAGCATTACAGTGAATTTTCCTGTTTTGCTGTAGTTATAATTTACCTTGTAATCGCTGCTTACATGTTCATCGCCAAAATCCCAGTGATAGGACAGTGGATTCGAGTTATTTCCTGCAATGATGTCGGGATCGAAACTGCCGTTGGCCGAAAAGAAGATGGGGGTGCCGACCTCATACTCAGAATTGTTTAGGGGGGATTGTATCACAGCGTGACATGGTCGGTTGATGTTCATCACTTGAACATTCCACTGCACGCGGTCCTTGCTGGTATTATCGTCGGCGTCTATCAGTATGGCCTCAAGGGTGTGATTGCCGCTTGAAAAGTAATCCGTGGCATAGATATAGGAGCTCGCCGAAACGTTGAGAGCCTCTCCGTTCAGTTTCCACATGATCTCGGGTATCGTTCCGTCGGGATCCTCGCCGATGATCCTGAAGGTGTGGCTCTCGTTCTCGTTCATGTTTACGGTCCCGGCATTCGGGTCCGGTACGGCATTCAATATTCGAGGTGCCCTGTTAACGTTGTTCACGGTGACATTCCATGTTGTCGAATTCTCCTTTCTAACATATGCGGCATCGTCGGTAACCGAGAACTTGATGGTGAAGGGCGACTTTGAATTGGAATTCTCTCCGATGTACGACGCAGTGAACCGACAGCTAAGATTGTCGGCACAATACAGGGAGAATTCGGTCTCATTTCCTCTCCGTATCAGCCAGGATGTGTTGTAATCTCCACCGGGAAGCTCCACGATGTTCGAGGAGAAGGTCGTATTCTGGGTCTCCGTCATGATGATGTCCCTGACCAGGGGGGCCGCATCTATTATCCTGGGGATGGGTCGATCGTATACGTCTAGGTTGATGGTGGCGTTGTTGTTGTGCTTGTAGCTCTCATTGAGGGCGGCGATGGGATCGAGGCATACCTTGATCCTGTGGTTTCCCGGCGCATTCGGTATCCAGGTCGATTCGATCAATTCTCTGTCCTTGGGAGAAACATCCATCATGATGTCATTTCCCATGGGAACATCGTTGTCAAGCAGCCTTACTCGCAGGTTCTCGATCTCGACAAGGCTCGGATTGTCCACGTAAATGGAGAAGGTCACGGTCTCCCCTACCAGAGCATCGGTCTCATTTTCTCTTTCCAGTGAATAGGAGATATCATCATCGAAGACACGTACGTCGGGATCTGCCACGGTCACGGTGGCTACCGAATAACCCGGAGGATTCCCCTGGTAACTTGCGATTATACCGTGTGAACCGATATCGGTGATTGTAACGGAATTATCTTCATTACCCAAGAGGTATATGCTCTTCTGGAAGCTCCCGCTTGTGACGTCCGCAGTGAGCTTGATGCTCTCGCCTGGTATTTCCAGATCTATCTGGCCCGAATTGATACCGGGAATGGTCCCCTGCACTTCGATCACCGAACTCGGCCCCACCGAGAAGGGTGTTTCTAGGGTCATTACGGTCCCGTATTCGCCAAGAACGGGATCGCTCGACAGCTTGATGTCACCCTCCTTCAGAGATATCGACAGCTCCGGGATCGTTATGAGGCTCTTTGATCTCGTCTCGGTGAGGGCAAGGTTCTCAATAACGTCCGAGTAGTATCTCGTCTCTATGGTCTGACCTGCTTCCTTCACGGTGATATTGTGACATTCGTATTCTCGCCCGGCAGCATTGATGGAATCCGCTATCTCTGAACACGAATAGGCTCTTTTAAGCTGCTTTTTTGTGTAGTTGACGAAGGGAATGCCGCCTACATCGCCGGTGGAATTGGAATGTTTGACGAAATCCTGGCTCCAGGTCTCATCCGGCGAAGGGAACAATGGAAAATCAAATTCCTCAAGGGGAAGTTCGTATGTCTCGATCATGGAAGTGTTGTAATTCACTATGTCCGTAACGAACGGTTTGTTTATGGTGATCGTACCGTTGTGTATGATCTCCCGTTCAACGAGGGATAGGTCCGAGATGCACCTGTATTCGGTGCCGCGAATATCTGTTACGATACTGATTGATATGACGCCGCCGTCGGTTGCATCTACATTGAAATCTCCATTGAGATCAATGGAATAGCACATGTATTCCGTACCATTGGCCATGATAGTCTGTATGCTATCGACCGTGTATGTGGTATCACCCGTGAATGTTCCGGAGAAATCGTATTGACCGTATGTACCCGTAGTATCAGTATCGCCGTGATATGTCCACGTGTCTCCGCTCACGAATGTGGGAATGTCCACAAGATAGGGGATATCTCTGGAATCGATGGAATCATCCGATAACCTCTCCTCGATGGGCAGTTGGCCATTATCATTTTCCATGACGATCTCGCATCGATCTTCTTCGTGCTCCGGAGTGATAGTCCCGAGGAGGTTGAGAAGGATAAATAGGGCGGTTACGATACATGGAACGTATCTTGAGGGGCGGGACAAAACGGGCAACATGAAATTCATAATGGTGATTTTAGATTATAATCTTTACTAAGGAATAACGGGTATATTGTTATAAGTGCAAATCTTGCCGAAATTTTAGATCTGTCCGGTTCGACAGGGTCGAGAGGTATGGTCGTGTTTGAGAATTCTCATTCCCTGGGAGGAAAAGATTATTATCCCGCCAAGCCTATCCGGGATGCCCAAGAGAAGCTCCATTTCCGGTGATATCTCTCCATTGCCGAGGTAGCTAAGCCCGGCCCACGGCGGCGGGCTCGAGACCCGTTGGTACCCTGTACCGCGAGGGTTCAAATCCCTCCCTCGGCGCTTTTTCTCAAAGTATCTGCAAAGGTGAATGATGAACAGTTGGCTGGATGAGAAATATATCCGGGCGGAGATCCTAGAGAGACGGGATTATCAGACGAGAGTCGCGGATATCGCCCTTGCCCGATCCACTCTCGTGGTATTGCCCACGGGTATGGGCAAGACAATCATCGCTACCATCATTCTCTCCCGTAAACTGGACGAGGGGAACGCGGTCTTCCTGGCTCCGACAAAACCGCTGGCCCTGCAGCACTATGAATTCCTGATGGAAAATCTCACTCTTCCCGAAGGCGACATAGAGCTTTTCACCGGGGAGACTAAGCCTTCGAAGAGGGGTTCCTTGTGGAGAATGAGACGGATAATAGTGTCAACCCCCCAGGTTGTGCAGAACGACATCATCTCGGGTGTGAAGGATCTTGGGGATATATCGCTCATGATTTTCGACGAGGCTCACAGGGCCGTTGGTAACTATGCCTATGCTTTCATAGGAGAGAAGTACCGGCAGCAGAGAAAGGGCGGTCTCGTGCTCGGTATGACCGCCTCGCCGGGCGCCGATCCGAAACGTATCAGGGAAGTGTGCGAGAACCTGGGAATAGAACGGATCGAGATCCGTTCGAAATGGGATGAAGACGTTCGTCCGTACGTTCATGAGATCCGCATGAGCTGGATCGAGGTGGACCTACCTGAAAAGATGAAGAAGGTCAAGGCTGGCTTCGACTCGGTACTCGGAAAGAAGATAGCTTCCCTTCGAAAGATGGGTCTGGTCAGGGGCAGGAATGTCGGTGTAACACAGCTTCTGGAGATCCAGAGGATCATACGGGCCAGGCTTCACGCCGAGGGAAAGGCAGCGCCAAAATTTCTGTATCAGGCCCTCTCCATTCAGGCCCAGGCCATGAAGATCAACCATGCCGTGGAATTGTTGACGACCCAGGATACCCGTGTGCTCAACGACTACCTCGACAAGTTGAGAAGCGAGGCCAGGAACAGGGGGTCCACCAAGGCTGCAAGGACGCTGGTGGAGGACCCTGACTTCAAGTATGCCATGGCATTGGCACAACTGGGCCAATGGGCTCATCCGAAGCTTCCGAAGGTGAAGGAGGCGATAAAGGCCCAGTTCCTGGTCAAGGAGGATTCACGGATAATACTCTTTACACAGTACAGGGGAACGGCGGACATTCTAATGAACGCCCTGGCCGATATGCCCGGTATAAGGCCGGAAAAGTTCGTGGGCCAGCGGGACACGGAATGGGACAAGGGGCTCAAGCAGCGGGAACAGATCGAGGTCATACGGAAGTTCCGTCGGGGCGAGATCAACGTGCTTATAGCCACATCCGTGGCCGAGGAGGGCCTGGACATCCCTTCCACCGACCTCGTGATATTCTACGAGCCCGTACCGAGCGAGATAAGGACAATACAGAGGAGAGGAAGGACCGGACGAAAGCGTGCTGGTAGGGTACTTATTTTCATAACCAAGGGAACAAGGGACGAGGCATATTACTGGACCGCGAGGAACAAGGAGAAGAGGATGAGGCGCGAGATAGGGGAGCTGAAAAGGGAGTTCCGGAGTGAGCTCATCACCCTTCCCGGTGGAATGGATGATAAGGAAAAGAAGGGATGGGATCGCTCTGTAAGGGATCGCACAGGGGAGAAAGGATCGAAGAATGAAGCCGTCGGGTTGAAAATGATCCCAGAAAATGCGCACGGTGTTCTCGAGCCGGTCCCGGGGTATCCCGGCTCCGATGGGGGCGATGTTCCAGTAAAGGACAATATACCTGATGTCCGCCGGATCGATGTTCACCGTTCAGGGCTTCGATATTATCCAGAAAAGCAGAACACGAAGAAGGCCGGGAGCTCGGATAGAGCCGGGTTCGGGGATCCACCCATCGAGACTCCGGGGAAGGGCCAGACCTCCCTGGTGGATTTTTCTGCGGATGATAAACTGATCATGGTCGTTGACAACCGGGAGTTCAATTCCGAGGTGGTGAAACACCTCTCGAAAATGGGCGTGATAGTGCGCTCAAGGCAGCTGGAGGTCGGCGATTATGTAATCTCGGACCGGGTGGCGGTGGAAAGGAAGGAAGCCGGAGATTTCCTCTCCTCCATGCTGGACGGTTATCTGTTCGCACAGCTCAGGAAGCTGCGTTCGTATCAGAGTCCCGTCCTCGTGATCGAGGGTGACGGGTTGTTCTCAACGAGGAACATCTCCGACGAGGCCATCTTCGGCGCTCTTTCGGCAATCACCATATCTCTCGGGATACCGGTGATCAATACGAAGGATGCCCAGGACACAGCACGTTTCCTCGTGGCAGGGGCGAAGAGGGAGAACGCCAAGGGCAGGGAGATCAGGTTGAGAAGTGCAAAGGCCACCATGAACATGCGGGAGCGCCAGCAGTTCATCCTGGAGGGTCTTCCGCACATCTCCGCCAAACTGGCAAAACGGCTCATACAGCATTTCGGCAGCGTGCGCGCAGTTTTCGATGCCTCAGTGGAGGAACTGACGGCAGTGAAGGGGATTGGAGAGATCGTGGCCGGGGACATACGGAAGGCCATCGATTCGGATCAAGAGCTGTAGTTGGAATATTCCACCCCGGGCCTGTATCAGATATCAACGTTGAACATGCTTCTTATTCCTATGCCGATAAGGAAGGATATACCCGCGATACCGATGCTCAAACCCGCCATTTCCAGGAATCTTCTCCAGAACGGGAAATCTTTTGCTATCGAGATATAGTACGTGAAGAGGAATATCACGAGAATCCCCATTCCTACTGTCACGGCAAGTGCCAAGTATACGTTTTCCAGCATCAGGAAAGGGATTATCAGCAGTATTACTGTGATGATATATGCCGACCCGGTGTAGAGGGAGGCCTTGACCGGATTCTTTCCGTTCTTTCCATTCTTTTCGGATTTCGTGGACAGGTATTCCGAGGCGCCCATCGACATGGCGGCAGCAATGCCAGTTATGGAACCCACCATGCCGATCAACCGGGCATTCTGAAGTGCGAAAGTAAAGCCTGCCAGGGCCCCGGTCAGTTCAACGAGAGCGTCATTGAGACCAAGCACCACCGATCCGGTGTATCTGAGACGCTCCTCGTCTATCATCTCGATAAGCTTCCGTTCATGCTCGTCCTCGTCAAGGAGGACTTGCTTGGCTCCGGGTATCTTTTTTGCGATCCTCTCATAGTTGAACTGTGCGCCCTCCTCCCCCTTTTCCATGAGCTTGATCCCAAAGGTGATGCCGAATATGATCGAGATCAGATAGAATAACCTTATCTTCCACTTGCTGGGTCTAACATCTATCCCGGTGTACTTTTTCCAGAAATGATAATGCCTCCGCTCGTCCTTCGCTATCCTTCTTAGTATGCTGCTGTTACGGGCATCCTTCACCCTCCCGGACAGTCTCATGTAGATATGATATTCCGTTATCTCGTTGGTCTGTGCCTCGATCAGCTGTTTCTTCATCTGTTCGTCGATCTTCATACTTCACACCAAGGATGATCTGTGGTATTACATAGATCCGGAAATACCGTTGCTAAGGATCATTTGCACGAATAAATTTCAGACTTGGCCGTTTTAGTTCGAATATTGTCCTAGTATAGTTCGAACATCGTACTATAACGTTTATATACCTTCAATGCCCTTTTACTTTAAAGAGAAACCGATTGGGATGGGCAAATTGATGAAAAAGAGAATGGCGATAC